>JAJEAC010000106.1 GCA_022824315.1 Silicimonas sp.
GCCTACTACGTGGAGTGGCACATGCGGGACGCCCTGAAACCGCTGCTCTTCCATGACGAGGACCCGTCGGAGGCGGCCTCCGTCGTCGCCCCCGCCGAGACGTCGGACGGAGCCGCGCTCAAGGCGGCGACGAAGCGGACCGTGTCCGGGCTGCCCGCCCAGGGCTTCCAGGGCCTGATGGCCCATCTGGCGACCCTGTCCATGATGCGCATGAAGCCGAAATCGGAAACGTCCGCGGAATTCGACATGACCTCGACGCCGACGCCGCTGCAGGCCGAGGCGTTCCGGCTCCTCGGCGTCCGGCTGCCCTGACACCCGCCGCAGGTTCCTGCCCAGTACCGTGAATCCGGATTCCGGGATTTCTGTCCCGAAATCAACCGGGTAGACCTTGAGGCCTTCTGGAAGTTCGGATTAACCTCGCGGTTCAAACACTTGGCGCTTCCACCCTGCAAAGGGACAAACAGACATCACCGTACTTGCGGAATTCAAGCATGGCGACTCCTGGAGGAGGCATCACCTCGACGGCTTCCTCCCAGACAATCAACGCCCCATCGGCAATCCAACCACCGGACCGAGCCGCAATAAGCGCAGGTCCACCAAGGTCCTGGCGATATGGCGGATCGAGGAAAACCAGGGTCGCCGGTTCCCCTGTCGCCGGCGCAAGGCGCGTTGCGTCGCCACGAACCAGGCGGGTCTCCATCTCGACCGAGGCTCTTGCAATGTTCCCCTGAAGGATCTTCGAAGCCGTGCGGCCGCTCTCGACGAATGTTGCGTGTGTCGCCCCTCGCGAAAGTGCTTCAAGACCAAGCGCGCCCGTGCCCGCAAACAGATCCAGCACGCGGGCACCGGTCACAGGATCGCCAAATCGTCCGCCGAGGAGAAGGTTGAAGAGACTTTCGCGAACCCGGTCAGTCGTCGGCCTCAATTGCGACCCGGCACTTCTCTTGCCAACAGCGGCAAGCTTCAAGCCGCGCAATCGGCCACCGATTATCCTCATGCCCTCAAGAGCGACTTCAAGTCCGTGTCTGGATCCTGAACTTGAGCGGGTTCGACGTTCTTGGCCATTTCGAGCAGTCGCTTGCCCACCATGTAGTCGCGAGGCGCATTGATGGCATCCACCGCGAGGAATCGCTCGCCCTTGAAATACCAGTGACTCCGTCCCTTCCCGGACACGCGCGACACGACCCTGTCATTGCCGGTGCTCAGCCCTGCGATCTGAAGCTTCAGGTCATATTGGTCGGACCAGAACCACGGGACAGGCACATACGGCGATTGAGCGCCCAGCATGTTCACGGCAACGGCCTCCGCCTGATCGATCGCGTTCTGCACGGATTCGAGCCGCAAACGGTTCCCGTTGTAGGGAAAGCACGTGCAGTCCCCTGCGGCCCAGACATCCGCAGCCGAGGTGCGCCCGAACTCGTCAACAAGGATACCGTTGTCACAATCGATTCCAGCTGCCTCCGCAAGGCGCGTGCCGGGACGGATTCCGGTTCCCACGATGACGAAATCCAAGTCGATCGTCGATCCGTCCGTGAGCTTCGCACCTGCAACACGACCGTCTCCCGTCAGACACTCAACCCCAACGCCTTCTCGAATGTCAACGCCATGAGCCTGATGTTCCGCACGAATCACGTCCGCCGTCTCGCTTGCGGCCACACGGTTCAGGATGCGCTGCGCCAATTCGACAAGCGTAACCTTCAGCCCTAGCTTTGCAGCCACAGCCGCCGCCTCCAGCCCGATATAGCCGCCGCCCACCACAAGTACTCGCGCACCTTGGCGGCAGCGCGGGCGGATTCGGTCAATGTCGGCCAGAGTGCGTACAGTATGGATGCCTGCCAGGTCACGACTCATTTCATGCGGCAGGCGGTTCGGAAGCGATCCAACGGCAAGGGCGAGCTGGTCGTAGGACAGGCTGTCGGCTCCGATCATCACCGACTTCTTGCGAACGTCTATGGTATCGACGGGAGTTCCAAGACGAAGCTTGATGTCCTTGTCGTCATAAATTGAAGGCGGTCTCAGATAGAGACGCTCCCTTTCCATCTCGCCCATCAGGTAGGCTTTCGACAATGGAGGACGTTCGTATGGCGGTACCGGCTCGTCACCGACCAGCGTCACGTCACCGCCAAATCCGTCAGCACGCAACTTTTGGGCAAGGGACGCCCCTGCCTGGCCTGCGCCGATTATCAGAATTCCGCCCATGCACTTTGACCACTGGCTTCTATCGCCAAAAGGCATATAACCTCGGCACCGAATTTGGCAATTGGGAGAAACAGATAATGGCTCAGGTGGGTGACAGGATTCCTTCGGCTGCGCTCTTGCACAAGGCGGGAAGCGACGTGACAGAGGTCGACATTTCGGAGCGCGTGGCAGGGAGCCGAGTGGTGCTGTTCGGATTGCCCGGCGCCTACACATCGACCTGCGACACGGCGCATCTGCCAAGCTTCGTCCGTACGGCTGATGCCTTCCGGGCGAAGGGAATTGACGAGATCATTTGTGTCGCGGCCAACGATGTGCTCGTGATGGAGCATTGGGGTCAGGCCTCGGGCGCGGATGCGGCCGGAATCACGATGCTGGCCGACTGGAACAGCGAACTTGCGAAGGGCCTTGATCTTGCGTTCAGCGTACCCGCCGTCGGTCTCACGGATCGCATGACGCGTTGCGCAATGCTGATCGAGAACGGAGAAATCAAGCTTCTCCAGGTCGAGGAGGACAGCGGCGTCTGCACCCTGACTGCAGGAGAGGCGCTTCTCGAAATGATCTGACGCCAAATCGCCCGGCAGGTTCCCAGGTTGTCATGCACGGCGTCTGCCAACCACTTGAGACGTGATCCACTGATGCAGGCAATTGCCCGGCTCAGGCATCCATCCTGTCGGCAAGCTTGAGGTCGCGCTCGCTCAGGCCGTCAACGTCATGGCTCGTCAGCGTAACCTCGACCCGGTTGTAGACATTGAACCATTCGGGGTGGTGATTCATCTTTTCGGCGATGATCGCCATCCGCGTCATCCAGCCCCACGCCTCAACGAAATTCCTGAATTTGAAGGTCTTCATGATGGCGTCTCGCCCTTCGACCTCGATCCATCCACTTTCCGAAAGCCGGGCCAGGGCCTCCCGGCGCGCTTCGCCTTCCAGTCTGTCGCTCATTCCGGCTCCTCCTTGACTTTCCGAAACGGACCGTAGCTCGTGAGCACCTCGATGTCGTCGTCAACCGCTGCCCGCTCTACCTCAAGATACTCCTCGACCGCGCGGGCAAACCCCGAATCCGCCACCCAGTGCAGAGAGTGGGTCTCCGTTGGCAGATATCCTCTCGCCAGCTTGTGGTCACCCTGCGCGCCAGCCTCGACCGCGCCAAGCCCGTTGGCAATCGCGTAGTCGATTGCCTGATAATAGCAGAGCTCGAAGTGCAGGCAGTCGTGATACTCGATTGCACCCCAGTAGCGGCCAAAGATCGTCTCGCGTCCCACGAAGTTCATCGCACCCGCTACAGGACAGCCTTCGCGGATCGCCAGGATCAGGAGAATGTCGTCTGCGAGTTGCTCCCGAGCCTGGTCGAAAAAGGCGCGCGTCAGGTACGGCCTGCCCCATTTGCGCGCACCCGTGTCCTGGTAGAATTCCCAGAAGGCGTCCCAGTGCCCCGGCTGAATGCCGTCGCCCGTGAGGGCCACGATTTCACCTCCGAAGGATTGCGCAATGCGCCGCTCGCGCCGGATCGCCTTTCGCTTGCGCGACGACAATGCTGACAGAAAACCGTCGAAGTCCTCATATCCCTCGTTCACCCACCGGTACTGCCGGGTCACGCGGTGCAGAAGCCCGAGTTCGCGGCCGCGGACTGCCTCATCCTCCGCACAGAACGTGGCATGCACGGACGAAAGCCGGTTTTCGACGGCGACATGAACGGCGCCGTTCAACAGCGCTCCAAAGCAGTCCGCCCGGCACCCGGGGCGCATGAGGAAACGACGCCCGGAGACCGGCGTGAACGGCACGGCAATCTGCAACTTGGGGTAGTACCTGCCTCCGGCGCGCTCCCAGGCATGGGCCCAGCTATGGTCGAAGATGTACTCGCCCTGGCTGTGGCCCTTCACGTAGAGCGGCGCAACCGCCACCACTTCATCCTGGTCCCGGACGGCAAGATGGTGCGGCAGCCATCCCGTCCCAGAACCGACCGAGCCACTCGACTCGAGCAAGTTCAGGAACCGGTGAGTCGTGAACGGATCGACGGGACGCAGGCCGTCCGCGGTCCCAGCGCCGGCACAGGCATCCCAGTCTTCGGGAGCAATCGCCGACAGGCTTGCCAGCGTCGAGATTTCCAGCGCGGATTCGCTCATGACTGCACTTTAGCCTGACGTGACCGAAGCTGCGATCAATCCGCATGCAAGGGAAGATACCCTTCGAAGGTCACGTTTGCCGCAATGGCACGCGCCCGGCGCTCTTCCTCGGCGGACCTTACCGTCCAACAGAGGATGCTCGCCCCGCTTCGCCTGAGATCCAGCACCCTGGCACATTCCAGATCCCGGACATCGTGGCTGATGAACGATGCGCCCGCGCGCTCGTAGTCAGGGATTCCCGCAAGCTCGGCACGTCTGGCCTTCGGCATCGACCATTCAGTCTCACGAAAGGCACAGGTCACCAGGCCACGCGGCACGCCAGGCGCCAGCGCCTGCATGGCCGCAACGCTATGTGGATTGAACGACATCACTGCTGCGGGACCGTTATATCCTTCCAGCGTCCTTGCGACCGCGCCTTCGAGAGGCCCGACATCCGGACCGAACGTTCCGTCCGGATCCTTGATCTCGATCAGGAGTGGAACGCGGCCCGCGACCAGGCCCAGTACGTCCGCGAGATAGGGGATCGTCTCGTTGCTTCCAGTGAGCGCGATGGAAGCGAGTTCCGGCATGGAGTGTTCGCGCACAAGACCTTCACGGCCTGTAAGCCGCTCCAACGCATAGTCGTGGAAGACGGCCGCCCGCCTGTCCGATGTGAGCTGCACGTCGATCTCGATCCCGTATCCGCGTTCCACAGCGGCTTTGACGGCCGCGCGCGAGTTTTCGGGCCGCCCCCCAGACGTGTCGTGCAACCCACGATGCGCGATCGGGCGGGTCAGAAATTCCGTCGGCAACGGGGCTTTCACGACACTTCAAACATGCCTTCGATCTCGACTGCCACGTTCAAGGGAAGCGCCCCGGCGCTGATGGCGGAGCGCGCATGACGCCCGGCATCGCCCAAAACGGAAACAAGGAGATCCGAGGCGCCGTTGATCACCTTTGGCTGGTCCGTGAAGTCAGGCGTTGAATTGACGAATCCCACAAGCTTCACGACGCGAACCAGACGCCCGAAATCGCCGTCGCAACCGGCACGCACCTGGGCCAGCAGCGACAACGCGCAACGCCGGGCTGCCGCGGCACCGGCATTCACATCAAGTTCGGCACCCAGCTTGCCGGTGATGAGATTGCCATCTGCATCCATCGAGATCTGTCCGGACACGAAGAGCAGCGCTCCGGATCGGACAAAGGGCACGTAATTTGCCACCGGCGGCGACGAATCGGGCAATGCAAGTCCCATCTCCTGAAGCTTCTTCTCCACGTCGGTCATCACTTGTCTCCTCCTGTCCGGCCTGACGGGATGTCACGCCTGCCCGAACCATTTTCACGCCGCGTCACCCGAGCGCAACAGGTACGCCTCAAAATTCTTGCCCGGCGCCATTGGTTCTGTTGTTCCGCCCCATTTGGCAGACTAGAATTGATCACTGGATCGACATGGATTGTCAGTGGAATCATCGTGCACCGCATGCGTCTGAATTTCCCGCACCTTGCAGTTCTGGCCGTCGCCACGCTCGCCCTTTCGGCATGTTCGGCACCGCCGGAGGATGGTGCGATCCACGATCCTTACGAATCGTTCAACAGGGTGAGCCACACCTTCAACAAGGGCACTGATCGGGTGCTCATCCGCCCGCTCAGCCAAGCTTACGGAACGACAGTGCCAGATCCCGTCCGCCGCAGCCTGTCTCATGTTGCCGCGCATCTCGACGAGCCGAAATCCGCCGTGAACCATGTCCTTCAAGGCGACGTGGAAAGTGCCGGCCACAGCGTGTTCAGGTTCCTCGTCAACAGCACGGTGGGCGTAGCGGGCCTGTTTGATCCCGCTGCGGCCAGCTTCGGGCTGGAACGGCGGCAAACGGGCTTTGGAGACACGCTGACGGCGTGGGGAGCACGGGAAGGCGCCTACCTGGAATTGCCCTTGGCGGGACCCTCGACGGAAAGGGACTTCGCGGGGTTGATCGTCGATGTTGCCACCAATCCGTTCAGCTACCTTTCCAGCGATGTGGCCGTCTTGAACACGGCGTCAACGATTCCCGCCGCGTTGAATGTGCGATACGAGTTCAGCGATACGGTTGACAGCGTTCTCCACGACAGTGCAGACAGCTACGCACAGTTGAGACTCTCCTACATCCAGAATCGGAAGTTCAAGCTGAACCAGCAGGACCCGGACAACGCCGGCCACGATCCCTTCGAGGACCTGTATGACGAGATTTATGAAGAGCTCTACGATGAATTCTGATCTGACGCGCCGAACCCTGCTGTTCGCAGCTGCCTGCGGGACCGCTGCGTTGCGCGTTGCCCCAGCCCGTGCGCTGAGCGACGACGAAGCGCGCTCGCTCATCGACGCCGTGGTCAACGACATACATCGGGTTATCAATTCCGGGATGCCGATTCAGGCCGCGTTGAAGGAATTCGAGAACATCTTTGTCAACTATGCAGATGTTCAGGCGATCGCTCGCTCCGCGCTTGGGCCACCTGCGCGAACCGCTTCGCCAAGGCAGATTCGCGCCTTCACCGACGCATTTTCGGGCTATATTTCGCGGAAGTACGGGAAGCGGTTCCGGGAATTCAAGGGCGGTGCCATCGAGGTCACCGAATCGCGCAAGAGAAGCCGCGTCCATGAAGTTCGCGCAATCGCCAGGTTGAAAGGCCGGGCACCGTTGACGATGAGCTTCGTGGTTTCGGACCGCTCCGGAAAGACCCTATTCATCGACATCCTGATCGAAGGCATCAGCCTGTTGAAATCCGAACGCATCGAGATCGGAACCCTGCTCGACAGGCAGGGCGGTGATGTGGACCGGCTCGTTGCGGCACTGAACGGAACCGGGTGAACGGCCCCAAGGTGCCGCCGCCCTGCTGCCGTGCCTTCTACAACACGTTGACCCCGTCCGGCTTGGAGCGATGCCCTTAGTCGTCTCGCCCCTGGACATATGTGCGCCACAGCGCAAACACGCCCGCCGAAAGGATGACCACGGCCCCGAGCGCAACGTTCGCCTTCAGGGCCTCGTGAAACACGACGATTCCGATGAGTGCCGCAAAGACCTGGTGAAAGTAGGCAAAGGGTTGCACGGCACCGGCCTCAGCCAGTTCATAGCAGCGGATCAGCAGCCAGTGCCCAAAGACGCCAGTCATGCAGAGCGCCAGCATCCACAGCCAGTCGCCGGGCATCATCCATTCCCAACTCGGCAGGCCCAAGAATGTCGTGGCCGCGGCTCCGACGACCCCGGTCCAGAAGAAGGATGTCGCAGCGTTGTCCCGTCGCGCAGCATAGCGGGTCGTCAACGAATAGAGCGCGAACATGAAAGCAGAAATGAACGGAATCACCGCGACCGTCCTGAACACGCCGGTCCCGGGCTGCAGAATGATGAGCATTCCAAGAAAGCCGACAAGGACGGCAAGCCATCGCCGCCATCCGGCCTGTTCACCAAGCAGCGGCCCTGCAAGCGCAATCACGATCAGGGGATAAATGGCAAAAATCGCATGGCTTTCGACCAGCCCCAGAAGCGTAAATCCAAAAACCGCCACACAGATCTCGCCCGCAAGCAACAACCCCCGGAATATCTGGAGCACCGGCTGGGATGTCGCCGCCGTCGCGCGTATTCCTCCGGGCCGGCGCGCGGCAATGGCGATCACGAAGGCGGCAAAAAACCAGTACCGGATCATCACGACCATGAAGGTGTTGTACGTCACGGCCAAGTGCTGGGAGATGCCGTCCTGCGCGGCGAACACGAATGTCGTCGCGATCATCACGAGGATGCCATTCCGGTTCGACTGTGATGTCATGAGCGGGCGACCGTCATATGGCGCTTGCGACCGAACCCGGGTACGCGTTCAACGATGAAGCCGGCATCGGCAAGGCCCGCGCGCACGACCTTGGCGGCGCTAAAGGTCGCTGCAGTACCTTCGGGACGGGTGTGGCGCGCAACCTGGCGCAGGAGGTCTGGCGTCCAAAGCTCCGGATTCTTTGCCGGCGAGAATCCGTCGAGAAACCATGCGTCCGCAGCGCCGCCCCAGCGCGCCAGGGTGTCGCGGGCATCTCCCAATACGATCTCCAAGTGCAGGCCGTCGGCCACGAACTCCCCGGCAGACGCCTCCATGGCGGCCACGAGAGGCCCAGCCAGATCGGAGATCTCCGGAAAGGCCGACAGGGCCCTCGACATGTCAGCAGGCGCCATCGGAAAAAGCTCGAATGACGTGAAGCACAACCGCCCGGGCACCCCGGATTCGCGCCACATGGCCCATGCCGCCAAGGCATTGAGACCGGTGCCAAACCCGAGTTCGGCAACATGGAAACCAGGCACGAACCGGTCGGGCAGCCCGTTGCCCGCGAGAAAGACGTGCCTTGCTTCTGCGAGCCCGTCCTCCAGCGAATAGAACGAATCGCCAAAGCGCGACGCGACGGGCACGTCGCCCTGCCATTCCAGGTCGGGGTGCTGGTCGTCCCGCAAGCCATTTCCTACAATTGCTCCGTTTCGCAGCGACAGTGACAACGGGGGAATGCATTGGCAATGGTCGACGTGACTGTGCGAGGGGCCGGAATCTTCGGGCTCTCCATCGCCTGGAAGGCCTTGCAGCGTGGCGCACGTATTCGGGTCATCGACCGGAACGGCCCCGGCTCGGGCGCGTCGGGCGGCATTGTCGGCGCGCTCCAGCCACACGCACCCGATCCATGGAATGCGTTGAAGCAGTATCAGCTCGAGAGCCTGATCGAAGCCCGGGACTTCTGGGAAGGGGTCGATGCGACTTCGGGCGCCTCTTCGGGTTTCGCCCGGGTGGGCCGTCTACAGCCACTCATGCGCGAACGCGACGTCGCGCTTGCCCGCGAGCGCGCCGACGCCGCGCGGGCAAACTGGGGTGAAAGCGCATCGTGGGGGATCATCGATGCTCGGCAAGCCGGCAATTGGATCCCGCCCTCCCCCACTGGGCTGCTCGTTCACGACACGCTGTCGGCAATCGTGCACCCGCGTGACGCAATTCGGAGCCTTGCGACGGCAATTCGGGCGCGGAGAGGAGAAATCGCTGCCGACGGACCCGACCAAGGACAGGTCGTCTGGGCGACTGGCTGGAAAGGGCTGCTTGAACTCGAGGCCGCGCTTGGCCGACCGGTCGGCGGTGGCGTGAAAGGACAGGCCGCACTCTTTCGCCATGACGCAGGCGGCCAGCCGCAGATATTTGCCGACGGGCTTCATTTCGTGCCTCATCTCGACGGCACGCTGGCAATCGGTTCGACCTCGGAGCGCGACTTTGCAGCTCCAACTACGACCGACGACCTCCTGAATGACATCATTTGCCGCGCAGGAAAGATCATGCCGGTCCTGACCGAAGCCACGATCATTGAACGCTGGGCGGGGGTTCGGCCACGCTGTGTCAGCAGGGCGCCACTGCTAGGACCATGGCCCGGGCGTCTCGGCCATCATGTCGCAAATGGGGGATTCAAGATCGGATTTGGCGTCGCGCCGAAGGTCGCGGAAACCATCCTGGACCTGGTGCTGGAAGGCGTGGATTCCATCCCTCCGGAACTCCACACCGAGCGGCTTCGCGGTTGAACTGCATGGAGGAACCGAATACGTCATTTTTATCAAGCTGCCCAGCAACCGACGCGAAATTCGGCCTCCCTCCCGCATGTAGAATCCGGATCTGGATGAGGGTGGCCGGCACGCTGGCCATGTGCCAGGCAGACCCGATTGAGGAGAGATGTCCGGACGACCCCGAGGCCCGAGAAAAACTCGCCGAACCGATCTTCGGCGATGACGAGCGCAACCACGAGCAATCGAGAGATCAATGTTGAAGATGTTTCAAGTCGATGCGTTCACGGATCGCGTGTTCGCAGGCAACCCGGCCGCCGTCTTGATCCTCGACGAGTGGCTGGACGACGCTGTCATGCTGTCGGTTGCGCAGGAGAACAATCTCTCCGAAACGGCGTTCGCCGTCCCAACCGGTGCCTCCGCATGGAGCTTGAAGTGGTTCACGCCCGCGCATGAGGTAAGATTCTGCGGCCATGCAACCCTGGCAACCGCACATGTCTTGACTGCCGAGTACGGGGTGCGCGGAACGATGACTTTCCACACACGGATAGGCGATCTGCGGGCCGCGAAAGAAGGCGACGCCTGCTGCATCAACATTCCGGCCTTGCCTCCGGAACCGCTGAACGCCGCGCCAAGGGAACTGGACGGGGTCTTTGCGGAACCTCCGATTGATGTCTTCCGCAACTTCGAGAACGTCTTTGCAAATCTCGGCAGCGAGGCAGCCGTCCGTCGATTCGAACCTGACCTGATGCGGAAGAGCCGGCAGGGCAAGACCGGGCTTGCCGTGACCGGTGTCGGAGACGGCACGTCCGGCGCTGCGTTCGTATCACGGTACTTTGCACCCGGTGCCGGCATCTCCGAGGATCCAGTGACGGGGTCGACACACGCGACGCTCGCTCCCTACTGGTCGGGCATCTTGGGCGCCTCTCGTGGATGGGCCTTTCAGGCCTCGCCTCGTGGCGGCTGGCTGGATTACGAATTGGTCAAGGATCGAGTCCTTCTCCGTGGAGCCGCCAAGACGTTCATGGAAGCAACGATTTTCCTGCCCGACTGATGCCAGATACCGCTCACATGAGCGCCGTCCCTGCATGCCAACCCGAAGCTGTCGAGTTCCGGAGCCGACCACCCAAGCGTCGATGCGGCTTCACGGCAGCGTGCCGTCCCCCCCCCCCCGCCCAGACCAAGTCCAATGCAAAGGCCGGTCCCGATCCAAAAGACTCCGATACACCTGCCTGAGGCAAGAGCCTGCATACACTCGGACGGCGCGTGCCACGGCCCGACATGCGGTTGTTCCTTGACAAGGCAATCGAGCATCGATGCTCCAGACGCCCTTGAAATGGAAGTGATCCCGATGCAGCGGGGCGCAACGGCGCAAGGGTGTGCCGTGGCGCTGACCAAAGCGCATGGCAGCGTCACGCATCGTCCTCCATTTTCCACTTCCACCGGGACTGGAATTCCCGGATAACCCGATCATGGATTTCGACCGCTCGATAAAGATCGCCCCGTCAATCCTTGCGGCTGACTTTGCCGATTTCGGACGCGAGATCGAAGCGGTCGAGACGGAGGGCGCCGACTGGATCCACGTGGACGTAATGGACGGACATTTCGTGCCGAACATCAGCTTCGGTCCCCAGATGGTGACGGCAATCCGCAAGCATGTCCGCACCGTCATGGACGTGCACCTCATGATCGCGCCGGTTGACCCCTATATCGACGCGTTCGCGCAGGCAGGCGCGGACATATTGACGACGCATGTCGAGGCCGGGCCGCACACGCACCGCACGCTGCAGGCGATCCGTAGTGCCGGCATGAAATCAGGCCTGGCGCTCAATCCCGGAACGCCCGTGGAGGCGGCGGCGGCATTGCTTGACCTCTGCGACCTGGTTTGCGTGATGACCGTCAACCCCGGTTTCGGCGGCCAGGCATTCATCGAATCCCAACTGGGCCAGATCAGGCAGCTTCGCGCCATGATCGGCGACCGCAACATCCATGTCGAGGTCGACGGAGGGGTCGATCGCCGCACCGCTGGTCTCGTCGCCGACGCGGGAGCGGACGTGCTTGTGGCCGGCACCTCCGTGTTCAGGGGCGGAACGGCTGCGAAGCCGAGCGGCTACGGCGAAAACATCCGCGCCCTTCGTGACGCGGCGGACAATGCACAAGGAGATTGATCCATGGCGGCTGCATCACCACCGACTTGCGACTTTGGCTGGAAGGCGCCGTCCTTCTCGCTGCCAACCACCGACGGACGGGTTCTGGCACTTTCCGACATTGCGGACGCCAAGGGCGCGCTCGTCATGTTCATTTGCAACCATTGCCCCTACGTTCTGGCGGTGCTCGACCGCATGATCAGGGACGCGCGCGACCTGCAGTCGCTCGGCGTCGGCGTGGCGGCGATTTGCTCGAATGACGCCACCACCTACCCGGCCGACAGTTTCGACAACATGACGCGGCTGGCCGAGGAACGCGGATTCCCGTTTCCCTACCTGCACGACGAGGACCAGGTGGTCGCGCACGCCTACGGCGCCGCCTGCACCCCGGACTTTTTCGGCTTCAATGCCGATCTGGAACTGCAGTACAGGGGACGGCTTGACGCCTCTGGAAGCCGGCCAGGGCCAAAGGATCTCCGACGCGACCTGTACGAAGCGATGCGGGACGTGGCCTCGACCGGCAAAGGGCCGCGAGATCAGATACGGTCGACCGGATGTTCCATCAAGTGGAAGGTCGCGTAGGCCGATCCTGTCAATCCGCAATCAGGTGTCTCCGCGCGGCCGGGCAACGGCGCCGCGCAGGTTCCGGGCGGCAAGTGCCGCTCATGCGCCTGCCGTTCAGGCCACCAGCCGTTCCGCCACTTTCAGATCAACCGATACGAGCTGGCTCACGCCCTGCTCGCCCATCGTCACGCCAAAGAGCCGGTCCATCCTGGACATTGTCACCGCATGGTGGGTGATGATCAGGAAGCGTGTCTCCGTGCGACGGCACATTTCGTCCAAGAGATCGCAGAAGCGCACGACATTTGCGTCGTCTAGGGGCGCATCGACCTCGTCCAGCACGCAAATCGGCGCGGGATTGACAAGGAACACGGCGAAGATCAGGGCGATCGCAGTGAGCGTCTGCTCGCCGCCGGAAAGAAGCGAAAGCGTCGAGAGCTTCTTGCCGGGCGGCTGGCAGAGAATCTCAAGGCCGGCATCCAGCGGATCGTCCGATTCGACCATCGCGAGCCTGGCCTTGCCGCCGCCAAACAAGTGCTTGAACAGGGCCGCAAAATTCGAATTCACCTGATCGAACGCTGCAAGCAGACGCTCACGGCCTTCCTTGTTGAGACTGGTGATTCCACTGCGGAGCTTCCGAATTGCCTCCTCAAGATCGGTTTTTTCGGCCACAAGGATCCCGTGCTCCTCTTCCACCTCGCGGGCATCCTCCTCCGCGCGGAGATTTACCGCGCCAAGGGCATCCCTCGTTCTGCGAAGGCGGATCACGTCCGCCTCGATCCTGTCGGCGGACTGCATTTTCCCAGGGTCGGCATCAAGGGATTCAAGAAGCGTCTCCGGTGTCGTCCGCTGCTCCTCGACGATCCGCTCTTCCGCCACGGCGAGAGCCTCGCGTGCTGCCTCCATCCGCGCGTCCGATGCGGCACGTCGTTCGCGTGCCTCTGACGCCTTTCGTTCAGCCTCACGCTCCGTTTCCTTGGCCTTGCGTTCCACCGTTTCAGCCTCGGCCAGTGCATCGGCGGCAATTCGGCGGCTCTCCTCTGCGGCGTCAAGCTCGTTCGAAAGCACCTGACGCTCGTCCGCGATTCGGTCAGGAGCGCCCCTTGCCTCTTCAAGTTCAGCCTCCGAGGTTGCACGACGCTCGGCCAGCTCGCTGACCCGAGCCCTTGCATTCTTGAGACGGTCCTTCCACGTGGCGCGCATCGCCACGATCTCTGCAAGGCGGCGCTCCCGGGCCTCCCCCTGGCGCTTCGACTCCTCAAGCGCCGAGCGGCATGCGACAAGGTTCCGGCGCGCCTCTTCAACGCCGCTCTTCGTTTTCTCGGCTTCGGCACGCAGCGTGTCGAGGTCGCCAAGTTCGGCAATGGCCCTCTCCGCCTGTGCATGGCGTTCACGCGCAGCAGACGCTTCATCGGCGTGGCGGCTGACAGCAAGTTCTGAAGCTTCGCACTTGGACTCCGCTATGTCCCTGCTCGCCTCGAATTGGGACGCGGCCCGGCCGGCCTCCGTCAAGACGCGATCTGCGGCCAGGCGTCTCTCCCTGGCCTCGCTGGCCCACTCAACAAGCGCATCCAGCTCCGACTGCAACGCCTCGTGGGCTTCGCTTGCGGTCTTGGCCCGCGCAGTCGCGGTCTCCAGTTCACCTTCGAGATGCTTCAGGCGGTTCAACTGCTCCATTCTGAGAGCGGCGGCCGAATGCACATCTCCTGCGCCGGCCCGAAATCCATCCCATCTCCAGAGTCGGCCGTCCTTGCTCACCAAACGCTGTCCAGGCTTCAGGTCGGCCTGCAAGCGCATCGCGTCAGCAGGTTCGACCAGCCCGATCTGGCTGAGGCGCCGCGCAAGCACCGGGGGCACGTTGACATGATTCGTCAGCGGCTCAACCGGACCCGGCAGGGCCTGCGAGGTCTCGTAGTCCCTAAGAACCACCCATCCGGACTCGGCCTCGGCGCCGATCTCCGGTGCACGGAGGTCGTCGGCGAACGCGGCACCGATAGCTTTCTCGTAGCCCGGCGTCACGGACAACTGGTCTACGACCTCTGATTCCCCGGTCTGGCCATCGTCCACAAGACTCGCCAATGCCGCCACTTCGGATTGAAGCGCCTTGACTTCGCCGTCCGCCGCGGAGCGGACCGCGCGGGCCTCTGCCTCCTTGCCTTGCGCGGCGTCGCGTGCGTTGTCAGCCTCGAACATCGCCTCTTCCGCCGCCGCTGCCTCCTTTAGGGCGGCGTCCCGCGCGGCAACGGCTGCCACGCGCGAAGTCTCGGCCTCGGCAAGCGCCTTGCGCGCCGCTTCTCCATCGGACCTGGATTGCCGCTCGGCGACCTTGCTGCGTTCGAGCGTCGTTCGAGCATCCTGCGCAAAGCGCTCCGCCGACTGGTGACGGGCCACGAGACGAGCAACGTCCTCGGTCAACTGCGAATTCTCGGTCTCGCGGTCCTGGAGGACGCGCGCTGCGTCCTGCGCGTCCGCCCCTGCCGCCTCGACCGAATCGGCGTGCAGCTTGCCGACATTCAGGAGTTCGGCCTCTTCTTCGCCCAATGCATGGAGGGTCTCGACCGCGTCCTGGTCAAGGTCCGCCTCCCTGTCCACGTCCCGTGCAAGCTGAGCGATACGCGCGCCAAGCGTCTCCACGGCGTCCGCCGCACGCCTTTCCTGTTCGTCAAGACTGTCGGCACGATGCTGCAACCGAGCCAATGCGGCGGCTGCGGACGCTGCCTCGTCCCGAAGCGGCGGCAGCGCCACCTCCGCACCCGCCCGCGCGTCTGCTGCCGCACGCGCGAGGCGCTCCGCCTCGGACGCAATGCGCGAGTCGTCCGCCAGGGCGGCCTCTGCCGCGGTCCGGGCTCTTTCCGCCTCTTTCCAGCGCAGGTAGAGAAGGAGACCTTCGGCCTGCCGCAACTGTTCACTCACTTCGCGGTAACGCTTCGCCTGCCGGGCCTGGCGGGCAAGTGCAGCCAGCTGTGCGGCGAGTTGCTCGATCACGTCGCTGACGCGAGCGAGATTCGATTCTGCGCCGGCGAGCTTCAGTTCGGCCTCGTGCCGACGCTGGTAGAGGCCGGAAATTCCGGCCGCCTCCTCGAGTATGCGTCGGCGAGCCTTGGGCTTGGCATTGACCAGTTCCGCGATCTGGCCCTGACGCACAAGGGCCGGGGAATGCGCCCCGGTGGAAGCATCGGCAAACAGCATCTGAACGTCGCGGGCGCGAACGTCCTTCGCGTTCACCTTGAACGCCGAACCCGCGTCGCGTGTGATCCGGCGTACCACTTCCAGCGTATCGGTCGTGTTGAAGCCGGTCGGCGCGGTCCGCTCGCTGTTGTCGAGAATGAGTGTCACATCGGCCGAATTGCGGGCGGGCCGCGTCGAGGCGCCGCCGAAAATGACGTCGTCCATGCCACCGCCACGCATTGCCGTCGGCCGGTTCTCGCCCATGACCCAGCGCAGCGCCTCGAGCAGGTTGGACTTGCCGCAGCCGTTCGGGCCAACAACGCCTGTCAGTCCGTCCGCGATGATCAAGTCGGTCGGATCCACGAAACTCTTGAACCCGTTCAGACGAAGGCGCTTGAAACGCACGGATGTAGCCTCGCAACTGATTCCGGTCTGCCAAATGTCCGGCGAAGACGCCTCAGAGTCAACGACGAACACCACGGAAAGCGTAACGACCTGCAATTTTCTACAATATATTGCAGATTCCAGAACTTTGTGCAATGTCGCATCAATGTCGGAGTCCGTGACCATCACCGACCGGATAGATCCAGCGCGCGCGCAGGCGCTGCTGGCTACGCTGGACAGGCCTCCGCGCGTCAAGTCGGGTGACGTTCTGCCGCCCCTCGCGCATTTTGCCTTCTTCTGGGACCCCGTGGCCGAAGCCCGAATCGGACGCGACGGACACGCGAGGCCCGGACGCCTCATTCCGGAAATGGGCCTGCCAATTCGCATGTGGGCCGGGGGTCGGCTCGCGTTTCACGCGCCCTTCAGGACCGGCTTTGCCGCCCAAAAGGTGACGACACTGCACGACGTCAAGGAAAAGCGGGGACGAAGCGGCAGGCTTGGACTGGTCACGCTGAGGCATGAAATTCATCAGCGCCACGCGCCCGTCATCACCGAATTGCAGGACATTGTCTATCGCGAGCCAGGTCCCCTTTCGGGCGATCCGCCCGTGGAGGCCTGCCAGGCGCACGAGCGCCACGCCCTCAAGCTTCGCGAAGTCACGCTGTTTCGATATTCCGCGATCACCTTCAACGGCCATCGCATCCACTACGACGCCGGCTACTGTCGAGACGAGGGTTATCCCGGGCTGGTCGTGCATGGCCCGCTTCTGGCAACGCGGCTTGCCTGCCTTGCCGCCGAACATCTCGGCACGCTCAAGTCATTCACGTACCGTGCGACGGCCCCGCTCTTTCTCGGCGACACCGCGTGGCTCTGCCGCGCCGGTGACAAGTACTGGGTCGAAGGCCCGGGCAGAAGGCGCTGCATGATGGCGACAGCGACCTGACGAAACCGGCGCCAGGCAATCCTGACGTGCTGCCAGGCCGCTTCAAAAGTGGATCCTGAACTCCTCGCGAACCCGTAGGTCCAATTCGGCCGGGACCTGGATCTTCGCCTCCGACAGGATCCTGTCAATTCTTGCACGGGCCTCGGACAGAATCTCCGGCCTTTGCGCCTCGTCCCACTCCTTGGGACTCATGCGGTTGCCGAGCACGGGATAGGTGTATTCCGTCTGCATCATGCGCAACGTCTGGTCACTGCCCAGGTAGTGGCCCGGCCCGTCAAGGCAAACCTCGCGCATGGTCTCGATCGAAACCGTCTCCTCGTCCACCTCAATCCCGCGGACACAACGCAACGCCTGTCCAATGACGTCGTCGTCAAGGACAAGGCTCTCGAAGCAGAAGCCGAGGAGCGATGCCTGCATGCCGGCGGACTCGTAGACCATGTTCAGTCCCGCAAGCCCCGCCAGCACGGCACTGATCCCCTGCTCCCATCCCGTCTGGATGTCCGGGAGCTTGGAGTCCGCCATGCCGGCGGCCGCGCCGCCGGGCAATCCGTAGAACCGGTGCATCTGCGCACAGCCGGCCGTGAGCAATGCCTGTTCGGCCGAACCGCCGGACATTGCGCCCGTGCGAAGATCCGACACGAAGGGCCATGTCCCAAACACCGCCGGGTGTCCCTCGATGACCGAGTTCACGTAGACCACGCCCGCAAGACATTCGGCGACGGCCTGGACGATGGCCGTGGCGATCGGCGCGGGCGCCGTCGCTCCCGCCTGTCCCGCGGAAAGGAGCAGCACCGGCATTCCGGCGCGAATGCAGTCTTCCATCACCATGCAGCTCTCTTCCGCGAACTTCATCGGCGGAACGACAAAGCAGTTCGAGTTCGAGATGAAGGGACGGGCACGCCATTCCGACTCGCTGCCCGCCAGCATGTGAATCAGCTTGATGGCGGGAGCGACGTTGCCGGGTTCGGAAAACGAGGTGCCGATGTGCTTCCTGGTGCCGGAAACGCAAGCATAGATCGTGTTCAGGTCAAGTTCGAGATTGTCCTCGATGTCGCGACAGACCATCGGGCGCTGGAAGAAATGGATGTTGTCCAGGTTCTGCACGAGGCGGGCCGCATCGTGGAGGTCTGCCGCGGACGGGTTCCGATACTCCTTCGTGAACGGGTCCACGACATGGACCGCCGCCCCGGCCGTGCCGTAATGGACGCGGCTTTCCTCAAGATGCAGGTCGAATTTCGGGTCACGGCCATGCAGCGTGATGTTGCGCGCCGCCTTTGCCAGCATGTCCTCCACCAGCGTCCGCGAAAACCGGAGGCGCCCGTCTTCATCATGCCGCGCACCGGCTGCCGTCATCGCTTCGACGCCGGACGGCGGGGCGTCTGCAAGGCCAATCTCTTCCAGGGCATCAAGAGCCGCCTCGTGAATGCGCTTCACGCCACTCTCGGAAAGCGGCGCGTAGCGTCCTCCCTTCATCCCCGGACGCACCGGTCGCAATTCCTCTGCGAGCGGTGCCGCACGGAGGGCAACGCGTGCGGCGCGTCCTCCCGAACGGCGGCTCATGGCTTCACCTCGTTCGCAGAAAACTTTATTCGGCTCGTTCGTGACATCTCAGGCCCTCGCTCTTGCCGCATCTGGATCATACATCGGTGCAAGGCTGGCCACCGCCTTGACGCGACTTCCCGCAATCTCGATCTCGTAGCCCGAAGCCAGCATGCTCTCAGCGCTTTCGCCCTCGCACGGCACGTAACCCATGCCGATCGCGCCACCCAGCGCGTGCCCGTAGTTGGCCGAGGTCACGATGCCCACGATCTCGCCATCTCGAACCAAGGGCTCGTTGTGAAACAGCACGGGCTCGGAATCCTCGAGCCGGAACTGCACGAGGCGGCGCTTGAGGCCCTCCTCTCTCTTCCTGAGCACGGCATCGCGGCCAATGAATGTCTCCTTGGCACCGGTCTTGACGGCAAATCCCAGCCCGGCTTCCAGCACATGGTCCTCGTCGGTGATGTCGTGGCCAAAGTGACGAAAGGCCTTTTCGATCCGGCAGGAGTCCATCGCGTGAAGGCCGGCAAGCCTGAGACCGAATTCCTCTCCGGCATCCAGCAGCGTCTCGAAGACATGGGCGGCCTGGTCGGTCGAGGCATAGATTTCCCAGCCCAGTTCGCCGACATAGGAAATCCGGTGCGCACGAGCGAGGCCCATTCCGAGCTCGATGTCCCTGGCAGCGCCAAACGGGAATGCCGCGTTCGAGAAATCGTCCGGCGAAACCGCCTGCATCACGTCCCGTGACCGGGGACCCATGAGGGGGAAGACGGCCTCTGCAGGCGTGACATCCAGAATGACCGCCACGTCGTCCCCCAGATGCCGGCGGAGCCAGGCAAGATCGCGCTGCACGGTGGCCGCGGGGACCACCAGCAGGAACGCGGCCTCGCCGAGCCGGGTCACCGTCAGATCGCACTCGATCCCGCCGCGCTCGTTCAACATCTGGCCGTAGGTTACCGTGCCGACCGGACTGTCCAGGTCGCCTGCGAAGACACGTTGAAGGAAGCCCAGCGCCCCGGGACCGTCGACCCGGATCTTGCCGAAGGAGGACATGTCCAGAAGGCCGACGCCTTCGCGCATGGCCATGTGCTCGTCCCTCTGGTTCAGGAACCAGTTCTGGCGCTGCCAGTCATGGCGGTATTCGCGCGCCTGGCCGTCCCGGGCAAACCAGTTGGCGCGTTCCCATCCGGCCGCCTCCCCAAAGACCGCGCCGCGCTCCCTGAGGTGCTCATGGACCGGAGACCGTCGCACCCCGCGCGCCGTTTCGACCTGCCGGAACGGATAGTGGTCCGCGTAGAGGAGGCCGAGGGATTCGGACACGCGCTCCTTCAGGTACCGCCGGTTGCGCTGAAACGGCTGGGCGCGGCGGACATCAACGTCCCAGAGATCGAAGGGCGCGCGACCCTCGTCAATCCACTCGGCCAGCGCCATGCCCGCGCCACCGGACGACACGATGCCGATCGAGTTGTAGCCGGCGGCCACCCAGTACCCGTCCAGGTCGGGTGCCTCCCCGAGATAGTAGCGGTCGTCCGGGGTGAAGCTCTCAGGACCGTTGAAGAACGTGTGAATGCCTGCGGTCTGGAAGAGCGGCACGCGATTCATGGCAAGCTCGAGAATCGGCTCGAAATGCTCGTAGTCCTCCGGCAGCGTATCGAATTCGAAGTCCTCGGGAATGCCGTCCATTCCCCAGGGCTTTGCCTTGGGTTCGAAAGCCCCAAGCATCATCTTGCCGGCATCGGCCTTGTAGTAGGCGCATTCGTCCGGCACCCGGAGGACGGGCAGATGCCCAATGCCGTCGACGGGCTCGGTAATGAGGTAGAAGTGCTCGCAGGCATGGAGCGGCAGCGTGACCCCCGAGCGCCCTGCAAGCTCCCGTGCCCACATGCCGCCGCAGTTGACGACGACGTCCGCGCTCGTGTGGCCCGATTCGCCACCGATCTCCCACTCGACGCCCGTCACCTTCCGATCGATTTCAGTGACCGCTGTCACCTTGGCGCCTTCGGTGATCTTCACGCCCTTCATCCGCGCACCCCGCGCCAGTGCCATCGCGATATTGGCCGGATCGCACTGCCCGTCACCCGGAAGATGAACGGCAGCAACCATGTCCTCGACGTTGACGTGAGGATACAGCGCCCGGACCTCTTCGGAGCCGATCTCGTTCACCTCGATGCCAAAGGCGCGGGCGAGCGATGCCTGACGCCGAACCTCTTCACGCCGATCTTCCGTCAGGGCAACTGTGAGAGAACCGACCATCCGAAATCCTGTCGCCACGCCCGTCTCGGCCTCGAGCCGCCGGTAGAGATCGGCAGAATACTTGGCGAGCCGGGTCATGTTCTCGTTGGCCCGCAACTGCCCGATCAGCCCGGCCGCATGCCACGTCGTGCCGCAGGTCAGCTTCTTGCGCTCCAGGAGCAGAATGTCCGTCCAGCCCCTTTCGGCGAGATGGTAGGCAACCGAACAGCCGGACACACCGCCGCCGATGATCACGGCGCGGGCATGCGTGGGCAGCACGCTCATGGGTACAGCTCCGCAAATCTGGACTTGTAGAGCGCGATCATCTCGTCCTCGGTGGCACCGCCGTCATAGGGCGGGGTCGCAAGGTGAAGCACGCGTTCCGCCCCGATGCGGACGAGATGCGAGATGCGCGACGACAGTTCGCTCCATGCTTCCTCCCACATCGGGAAGAGTTCCATGAATGAGGGATCCCGCCTGCCAATGATCGTTGCCGACCCGAAGACGCGCACGCCCTTGCGGCGAAACGGGTCGACAAACACGACCTCGGCGCGCGGCGCGTCGGAGAGGTTTCGGCGCGTTCCCGGCGAGCGTATGTCTCCGTAGGCGATCGCGTCGTCGCCAAGGGCGAGGAACGTGCCCTTCGGCGCCGCCGCCGGTTCGCCGCCCGGCGTCACGGTGGCAACGATGCCCAAAGGGAACTCCCGGATGATGCGCTGCGCTTCGGCGTCAAGCATGGCCAGCCCTCCCGGACATGCCGCCCGCGGCCGGACAGCCGTGACTTGGCCGCGGTGGATTCTCTTTGGGCAAGTCCATGGGTTCGAACGGTCCGCCGAACCTGGCACCTCGCATCATCGCATCCCGCGTCATGCCCGAAGCCTTTCGTTGTCCGGATCCCAGAGCGGGGCATCTGGCTGCACCGTGGCCCTGCAGCGCTCCCCGTAGATGTCGACCTCGATCTCCGTGCCCGGGACAGCAAGATCGGATCGCAGCATGCCAAGGGCAACGGAGGCGCTGACACGGTAGCCCCACCCGCCCGAAGTGGTCTCGCCGACGACCTGGCCATCATGCCATAGCGTCGACATGTACGGCGCGTCCGCATCGCCGGCGTCCACTTTGAGCATCACGAAGCGTTTCGTGACGCCCAGCCGCTTTTGTTCCAGCAGCGCCGCCTTCCCCGGAAAGTCCGTGTTCTTGTCGAACCTGATGAAGCGGTCGAGCCCGCCTTCCAGGAGGCTGTAATCCGATGACAGGTCGCCTTTCCAGGCACGGTAGCCCTTTTCGATGCGAAGCGAGTTGAGCGCCCACATGCCGAACGGCTTCGCGCCTGCTTCCGTCACGGCGTCCCAGATGTCCGGGGCGTCCTCGAACCGACAGTGAACCTCCCAACCGAGTTCGCCGGCGAAGGAAACGCGGGCCAGCGAGCACTCCTTGCCGGAAATGCTGCCGTCAAGGCTGATCGACAGCCACCCGGCATCGAGATCGTGACCGTCATTGATGCTGCCGAGGATCTCGCGCGATGCCGGACCGGTCACCAAGAGGCACTCGAACTCCTTCGTGTGATCCGTCACGCTGATGCCGTCCGGCGCGTTGCGGGACAGCAGTTCGCCGTCATGCCACTCGGCGGTCGCGGCAGTGATCAGGCGCACCTCGCTGTCGCCGTGCACCGACACCGACATCTCGGTGACGATGCGTCCCCTGTCGTCCGCAAAATAGGCAAGACTGATTCGGCCTTCTCCCGGCAACCGCGACGCCGTCAGGCTGTCGACATAGGCTCGCGCACCGGGACCATGCACCTTGAATCGCGAGAAGCCCGTGATCGCCAGAATCCCGCAATGATCGCGCACGTGCTCGCACTCCTCGCGAATGCGTTGTTCCCAAGGTCCCGACCGGTTCCAGGTCTGGGTCGCGTCGTGGCCCGTGTCATCATCAGGACGCGCGAAATAGTTTGCGCGTTCCCAACCGTTATAGGCGCCGAAGACCGCGCCGGCCTGTACCAAACGGTCGTGCAGCGCGGACCGCTTCCGGTCACGGCCCGCAGGCCACTCATGCCAGGGGAAGTGCATCGCGTACTCGTGGCCATAGACCTCCATGCCCTTCTCGATGCAGTACTCGCGATCCGTGTAATCGGTGTATCGCCGGGGGTCGCAGGACCACATGTCCCATTCGGTCTGGCCTTCGGTCATCCATTCGGCGAGCACCTTGCCTGCACCTCCGGCCTGCGCGATGCCGAAGGTAAAGACACAGGCCTCGAATGCGTTCGGAACCCCGGGCATCGGGCCAACCAGCGGATTGCCATCCGGGGCATAGGGAATGGGCCCATTGATCACCTTCGCGATGCCGGACATGCCAAGTTGCGGCACGCGGGCCATGGCATCCTCGATGTAGGTCTCGAGCCGGTCGAGATCGTCCGGGTAGAGCTGGAAGCTGAAGTCCTCCGGCATCGGATCATCCGGCGTGGCCCAATGCGCCCGACAGTTCCTTTCGTATGGCCCCAGGTTGAAGCCGTTCTTTTCCTGCCGGAGGTAGTAGGAAACGTCGACATCGCGCATCAGGGGCAGTTTGCGGCCGCTGTCCCGTGTCCAGGAGGCGACTTCGGGGATCTCTTCGGACAGGAGGTACTGGTGGCTCATCACCATCATCGGGACCGTCCGCCCTCCGAAGGGCACGAACCACTCGCCGACCCGCTGCGCGTAGTATCCTGCGGCGTTAACGACGCACTCGCAGCGGATGTCGCCCTTATCGGTGTGAACGATCCACTCGCCGTTCTCGCGACTGATGCCGGTTGCAGGCGTAAAGCGCACAACCTGTGCGCCCATGTCGCGTGCGCCTGTTGCGAGCGCCTGCGTCAGTTGCGCGGGATCGATGTCGCCATCCGTCGGGTCGTAGAGAACGCCTTCCAGGTCATGGGTTTCCATGAAGGGATACAGCGACTTCGCCTCGTCCGGCGAAAGAATCTGGATGTCGATCCCCTGGTAGCGCCCCATTCCGCAGGCTCGATGGAACTCCTGCATCCGCTCCCTTGAATGGGCCAGCCGGATCGAGCCGGTGACGTGATAGTTCATGGGGTAGCCGACGGCGTCGCCCAGGCCTCGATAGAGCTCCGTCGAATAGCGCTGCATGTTCATGATCGACCATGACGTCGAGAATGTCGGCACGTTGCCGGCGGCATGCCAAGTCGATCCTGCCGTGAGCTCGTTCTTTTCCAGCAGCACGCAATCGGTCCATCCGGCCTTCGCAAGGTGATACAGTGCAGAGGCCCCAACTGCGCCTCCGCCGATGATGACTGCACGGGCTGTTGTCGGAAATTCGGCCATGAACGGATCCTCAGTATACGGGCGGCGCGATCACCCAGATCGCGATGCAGGGTTCGGATGTGCGGTTGGCCCAACGGAAGGGCTCTCCGCGAATGCGGAAACTGTCGCCGGGCTCCAGGGCGAAGCTCTGCCGGTCGATGGTCAATTCAAGCCGCCCCGAAACGATGTATCCCACCTCCTGGGTCGGACGCACGGTGTCCTCGGACCGCTCGGCGCCCGGGGCGAATGTCGAGTGAACCACTTCGAAATCATCCGTGAGATCCGGCGACAAGAGCTCTTCGAAAAGCCCTCGCACGCGGTGGCCAAGGGGACGACGGCCGCCCTTGCGGACGATGCGGCCCTCTTCGTGCGGAGCGCCCGGCGACTTGCCGAAGAACGAGCGCAAAGGCATGTCGAGCGTGGCCGCCAACGCGTCCAGCTCTTCCATGGACGGTTCGGAGATGTCGCGCTCGACCTGGCTCAGCCAACCGATCGAGCGCCCGATGCGCTCGCTCACTTCCGCAAGCGTCAATCCACGCTGGCGACGCAGGACCCGCAGGTCCTGGCCGAGACTTTCGGACGCGATGGTTGCGGTCATTTGTACCCCCGCTGCGACGCCACAATGCGATTTCCGCGCAGATGCCGTGAAAAAGTCAACAAGTTTTTCACAAGACATGGAAGATCAGCCCGGACCATCGGGGGGCGGGCGCGTGTCCGGTGCCGTTGAATTTCGGATTGCCTTGATCGAAGCGAGACGAATTTTCCCGCGTTCTTCCAGCTTTGCGCAATGCCTGGTTGCCCGCAGCTCAAGACCTGAACGTCGGAGATGATCACGGAATACCGGATGCCGGAAGGCTCCAAGCTTGGTGTCCCGGCGCGGCATCAGTGCGAGGCCTGCTTGCAATGACAGGGCCGGGCACCACGAAGCGCCCCGGTGACACCTGATCCCACGCCACCACGTAGACCTCGTGAGCCGCACGCTTGATCCGCCCAATCTTGATCTGCCGCCAGAGCGGGCGAACGACGGCATCCGCGCCTTTCGGCAGCCCAACGGCCGTCGCGAACTCGGAGCGGCCGAAAACCCGGGTGGAGGCGAGAAAGCTCGTCGCCCGTTCCTGGAGTTCGGTCGGCATCGCCACTGCCCAAGACCGATCAAGTTCGGTTTCCGAGACTCGGTCCGAGACCGCTTCGGCAGTCTGGTTGTCATCCGCCAGGCGAATTCTCGGAATCATGCTTCATGCACAAGCTCGCGGCATTCGTTGATGCTGGCCAGCAGGTACTTGTTGTCAGGAAGTGCCGAGATCAGGTCGACATCATTGCCCAAGGTGGCGGCAAGATCGTCCTGCAACCCGAAATGCCGCTCAAGAAACAAGCGATCATCTGACGGCTCGTATTCCACGAGGAAGTCGACGTCGCTTCTGATTGGATCGAAGTCGGTTGCGCGCGCGGCCGAGCCGAAGATTTCAAGGCGAGCCACGCCGTAGCTGCGGCAAAGTTCGGCGATCTCGTTCCTCCTGCTGGCGACCTCTGCGTGCATTGCCTTTCCTTCATTCAATTGCCGAAAGGCATCCCGCTGCAAGCATAGCGAGCCGGACAAGCGAATTCCATGCCACTTCAGTGAAAGGGAGGCGGAAACAGCCGTGTCACCTCGCAGGGGAATAGCGCCGCCAATCGGATGTCGCTCAGCCGCTTCTCGCACTCCTGCCACCCCAAGCACGCCATGATCCGAAGACATCAATCGGACGACCGCTCCCCCCTCTGCCGTTCCTTGCGGCGCAGGGAACAAATGGACGAAGGAAACAGGGCGAGCATGATCTTGTTACGGGCATCTTTCGCTAAACCTCGCCACGCTCATCGCCAATGCACTTCCAGACCAGTCTGCCAACGTTTCAGGTTAAGGGCAGCGCGTGGCGGGCGGACAGTTCCTGAGCAAACGCGATCCACTTGCCGTGTTGCACCGGGATCAACGTCCTTGGAACATGGTACTCAAATCCAAGATCTCGCATGAACCACTTCGTTTTTTTTTCGTAGGGCGGACACTCCGTCGGAAATCTCCAGCACAAAATCATCTCGAGTGAAGCCAATGCGAATCCGGGAGTCTTGCAGGTTCCTTTCGCGGCTAGATTCCGGAGTCTTGACGCAATGCTGCGTGCAGGAAGAAATGTTACGGGGTCATCCTTTCAATGTTGCACCGAACAGAATTCAACGGCTCCTGGATCGTTTGCGCGCGCAAGGGTCATCAGCGACGCCCCACGCGATCGCTTTCTGGATTCGCTATCGCACCGATTCATCGGTCGGGCGCTCCGTTATCGACCCCATGCCCTCGCACGTCTCGCGGACGTCCGCAGCGGTGAAACCCCGGCAATTCCGCCGATTCATGCAGCCGTCGGCATCTGTCAATTCACGTATGGAACAAGTGCTACCATTGATTGCGTGTGGCCATTTATGCGAAAGAGCCCAAGATGCAGAGACAAACGAAGTTCGAACCGCTGCAGGCGCATCTGAAGTCCGCCGGAATTGATCGGATACGGATGACCTTTGACGAGTTCGAACAGGTGATCGGATCAAATTTGCCCGCTTCAGCAAGGCAGCACCGGGGTTGGTGGAGCAACAATCAACAAAATGGCGTCATCGCCTACGCTTGGCTCGAGGCGGATTACAAGGCCGAGGGCGTCAGCATTGAGCACGAATTTCTAACTTTCCGTAAAGATGCGTCCCTTGAGCATCCACTTCGTTCCGGATCTGGATGCGGTGCGGCAAAGGCACACCCTGTTCTTGGCTGCATGAGCGGAACGGTGACCATATCAACCGGCGCAAACATTACCAAGCCCAGCTTGCCAGAGTGGAAGGACATGCTCGCGCAATGAATTGTTGACACCACGTCACCGCGCGACCTCAACCGGCCTGCACGACAGGTGACAACCGCGGAGTCGCGGTTCGCTTCGACCGCCGCGGCCACAATTGCGCGATGGAAATGCGCACGAAGGCCTTCGTCAGGCTTGCGAGGGCGACGGCGCGTCAAACTGTAGGGCGTCATCGCGCTTGCAGCCTTGCGACATCGGGGACGGCCGCCAGAGACAGGCTGGGCAATGTCGCTTCGCCAATGAAGGGAGAAGAGAATTCAATTCGGCACCGGGGCCCGTATGGTGATTGGCGGTGCGCCCGCCGGCAATCTGCCTAATGCCCGAATTTCAGGTTGCCATGGCTGCAAGAGCGAAGGGACGTCGGCCTTCAATTGCGCATATGCAGCTTGCCGGCCAATGCGTTGACGACGACATGACAGCCCACATAGGGTCCGCAAAACTGCCCACGACGACGAATCGTGCCCATGCCAATGCAAGACCTTCCCAGCCACACCCGGGTCATCATCGTCGGCGGCGGCATCATGGGCTGCGGTCTCGCGTATCATCTCGGCCATGAGGGCTGGGGTGAGGACACCGTGCTACTCGAAAAGGCCGAGCTGACGAGCGGTTCGACCTGGCATGCCGCCGGACAGATCACGCGTTCCACCAGCTCGCACGGCCTCGGGCGGATGGTCGACTACAACATCGGCCTCTATGCCGGACTGCTTGAACGGGAAACCGGGCAGCCGGTGACATGGCACGGATGCGGCTCGCTGAGACTTGCCTACACCGTGGACGAAATGGACTGGCTTCGCCAGACGCTCTCTGTCGGCCGCGCACTTGGCTTCGACATCGAACTCGTCGACCCGGAATTCGTAGCCGACAAGCACCCGTTCTACAACCTCGACGGCGTGCTCGGCGCTCTCTACACGCCGGATGACGGCCACGTCGACCCGTCGAACGCAACCATGGCACTTGCCGCCGGCGCCCGGCAGCTGGGAACCAGGATCTTCCGCCGTTGCCGCGCCCTGAACATCTCCACGAACGATGCCGGAGAATGGATGGTCGAGACCGAAGGGGGCACGATCACGTGCGAGCACGTGGTCAATGCGGGCGGCACCTATGCCCGGCAGATGGGGGATTGGTCGGGCCTGCAATTACCCATGACCTCGATGACGCATCACTACCTGGTCACCGAACCCGTGCCGGAATTCCTGGATCTCGAAACGGAGCTTCCCGTCGTTCGCGACGACAAGCTGGTTTCGGGCTACATCCGGATGGAACAGAAGCGGGGCCTCATCGGGATCTACGAAAAGGCGAACCCGAATTCCGTCTGGCACGACCATTGCCCCTGGGAAGCGGAGAACGAACTGTTCGACGCCGATTATGACCGCATCCTGCCCTGGCTTGCCAATGCCATTGACCGCATGCCGGTTCTTGCCGAGCTCGGCATCGTGCGGGAGGTGCACGGCGCGATCAGCCACCCGCCGGACGGCAACCCGTTGATCGGTCCCGCGCCGGGCGTGCGCAACTACTGGTGCTGCTGCGGGACGCAGATCGGCATCGGATGGGGACCCGGCCTGTCCCGGGAACTGGCGCGATGGATGGTCCACGGTGCGGCGGACATCTCGATGCGCGAGTTCGATCCTCGCCGATTCGGACCCTACGCGACGAAGGGCTGGCAGGTGGCGAAGGCGCACGAGGATTATTGCCTGCGCCACGAAGTCCCGTTTCCGGATTTCAATCGCCTCGCGGGACGACCAGTCAAGCCCTCGCCCGTCCATGACCTGCTCAAGGCAAAGGGTGCGGTGCACGAGGAGGTGTTCGGCTTCGAACGCCCGCGCTGGTTTGCCAGAAACGGCGTCGCGCAGCACGATCACTATTCCTTCCGCCGGAACGTCGTCCACGACATGGTCGGCGAGGAGGTACGGGCAGTCCGCGAGCGGGTCGGCATCATGGACATCACGGCATTCACGAAAGTCGAGGTCGCCGGTCCCCAGGCCCGCGAATTCCTGGATCGCCTGGTCGCGAACCGGCTGCCGTCCAGGGACGGATCGGTGGCGCTAACGCACATGCTGAACCGGCGCGGACGGATCGAGCTGGAAACCACGATCACGCGACTGAGTGCCGAGCGCTACTACCTTGTCTGCGCCGCGTTTTTCGAGAACGTCCTGATCGACCACCTGCGCACTCGCCTTGCCGGCGAGGACGTGGCGATCACCTCGCGTTCCGACTCCTGGTCGGCGCTGGCCTTGAGCGGCCCCCACGCACGCGACGTGTTGAAAGCCTGCACGGATGCCGACCTGTCCAACGCAAGCTTCCGCTGGCTTTCGGCACGGGACATCACGGTTGCCGGCCACCCGCTGCTGGCCCTCAGAATGTCCTATGCGGGCGAACTTGGCTGGGAACTCCACATGCCGAATGACGCTTGCCGGCCGGTGTACGAAGCGCTCTGGGAAGCGGGTGCCAAGCCCGGAATCGCGGACTACGGCAGTTTTGCGATGAACGCTCTGCGGATGGAGAAGGGATTCAAGGGTGCGCGCGAACTCACGAACGAAGTGACGCTTCCCGAAGCCGACGTCATGCCGTTCGTCAATCTCGACAAGGAATATCTCGGAGCAGACGCAACGAGACGCAGCGCCAAGGCCGCCTCGGAGGGAGCCCTGCCCTGGATCTGCGCCTATCTCGAAGTCGAGCCAGATGGGGTCAATGACGGGCATGGCGGCGAAGCCGTTCTGCGGGAGGGACAGGTCATCGGCACCACGACAACCGTCGCCTACGGCCACAGCGTCGGCAAGATCCTGGCATTCGCCTATATCGATCAGGCCGCAAACATTCCTGGCGCGGAGGTCGAGGTGGTGATCGCCGGAGCGCCCCGGCGAGGACGAATTCTGTCAGAGGCCGCCCATGACCCGAATTCGATCCTGCCACGGACTGACGGATGAAGGCATTGGCTGGGCTCGCCGGC
The DNA here is from genome assembly GCA_022824315.1 of Silicimonas sp. Taxonomy (GTDB): domain Bacteria; phylum Pseudomonadota; class Alphaproteobacteria; order Rhodobacterales; family Rhodobacteraceae; genus JAJEFO01. The sequence continues at coordinate 29,920 of JAJEAC010000106.1, forward strand.
ACGGAATCTGTCTCAAGGCGCCTCCTCGCGCAATTTTGGTTGACGGAAATGACGTTTCTTTCCAACGTCGGTGCGTGTGGAGGAACAAGGCCCGTGACGAAATGCCTGCCATAAGGTGCATCGCGACGCTTCGCAGGTCGACCGGTTGCGATCTCGTAGCCCGATGGCTGATCCCTTGGCAGCAGCCACCGACCCGGCCAGACCTGCAACCCGACCATTCGGATCCCGCACCATGCCTTCGCCAAGCACCCTGCGCCTTGCCATCGATATCGGAGGAACCTTTACGGACACCGTCCTCGCCAACGGTGACGGGCGAATCCTGGCAACGACGAAGACTGCGACAACTCCGGCGGAGCCGGCACTCGGCGCCCTTGAGGGCGCCCGTCATGCATTGACCGCGGCCAAGGCGGCCTGGGACGACATCGGCGGATTCATCCACGGCACCACGCTCGCCACAAATGCGTTGATCGAACGCCGAGGCGCGAGGGTCGGCACGATCACGACCGAAGGCTTCCGCGACATCCTCGAAATTGCCTACGAGCGGCGCTACAGCCAGTACGCAATCAACCTCGACAAGCCTGACCTGATCGTGCCTCGAACGCGGGCATTCACCGTGGGCGGGCGGATGAATGCATGCGGCGACGAACTCGCACCGTTCGACGACGATGCGGTGGCAGCGCTGGCTGGACGGCTTGAGACCGATGGCATCGAGGCGGTCGCCATCTGCCTGCTTCATTCCTACGCAAACCCGACCCACGAATTGCGGCTGCGCGAGATGCTTCGGGCGACGCTGCCGGGCCTGGTGATTTCGGTCAGCCACGAGGTCAGCCCGGAGGCGCGCGAGTTCGACCGGCTGTGCACCACGATCGCCAATGCCTACATCCAGCCGCTCATGTCGCGCTATCTTGCGGATTTCGAGACGCGCTTTCGGGCCGAGGGACTCGCCTGCCCCATCCTGATGATGACCGCGAGCGGCGGCATGACCACTCTCGAGACCGCTGCGCGCCTTCCGGTGCGGCTGGTCGAATCAGGTCCGGCCGGAGGCGCGATCCTCGCCGCAAGGCTCGCCCGCGAGACCGGCAAGGGCAAGGTGCTTTCCTTTGACATGGGCGGCACGACGGCCAAGCTCTGCCTGATCGACGGCTCCCGGCCCCAGACCGCCCGGAAATTTGAGATCGCCCGTGCCGAGCGGTTCATCAAGGGTTCGGGCATGCCGGTGCGCATTCCGGTCATCGAGATGATCGAGATCGGCGCAGGCGGTGGCTCGATCGCCAATGTTGACAGGCTCGGCCGGATTCGCGTCGGACCGCAAAGCGCGGGTGCGGACCCGGGGCCGGCCGCCTTCGGAAATGGCGGCAAGGAACCGACGGTCACGGATGCCGACATCGTGCAAGGGCTCATCGCGCCTGACGGCTTCGCCGATTCTCGCATCAACATGAACCCGGACGCCGCCAAGTCAGTGCTGAAAAGGAACGTCGGTGACGTACTTGGCCTCGATCCCGACCGCGCGGCGTTCGCGGTCACCGAGATCGTGGACGAGAACATGGCGAACGCGGGACGGATGCACGCCGTGGATTCCGGCAGACTCCTTGACGACCGGGCCATGATCGCCATCGGCGGCAACGGTCCGCTTCATGCCACGCGCCTTGCCCGGCGAACCCGGGTGCGCACCGTTGTCGTTCCAAGGCACCCTGGTGTCGGATCCGCCGTGGGATTCCTTCACGCGCCGGTGTCCTTCGAAATCGTGCGGTCGCGATACACGACGCTTGAATCTCTCGACGTCGACGCAATCAACAGGTTCTTCCAAGACATGGCCCATGAAGCGCGCGCTGTTGTCAGGTCCGGCGCTCCAGACGGATCATTGACAGAGCATCGCGTGGCCTTCATGCGATATCATGGACAAGGCCACGAGATCGAGGTCACCGTCCCTCCCCGCGACCTGGAACCGTCGGATGCGGACGGCCTGCGCAACGCCTTTGAGGCAGAGTACAGCCGACAGTTCGGCCGCACCGTTCCGGACATGAAGATCGAGATCCTCAACTGGGCGGTTCATCTCGCCTCGGAGGTCCCGGACATCGACCCGGCGCCTGCCGCAGCGGCACCGTCCGCCGCGAGTCCTGCCGGATCCCGGTTGATCCTCTGCGACGTCACCGGGGAATGGCGCGAAGCCGCAGTCTATGACCGCGCGAACCTGCCGAACGGCGCCCGCCTGTCGGGGCCGGCACTGATCACGGAGCCGCAGACGACGACCTTGGTGAGCGCAGATTTTGACGCAAGGGTGGACGAGGCCGGCAACATCTGGATGACCCGGCAGGACGGAGCATTGCCATGACGGTGGACAACACGCGCCTTCAGGTTCTCTGGGACAGGCTGCTCGCCGTGGTTGAGGAACAGGGCCAGGCCCTCATGCGCGCCGCCTTCAGCCCGATCGTGCGCGAATGCGGCGACATTTCGGCCGGCATCTTCGATGCCGAAGGCCGGATGCTCGCCCAGGCCGTGACCGGCACGCCCGGGCATGTCAACACGATGGCAATGGCGGTGACGTCTCTCCGCGACCGCTTTCCGGCACAGGACATGCGCCCCGGGGACATCTACATGACCAATGATCCGTGGATCGCGTCCGGTCACCTGAACGACTTTCTCCTGATGATGCCGATCATGCGTGACGGCCGGCTCGCGGGATTCACCTCCTGCACGTCGCACCTCGTGGATCTCGGCGGACAGGGAATGGGACCCGAAGGATCGGACATTCACGACGAAGGTCTCATGATACCGCCCTGCAAGCTCGTGGAGGCCGGCGAGGTGAACGGCCTCCTGCTCGACATCGTGAAGGCGAACTCGCGCGAACCGATCGCCAACGAGGGCGACATCTATGCGCTGATAGCCTGCTGCGAGGCCGGCGCCGCCCGGGTGTGCCAGGCAATGGAGGAATTCGGCCTTACCGATCTCCGGGATCTCTCGCACTACATCGTCGAGACCTCGCGCCGGGGGACGCTCGACATCATCGCGGAGCTGCCGAAGGGGACATGGACGAGCACCATGACCGTGGACGGGTATGACAGTCCGCTGACGTTGCGCGCCGCCCTCACGATCGCGGAAAACCATGTGCTGGTCGACTTTGCCGGCACCGACCCGTGCGCCCCGAAGGGCATCAACGTGCCGCTGAACTATGCCGCCGCATACACCGTCTTCGCCCTTCGCTGCATCATCGGGCCAGACATCCCCAATAATGCCGGCTCGCTCGAGCCCTTCCAAGTCACGGGACCGCCCGGCTGCATCCTGAACGCCAGGCCGCCATCCCCGGTCGCGATGCGCCACACGCTTGGACAGATGACGCCCGACCTGGTCTTCGGGTGCCTGGCAGAGGCACTTCCCGACAAGGTTCCTGCCGAGGGCGCGTCCTGCATGTACGACCTTCCGCTTCGGCATGCGCCCGAAGCGGTTGAACGGGGAGGCGTCCAGTTTGCCTTGGAACTCGTCTTCAATGGCGGTACAGGCGCGCGGCCAACCCGCGACGGGCTCTCGGCCACAGCGTTTCCAAGCGGTGTCTGGGGCAGCCAGGTGGAAACCGCCGAGGCGGTGGCACCAGTGCTGTTTCACCGCCGAGAACTGCGCACGGATTCCGGCGGGCCCGGCCAGATGAGGGGCGGACTCGGGCAGCGAATCGAGATCAGCCCGGCGCTGAACCAGGACCTGCTCCTGTTCCTTTCCGTCGAACGGGTCAGGAACCCGGCGCGTGGTCGCAGCAAGGGCCTGAACGGCGCGCCGGGGCGCATCCGGATCGGCGAGGACGGGCCGGATCTGCCCGGCAAGGGCAAGCTTCGCATCAGGCCTGGCGAGCGCTTGATCTTCGAAACCCCGGGCGGGGGCGGATTTGGAGTTCCCGACCAGCGCCCGCCCGCCATGCTCGAAGGCGACGTGCAGGCCGGATTTGTCAGTCCGGATGCCGCGCGGCATGCCTATGGGTGGTCTCCATGACCCATGCACGGACGCATGTCGCGGCGATGGCGCCTTATGCACTGGCCGACCTTGGGGGAGCGGGCGGCCGCACTGCACCTTCACTCGCGCAAAACGAGAGCTTCCGTCCGCCCTGCCCCGGCGCTTTCGAAGCGGTCGCGGCGGCCATGGCCGATGCGGCTCTGTACCCGGATCGCGACTGGACCGAGCTGCGTGCGATGATCGCAACGCGGCACGACGTAGACCCGGACACGATCCTTTGCGGCAGCGGCTCGCTCGAGCTGATCGGCTGCCTGGCACGCGCGTTTGCCGGTCCGCACCGCGCGGTTCTCGCATCGGAACATGCATATCCGTATTTTCGCAGCGCGGCGCAGGCAAGCGAGGCCCGGTTCGACACGGCACCCGAAACCGACGGCACGACGTCGGCAGACGCCCTTCTCGAAGCCGTCCGGCCGGATACCGGCTGCGTCTTCCTCGCCAATCCCGGCAACCCGACCGGAACCCGCATCCCGGCAGGCGAGATCCGCCGTCTTCGCAGCAATCTCCGCGCGGACATCCTGCTCGTCATTGACGAGGCTTATGGCGAATTCGCCGACCATCTCGATGTGCCCGTCTTCGACATGACCGCAACTGGAAAAACGGTCATCCTGCGCACGTTTTCCAAGGCGTACGGGCTCGCGGGCTGCCGCGTCGGATGGGGCGCGTTTCCGGTGGAAATTGCGGTCGAGGTCCGAAAGGTCCTGAACCCCAACAACGTCTCCTCCGTCTCGCAAGCCGCCGCGCGAGCCGCACTGCAGGACATTGCATACATGCGCGAGACCTGTGCGTTGGTCGCGGCGCGCCGCGACCAGGCGGCAGGGACACTGGCCGCGCTGGGCATTCGTTGCCTTCCCAGCTTCACCAACTTCCTTCTCCTGGATCTTGAAACGCAGGAACGTGCGCGTTCCGCCGATGCGCGGCTCCGTTCCGGAGGCGCCATCCTGCGGATGCAAGGCGCCGCGGGCCTTCCGCACTGCCTTCGCATGACGATCGGGCCGGAAAGGCAACTGGACAATGCCATCTCCCTGCTTGAGAGGTGGACCAGGGAAAGCATGCCATGACACCATCCCGCGGACGGGCCCGGCTGGGCCTTCTCGTCCCATTCACGAACACGAACCTCGAGCCGGACATGACGCTCATGAGCCCTCCAGGCGTCTCTGTCCACGCAGCCCGTCTCGGGGGATATGACGCGGAGCGGATACCTGACGAAACCCAGATGCAGGGCCTCGGCGCATCGGACATCGACAAACCGCTCCGCCTGCTCATGGGAGTCAGACCTGACATCATCCTCTACGGCTGCACTTCGGCAACGCTCGCACACGGGCCCGACTTTGACAGGGCGCTCGCGGCCCGAGCCAAGGCCGTGAGCGGGGCCGAGACCGTGACCGCGGCGGGTGCCCTCGTCTCCGCCCTCGAGGTGGTGGGTGCCCAAAGGGTCGGCCTTGCTTCGCCCTATGTTCCGGCAATCAACGACATGGCCATCGCATTCCTTGCCGAGGCAGGCATCGAAACCGTCCGGCGATCAGAGGTCACGGAGCCGCTCGGCAACGAGGAACAGGGCGCGATGACTCCCGACGAGGTCCTGGCCTCCGGAATCCGCGCCGACCATGACGATGCTGATGCCATTGTTCTCTCCTGCACGGACATGCGCAGCGTCGAAACCGTTGCGCGGCTCGAACAGGCCCTTGGCAAGCCCGCGATATGTTCAAACCAGGCCATGATGTTCGAAGCACTCCGCAGACTTGGCATCGTTGATCCCGTCGCGGGATTCGGCAAGCTTCTCGAAAGGCCCCGCACATGATCTTCAATGATCTCGCAGAGTTCGTGCTTGGCACGCCCGACGTGCCGGAAAGCGCACTCGACTTCACCGCCACGCTGCTCGTTGACACGCTCGGCGTCACGGCGGGTGCCGCACGCCTTGACGCAGGTCGCATCGCACGCGACCACGCGGTGCGGTTTCATGCGGCAGGCACGCCGTCTGCATCCGCCACTCTTCTCTTCGACGGCCGGACCGCCTCGATTCCGGGTGCCGCGTTCGCGGCCGCAACGCAGACAGACAATCTTGACGCTCATGACGGCTTCAATCCGGCCAAGGGCCATGTCGGATGTGCCGTCGTGCCCGCACTCTGCGTGCTGGCCGAGCGCGAACCCGCGCTCTCGGCCCGCGACGCACTCGCTGCACTTGCGATGTCCTACGAGGTCGCTGCCCGCGCCGCGCTGTCGCTCCACGCGACGGTCAGCGACTACCACACGTCCGGGGCCTGGAACGCGCTTGGCGTCGCTGCACTCGGTGGGCGGCTGCGGAACCTTGACGCCGACCGGCTCCGGCAGGCGCTCGGAATCGCCGAATACCATGGACCGCGCAGCCAGATGATGCGCGAAATCGCAAACCCGACCATGCTGCATGACGGCTCAGGAATGGGCGCGTTTACGGGCCTCACGGCAGTGCTGCTCGCAGAGGACGGATTCGAGGGAGCCCCGGCCATAACCGTCGAATCCGAAGAGGTCGCGGAACGCTGGAGCGATCTCGGCCAGCGCTGGACGGTCGAACAGAACTACATCAAGCCTTATCCGATCTGCCGATGGGCGCATGGGGCAATCGACGCCCTCGGCCGGCTCGTGGAGGAACACGGGATCGCCGCGCATGACGTATCCGCCATTGACGTGAACACGTTTGCCGAAGCCGCAAAACTCTTCCCCGGCATGCCGGAAACCACCTCGCAAGCCCAGTACTCCCTCGCCTTCGCCCTCGCCGCGCTGCTCGTGCACGGCAAGATCGGACCGGACCAGGTGACCGGCATGACCTTGTCGGACCCCGACATCGAGGCCGTTGTCCGGAAGATCCGGGTGTCAGAAGATCCTCGTCACTCGGCGCGATTTCCGGAAGGCCGCTGGTCCGACGTCACGATTCGTCTGTCCGACGGTCGCGCGGTGTCTTCGGGAGACGTCGATGCTCAGGGAGGTCCGGAGACCCCCCTTCCGCACGATGCGGTCAAGGCGAAGTTCCTCGAAATGACACGTTGTCTCGACCGCGATCGCGCGACGGCCATCTGGGACATGCGCGACCGCCTGACAGGGCAAGGCACGAGGTTCGCCGATCTGTTGCGGCTCCTCCATGCGCCCCTGAACACATGACGCGAACTCCCCGCATTCTCCTGCACAACGCTGCAACCGCACGGCATGCGGGCAGGCTGCGCTCAGCGTTTCCCCAATGCGACATTGCGGAATGCACGACATACGAGGACCTGCCGGACCTGATCCGGGAGTTCAGGCCCGACGTGGTCTTCTCGATCCGCTTCGCCGGAAGCCGCGGCTTTCCGCGCGACGCCCTTCTCGCACCGGACGGTCCCGGATGGATCGCGAACGGCGGCGCGGGAACGGACCACTTGGCGCCGTGGGATCCGACCAGCACGACGATCACGAACGCCGCCGGCGTGGCGGCGGACATGATGGCGGAATACGTTCTGGGCGGTTTCCTGCACTTCACACTCGACATCGAGGGGCTGCGTCAGGACAAGGCAGGTCGCGTCTGGCGTGCACGCAACATGGTACCGCTCAAGGGCAAGACGCTCCTGATCGTCGGCCTCGGGCATACGGGGCGTGCCCTTGCCAAGAGGGCCAAGGCCTTTGGCATGCACGTCGTCGGATTGCGCTCACGGCCGCAACCCACCGACTGCGTCGACATCGTGGGCGGTCCGGGCGACCTCCCTGACGTCCTTGGAGACGCCGACTGCATCGCCGTCTGCGCACCGCTCACGCCCGCAACCCGCGGCATGCTCGGACCGGCGGAGATTGCCGCGTTGGCGCCGGGCGTGCTCTTTGCCGACGTCTCCCGTGGCGGCATCGTGGACCAAGCGGCTCTCGCAGACGCGCTTGTCTCCGGCCAGGTCGCCGGCGCCGCACTTGACGTGTTCGAGACCGAGCCCCTGCCGCCGTACAGCCCGCTCTGGGGCATCGACAACCTGGTCATCTCGCCGCATTGCTCGTCGGTCCATGAGGGTTGGGAAGACGCTTGCTTCGATCTCTTCCTTGACAACCTCGACCGTTGGATTGCGGGAAATCCGCTCAGGAACGTCGTCGATCCGGAGCGCGGCTATTGACCGGAACCGGCTCCAGGCATCGGATCGCCATCGCCGGCTTCCAGCACGAAACCAACAGTTTCGGCCCAGGAACGGCAGGCATGCCGGAGTTCGAAATGGCCGATTCATGGCCCGCCTATCTTCGCGGCGATGCCGTGCGCGAGGGAACGCTCGGCCTGAACCTGCCGATCGCGGGATTCATCGAGGCGGCCGAGGCGTCCGCAACGATCGATCTCCATCCTGTCCTGTGGTGCGCCGCAGAGCCGTCCGGCCCTGTTACCGACGACGCGTTCGAGACGGTCACGGCACGCATCCTCGACGGCCTCGACAAGGCCAGGCCTTTGGACGGCGTGTATCTTGATCTCCACGGCGCGATGATCACCGCAAGCCGCGATGACGGCGAAGGCGAGCTGCTTCGCCGCATCCGTGCGCAGCTCGGTTCCGACCTGCCGATCGCGGTCAGCCTGGACATGCACGCGAACGTCACGACCGACATGGTCCGCCACGCCAGTTCGATCAGCATCTATCGTACCTACCCCCACCTCGACATGGGCTGGACGGGCGCCCGTGCCTTGTCCCGCCTGATGCGCCTTCTCGACGGCGAGCGGCATGCGAGAGCGTTTCGGCAATTGCCCTACATCATCCCCATGCATGCCCAGCACACGGGTTCCGACCCCATGCGCAGGCTCTACGGTCTTGCAGCCGAGATGTCGGGTGGAGACACGGATGTCGAACTTGCCGTCGGATTCACCGGTGGCGATATCGCCGACTGCGGCCCCTCGCTTCTTGCCAGCGCCGTCGATCAAGCCAGTGCGGATGCGGCGGCCGACGCGCTTCTCGAAGAGGCGCTCGCCGCCGAAACGGAATTTGACTGCACACTCCTCGCGCCAGAGGAAGCCGTGAAGGCCGCATTGGCATTTCCTCCCGGCAAGCCCGTCACGATTGCCGACGTACAGGACAATCCCGGCGGCGGCGCGTCATCGGACACGACCGGTCTCATCAAGGCGCTCGTGAGCGCCCGGGCGAAGCAGGTCATCGTCGGCGTCATCCATGATCCCGCAACGGCGGCCGAGGCGCACAGGCTTGGCATCGGACGCGAGTTCCAGGCCAGCCTTGGCGGCAAGTCGGGCATCAGGGGCGACACGCCTTTCGACGCACGCTTCCGCGTGGACGCCCTGAGCAACGGAGAAGTCGCCTACCGAGGCGAAATGTATGGCGGCGGCATCGCCCGGATGGGTTCCACGGCGGTGCTTTGCCCGCTCGGAACGGACGCAGACATCCGCATCGTGACCTCCAGCGTCCGCAACCAGTGTCTCGACCGGGCCTATTTCTCCCATGTTGGTCTCATTCCCGAGGAAGCGGACATCCTTGCCGTCAAGAGTACCGTGCACTACCGCGCCGAATTCGAGCCGATCAGCCAGGGCGTGATCTCCTGCGGCGCACCAGGAGCGCTGTCGTGTGACATCGGCCTGATTCCCTATCGAAAGCTGCGCCCCGGCATCCGGCTCGGACCGTGCGGGCCCGTTCACGGCGTGACACGAAAATAAACGGTTGAATCGTCGGGATTTGCGGTCAGTATTGCCTTTGATGAAGAACCCGGACCACCGGACCCAAACAAATGTGGAGGAACACAATGTCATCACTTAAGGGATCACCCGCATTGGCAGGCGTCAGCCGCCGCGGCGTCCTCAAGGGCGCGACGGCACTTGGCACAGCCGCGCTCGTCACGCCTTGGGGCACGCCGCTCAGGGCGCAGCCCAAGCACGGCGGCACGCTGCGCGTCGGCATGGCCCACGGCTCGACGACCGACGCGATGGATCCGGGCAGCTGGGAAGCCGACTTCATGATCTTCCAGGCGCACACTCGGAACAACTACCTGACCGAAATCGCTACGGACGGCTCCCTCGTTCCCGAACTGGCCGAAAGCTGGGAAGCCTCGCCGGATGCGAGGGTCTGGACATTCAATGTCCGCGAAGGCGTCGACTATCATTCCGGGCACAGGCTGGTCGCGGAGGACGTGATCGCCTCGATCGACCATCACCGCGGAGAAGACTCCACCTCTGCCGCAAAGCCGATCGTCGAGGACATCGTGGACATGAAGGCCGACGGCATGAACGTGATCATCACGCTTGCCAACGGCAATGCCGACTTCCCCTTCGTCCTGTCAGACTATCACCTTCCGATCCTTCCCGCGAAGGACGGCAAGATCGACCCGGAGACCCGTGACGGCTGCGGGCCGTTCCGGATCGTCGACCTCGAATTCGGCGTCGGCGCGCGCTACGAGCGCCACGACGGCTACTGGAAGAGCGGCCTGCCCTATATCGACGCCATCGAGCAGTTCGTCATCCACGACGACGCCGCACGCCAGAACGCCCTGATCTCGGGCGAGGTCAACTACATCGACACGGTGGATCTCAATACCGTGTCGCTGCTCGGACGGGCCGCGGGCATCGAGATCCTTTCGGTGACCGGCACGCAGCATTACGGTCTCCCGATGGACACCCGCGCGGCACCCTTCGACGACGTGAACGTGAGGCAGGCGCTGAAATACGCGATCAACCGCCAGCAGCTCGTGGACACGATCCTGAACGGCTACGGCTCGCTCGGCAACGACCATCCGATCGGCCCGGGCCAGCGCTTCTTCAACACGGACCTGCCGCAGAAGGAGCTCGATCCCGACAAGTCGAAATTCCATCTCAAGCAGGCCGGCCTCGACAGCCTCAGCGTCGACATCCACCTCGCCGACGCGGCGTTCGCGGGCGCGATCGATGCGGGCGTCCTGTTCTCGGAATCGGCAGCTTCGGCCGGCATCAGTCTCAACGTCGTGCGCGAGCCGAACGACGGCTACTGGAGCAACGTCTGGATGCAGAAGCCCTTTGTGGGCACGTATTGGGGCGGTCGCCCGACGGAGGACTGGATGTTCGCCACGGCCTACGCCGACGGCGTGCCCTGGAACGAGACCTACTGGAGCCACGACCGCTTCAACGAGCTTCTCGTCTCGGCACGCTCCGAACTCGACGAGAACCTGCGTCGCGAGATGTACTTCGAGATGCAGCAGCTTGTTTCGGACGAAGGCGGAATCATCATTCCGATGTTCGCCGCCTATGTCGGCGCCTATAGCGACACCCTGGTCAAGCCGGACCAGGTCGCATCGAACTGGCGCAACGACGGCCATCGGATCGGCGAACGCTGGTGGTTCGCCTGATCTGATCCGACTTGCCCCCGACCGGTCCCGGCGACCGCGTCGGGGGCATTATCTTGCGACGGGCATGAGCGGACCGAAGTGACAGCAAGGGAATTAGATGTCTCACATTGTCAACATGATCCTGAAGCGCATTGCGCTCGGCATCCTGACGCTCTTCGTCGTTTCGCTCATCATCTTCCTGGCCACCGAACTCCTGCCCGGGAACTTCGCCCAGGAAATCCTCGGCCAGTCGGCAACCCCTGAAACCGTCGCGGCGCTCAGGCGACAGCTTGGCCTGGACCAGCCGATGCATGTGCGATACGCAATCTGGCTCACGGATGTCCTCCGGGGAGACTTCGGAGAGTCCCTTGCCAACGGCATGGCGGTGTCCGAGCTGATCGGGCGGCGCCTTGGCAACACGCTCTACCTGGCCCTCTATGCCGCCGCCATCGCCGTCCCCCTCTCGCTGGCGCTCGGCATTCTCGCCGCCCTGCTCAGGAACTCCTTCTTCGACCGCTTCGCGAACGCATCCGCCCTGACCTCAATCTCGTTCCCGGAGTTCTTCGTGGCCTACATCCTGATCTTTCTTCTCGCGGGGGCTGGAGGCGCGTTCCCGTCAATGGCCAACTTCCGGGGCGATCCGAGCTTCGGCGAATTCCTCTATCGCGCCTTCCTTCCGGCCCTCACGCTGACCCTCGTCGTGACCGCGCACATGATGCGGATGACGCGTGCGGCAATCATCAATCTCCTCGCCTCGCCTTACATCGAAATGGCGCATCTCAAGGGCATGAACCCGATGCGCGTTATCGTGAAGCATGCGCTTCCGAACGCGCTCGCCCCCATCATCAACGTGATCGCCCTGAACCTCGCCTACCTGATCACCGGCGTCGTGGTCGTGGAGGTGGTCTTCGTCTATCCCGGCCTGGGCCAGTTGATGGTCGACAGCGTTGCGGCACGCGACATGCCCGTCGTTCAGGGCGTCGCCCTGGTCTTTGCCGCAGCCTACGTGTTCCTGAACCTTGCAGCCGACGTGCTTGCGACCCTGTCGAATCCCCGCCTGGTGCACGGACGTTAGGGGCGGGGATGGGACTCTTCACAGGACTGTTCTGGCTTGCCATCGCCGTCGTTCTCGGCCTGGCAGCCGGCTGGGTCTTCCGCATGGCCGTCGCTGCGGCGAGTCCCAGGCCGATCGCCCGAGAACTGCGGACGGCGCCGCTCACCGCAAGCTTCGGCATGCTGATCATTCTGATCTACGTCCTTCTCGCCGTCTTTGCACCCCTCGTCGCGCCCTTTCCGGAGACCGAGGTTGTCGGCACCGAGTACCAGCCTTGGGACAACGTGCACCTTCTCGGCACTGACAACCTGGGCCGCGACATGCTGTCCCGGCTCATATATGCAGCGCGGAACACGGTCGGAATCGCCTTCGTCACGACGGCGCTTGCCTTCATCCTGGGCGTCATGACGGGACTGCTCGCCGCCTCGGTCGGCGGGTGGGTCGACCAGGTGCTGAGCCGCGCGGTCGACGTGTTGATGGCGATCCCCGCACTCATCTTCGCGCTCCTGCTGCTGACCATCGTCGGCACCTCGATCGTCAACATGATTCTCGTGATCGCGCTGATCGACAGCACGCGCGTGTTCCGGCTCGCGCGCGCCGTCGCCATGAACATCGTGGTCATGGACTATGTCGAGGCAGCCAGGCTTCGGGGCGAGGGACTCCTGCGCCTCAACCTCCGGGAAATCCTTCCGAACGCCATGGCGCCGCTTGTCGCGGAATTCGGCCTTCGCTTCTGCTTCGTCTTCCTGATGATTTCCGCGCTCAGCTTCCTGGGTCTCGGCATTCAGCCGCCCACGGCGGACTGGGGGTCCATGGTGAAAGACAACGCAACGCTCATCTCGTTCGGAGACATCACCCCGCTCCTGCCTGCAGGCGCGATCGCGCTCCTGACAGTCTGCGTGAATTTCGTCGTGGACTGGCAGCTGCACCGCGCAAGCGGGCTGAAGGAGTAACGCCATGCCGGACACGGACGACATCCTTCTGTCCATGAAGGACCTGTGCATCGAGGGCCGCACGGACGAGGAGTGGCTCGACATCGTCAAGGGCGTGGACCTGGAACTGCGCAAAGGGGAGGTCCTCGGCCTCATTGGCGAATCCGGTGCCGGCAAGTCCACGATCGGTCTCGCCGCCATGGGCTTTGCACGTGACGGCTGCCGCATCTCGGGCGGCGAGATCACCTTCGACGGAATCGACATGCGCAAGGCCGGCGAGGCAACGAAACGCAGACTGCGCGGACGGCGCATCGCATACGTGGCGCAGTCGGCCGCTGCCAGCTTCAATCCTGCCCACAAGCTGATCGACCAATACAGCGAAGGTCCGGTCAAGCACGGCGTCATGAGCCGCGACGAGGCGGAAAGCGACGCGACGGACCTCTATCGCCGCATGCAGCTGCCAGACCCGGACAGCATCGGATTCCGCTTTCCCCACCAGGTTTCGGGCGGCCAGCTCCAGCGGGCCATGACGGCAATGGCCATGGCCTGCCGTCCGGACCTGATCATCTTTGACGAGCCGACAACCGCGCTGGACGTCACCACGCAGATCGAGGTTCTTGCAGCCATCCGCGACATCGTCGAGCAGTTCGATACGGCCGCGCTTTACATCACCCACGATCTCGCTGTCGTCGCCCAGATGGCAGACAGGATCAAGGTCCTGCTGAAAGGCGAGGAGGTCGAGGAATCCGACACGCGATCCATGCTGGCGAACCCCACCCAAGACTACACCAAGTCCCTTTGGGCCGTGCGCACGCACGCACGTCTCGAGCAGCCGCCCGTGGGTGAAGGCAGACCTGTTCTTTCGATCCGGAACGTGACCGCAGGATACGGCTCCGTCGATGTGCTCAAGGACGTCAGCTTCGACATCCATCCCCGGCGCACCGTGGCCGTCGTTGGTGAATCCGGCTCCGGAAAGTCCACGACGGCACGGGTCATCACCGGGCTTCTTCCACCGCGGCGCGGCGAGGTGCTGTTCAATGGCGAAGCGCTCCCGCCAGACTTCCGCCGACGCTCCCGCGACCAGCTGAGACAGGCGCAGATGATCTACCAGATGGCGGACACGGCACTCAATCCGAAGCTGAAGATCCGCGAACTCGTCGGTCGGCCCGCCCAGATGTATCTCGGCCTTCGCGGCAAGGCGTTGGAGGAACGAATTCGGGAGCTGCTCTCCCTCATCGAAATGGACCCGGACGACTACATCGACCGCCTTCCGTCCGAACTCTCCGGCGGACAGAAGCAGCGCATCGGCATCGCGCGCGCACTCGCCGCCGAACCTCAATTCATCATCTGCGACGAGGTGACGTCGGCACTTGACCAGCTGGTGGCAGAAGGCATCCTGAAACTGCTCGACCGTCTTCAGGGAGAGTTCGACCTGGCATTCATGTTCATCACCCATGACCTTGCCACGGTGAAGGCCATCGCGGACGAAGTCGTGGTCATGAAGGACGGGGTGGTGGTCGAAAAGGGCCCAAAATCCGAGATGTTCCAACCGCCTCACGACCCGTACACCGAATTGCTCCTGTCCTCGGTTCCCGAGATGGATCCGGACTGGCTTACCGGGCTTCTCAAGGCGCGCGCGACAGCGGCCGACGGCTGAACCGTACCGCATGCCTGCCTTTCCGGAAGGGCACCGTCAAAGGCGGCAGGCGATTTCACTCGCCCCTGACGCCGTGCATCCTCGGCATTCCGTCAAGTGGAGCTCCGCAGCGATCGGCATTGCCTCGCATGCCATGGGCCTTCCGAGCTTGGCCCGACCAACGGGCTACGAAACCTTCCAGAGACGCGTCTGCGAGGGCCATTGCGAAGAGGCGTGGAGCACCCTGAAAGGGATCGCTGGCCGACTTGTTTCCTCAATCGGCAAGCAATGCGGACCGCCGCCAACCGAAAGTATGTTGGGCTACACCAATGTCATCAGCAACGCCATCAAGCCGCAGCCTTCCGCGTCCTTGATCGATTGGATGGCGTACCAACGGGACGAAGACTTGTTTGTCGCCTCGTTGACCATCGCCGAGATCCGGCGCGGCATTCCGGAACTGCCAAGTGGCAGGAGGAAGGATGCCCTGGATGTCCGGTTCGCGGGCAACGACGGACCGCAATCTCTGTTCGCGGGGCGAGTGCCGTCGTTTGACGACGGGGTCGGCCTGATCTCGGCGCGCTTGATGGCAGAGGGCAAGGCCGCGGGTCGCCCGCGCAGCGCCCTCGACATGATCCTTGCCGCGGTGGCGGAGGCGAACCACTGCATGATGGTGACGGATAACGAATGGGATTTCAGGGGGCTACAGATTTTCAACCCCTTGCGCAAAGAAGCCGAGAAGGAATGGCAATGAAGGAACAATATCTCTGCCGACGACCCATTGACTCGTTGACTTGACCGAAGCTGAACGGCGATGTGCTCTCAATGTCGAAATGCGGACACGGAAATCAACTGCAAGTCACAACAACACTCTCAAGGAACCTGGACCATCCCCGACGCCGCCGCCCTGATGACCAAATTGCCGTCCTTCGCCGGTTCGATCCGCCAGACGCCAGCCGCTGAACGGCACTTCATCCCTGCCTGTCCGGGTGCGCCTCGTCAAAGGCGGGCAGACGATCACAAGCCTCCCTGACGCCACGTATCCTCGGCAGTTTGTCAAGCAACAGTCCCCAGCGATCGGCGTTGTAGAGTTGGGGAATCAGACACAGGTCGGCAAGTCCGGGACGGTCTCCGGAACAGAACGGCGCCTGTTCGAAACCGCCCAGCATTGCCTCGAACGCTACGAGACCCTTGCCGATGAATTCCTGCATCCACTCGGTTCGCGCCGGCTCCTTGCCGCCGGTCGCCCGGTTCGAGACGGATAGATTGCAGACCGGATGCAGATCAACGGCTATCACCATGGCTAGCGCCCTAACGCGAGCACGCTTGACCGGATTGTCGGGAAGCAAGGCAAGTCCGCGAGTTGAATCGAGGTATTCGAGGATTGCCAATGACTGGGTGAATCGATGCCCGTCAATGTCCAGCACCGGCACGAACCCCTGCGGATTCCGCGCCAGATGTTCCGGCCATATCTGTTCACGTTCAAGCAGGTTCACCGTCACCCGTTCATAGCTCAGATCAGCAAGGTTCAGCGCGATCCGCACCCGGTAGCTCGCCGAACTCTTGGGATAGTCGTAGAGTACGATGTCGCTCACTTCGCCTCCTCGATGGCCGCTGCAAGTGTGGCTGGGTCACCTATCTGGTTGGCAAGAACAAGCACCAATCGCGCGTTCAGCTCCCTGCTCTCCTTGTCGCTCAATCCTTCGTGGGCCTTCAGGAGAGCCTCGTAGAAGCCATCCGGGTCGGACAGGTTCGGTTCCAGGTTGAGTGTCATTCGTCCCCCTTTCCGACGGCGTTCCGGACGGATGCTTGAACTCCATCCAGATCGAGCTCCCGCCACCTTGCAGCGACATGCTGGTCCGGGCGAATGAGATACGCGGCGCTCGAGGCCTTTCCCAGGTACCTCTCCCTGAGCATGTCGCCGATTGACATATCGTTCAATGCACGACCTGCCACCGAAATTCCGTCCACTTTGGTTGCCTTGGGCACCTCGATACCAAGGCCAAGCAGCGTGAACTCTCCCCCGAGCAGGTCGAGCAGGTACCCGTCATTCACGGGCGCGTCAGGCGCGGGCGCTCCGGGCCGCGACCGCGCGGGCTGGCCAAGCATGTCGGGACCAAAGCCCGGCAGCGCGTTGTATGTGCAGGGCACGCTCAGGCGCCCGGAGTTCACCAGCGGGCGCGCGAAGGAGTGCCGTGCCGCCAAGGTCAGCACCGCGTCGCGAAAGGTCCGCGAGACTTCGGACTTGGGCGTCAGGAAATCCGTCGAACGGGTCGAGTTCAGGATGTTCTCGTCTGCCGCCTGGATGCGTTCGGCGTCGTAGCTGTCCAGGAGCGTCTCAGGGGCCAGCCCTCGAAGCACAAGGTCCAGCTTCCATGCAAGGTTCTCGGCATCCTGCACTCCGGAATTCGCCCCGCGCGCGCCGTAGGGTGACACCTGGTGAGCGCTGTCGCCGGCGAACAGCACCCGGCCATGGCGAAACCTCTCCATCCTGCGGCACTGGAACGTGTAGATCGAACTCCACACGAGTTCATACTCCACGCCTTCGCCGAGCATGGCGTCAACGCGGGCAAGGATGTTCTCCTCCTTCAGTTCCTTGTCACGATCAATGTCCCACCCGATCTGAAAATCGATCCGCCAGATGTCATCCGGCTGCTTGTGGAGAAGTGCCGAATCCCCCGACCTGAACCAGGGCTCGAACCAGAACCAGCGCTCGGTCGGGAAATCCGCCGTCATCCTGACGTCGGCGATCAGGAAATTGTCCTCGAACACGCGCCCCTTGAAGCCAAGTCCGAGCATGTTGCGCAACGGCGAGCGCGCCCCGTCGCATGCGATCAACCAGTCCGCTTCCAGATTGTAGGCACCCTCTGGCGTCATCACCTCAATCCGGATGACGTCCCGCCCTGCCTCGATCGCATCGACCCGGTTGCCGCCGCGAATCTCGATCTCGGCACCTTCCGCCCGCGCATGCTCGATCGCCTCAAACAGGAACTTCTCGAACCGGACCTGGCTGAGGTTGATGAAGGCAGGATACCTGTGCCCTTCCTCCGGCAAGAGGTCGAAGCTGTAGATCTCGTCCCTGTCGCGGAACACCCGGCCCTTCTGCCAGATCACGCCCTCTTCCAGCATCCCGGGACCAGGGCCCAGCCGGTGTGCGATCTCGAGAGTGCGCTTGGAAAAGCAGATCGCGCGACTTCCCAGACCAACACCTTCATGATCGTCCAGAACAACCACTCGATGGCCTTTCCGGCCCAGGTCGAGCGCAGAGGCAAGTCCGGTCGGTCCGCCGCCTGCGATCACCACCGGGTGGCGCGCCGGCGTGGCTGCGCCCTGATCTTCGGACCGGCGATAGGGGTAGAGCCGGAGCGCAACCGGATAGCGGTCCCGAAGCGTCACGAGAGGAATTCCCGAATGCAATCCTTCGCAATCGGCGCACGCTCCCACTCAAGAAAGAAGTCGTCGAGCTGCGGCGGCGCGATCCCCGCCTCACCCACCTGAACGTGAGCCTGTCCCCGGTGATGAATCTGGTGCTGGAACAGATGCGGCAGAAGCGCGCCGACCCTCTCTTGGGTCTGAGTACCCGGGCGCTCGACAGCCATGCTACGGTCGAGATCAATGTCGCCTTCGCAGAAATTCATCAGATCCACGTCCAGCCTGGATTGTTCCACGGCAAGCGTGCTCACGTCCTCGATGTCGGGCATGGCGTAGACGGCGCGGCCAATGCCGGTTCCGTTCAATGCACCGAGGTAGAAGGCGTCCACCTTCCGAATGTGGTTCAAGGTCTTTGACAACGAGGTAAAGAAGCCCGACCGCCTTGCCGTGAACGCGGCTTGATCCATCCCTGAGATCGCCTCGTGGAGCGTCCGGTTCGCGTACCGATTGTTGACCGCGAATTCGAAATAGGGGCTCATCCCTGCATTGCCTCCCACATTTGCAGGTCACGCTCGGCAGTCCAGATCCGCGGCGTGTCGATGTCGCGCGCCTCGTCAAAGGCGCGAGAGACGTTGAAAGGAAGACAATGTTCGTAGATCGCGTAATCGCTGAATTTCGGATCGCATTCCGAGCGCACCGCATCCCAGGCGTCCTTCAGCGAACCGCCCCCGAGGGCAATCTTGGCGGCTGGACCATAGGTGGACCGCACAAAGTCCTTGGTCAGGTCGAGTGCCGAATTCACCATCTCCCTGCCGATCAGGGCATCCCCCCGACCTGGCGCGATAGAATCCAGATCGAAGGACCGGATGGCTTCGAGCGTACCCGGCCAGTCGTGGAAGTGTCCGTCGCCGCAATAGCAGGCCGAGCGGTATTCGACGATGTCGCCGGTGAACATGACGTTTTGGTCCGGCACGTAGATCACGATGTCTCCGGCGGTATGTGCACGACCGACTTGCATGATGTCCACGCGCCTGCTGCCGAGATAGACCGACATTCGCCCGTGGAAGGTTGTCGTGGGCCAAGTGAGGCCAGGAATGCTCTCATGCCCCTCGAACAGCCGGGGAAATCGCTGGAATTCGCTGTCCCAGTCCTCCTGCCCGCGCTCGGCGACCATGGCGCGGGCCTTCTCGGACATGATGACCTGTCCGGCATCGTAGGCCGACGCCCCCAGCACGCGAACCGCGTGGTAATGGGTCAGCACGAGGTGCGTGATCGGCTTGTCGGTGACTTCCCTCACCTTCTCGATCACCTTTCCGGCCAGCCGTGGCGTCGCCTGCGCCTCGACGACCATCACCGCATCGTCGCCGATGATCACACCGGAATTCGGATCCCCTTCCGCCGTGAAGGCGAACAGGCCCTTCCCGATCTCGTCAAAGGTGATTTTCTTCTCGCCCAGGTCGCCCTGGCTCGCGAAGGCCTTGGCCATGGTGTTCTCCTTACCGCGTTTCAAGCAAAGGGGTTTTCGAGGGCCGGCAGCACCCTGCCGCTGCAGTCGCCGAATCCGATTCGGTATCCGTCGCCTTGGGCAACTCCCCTGAGCGCCAGCAGGTCGCCATCCTCGATGAAGCTGCGCGTGCCTCCCTGGGCAAGCTCCAGAGGCTCCTTGCCACCCCACGAGAGTTCAAGCAGCGAGCCACGGTTCCCGCGCTCCGGCCCGGAAATCGTGCCGGTCCCGATAAGATCGCCCACGCGCATCGGACAGCCGGACGTCGCGTGGTGGGCGAGCTGCTGCGCCGACGAATAGTAGAGTTCGCGCGAATTCGTTCGCACGATGGTCTCCTCGGCGCCGCCATCGGGCTCGAGCGTCACCTCCAGCTCGATGTCGTGGAGCATCGGCCCCGCATCCCTCAGGTGCGGCAGGAGCTCCTTTTCGCGCAGGGGCGGGTCGCAACGAAACGGCTCCAGCGCCGCTTTCGTCACGACCCAGGGGCTGATCGTCGTGGCGGTCGCCTTGGCCTGGAATGGGCCAAGCGGTTGGTATTCCCAGGCCTGGATGTCCCGTGCGGACCAGTCGTTGAGAAGGACATAGCCGAAGATGTTCGCGTCCGCCTCGGCCACGCCAAGCGGGCCGTCAGACGCTTGCCCGACAACGGCACCCATCTCCAGCTCGATGTCGAAGCGCCTGGACGGCGCAAACCGGGGCGCTTCGTCCGCCGGTCCTTTCAACTGGCCCCAAGGCCTGCGAACATCAGTTCCGGAGACCACGACCGAGGACGCCCGGCCGTTGTAGCCGATGGGCATGTGCAGCCAGTTTGGCGGCAGGGCGTTTTCCGGGCCCCGGAACATGGTCCCGACATTGGCGGCGTGGTGCCGACCGGCGTAGAAATCCGTGAATTCGCTGACGACGAACGGCAGCAGCATGGTCACTCCGGATTGCGGGTGAACGGCACCGGCGACTCGATCCCGCTCCTCGGCGCCCTCTGCAAGTATCCTCGTCAGCACGTCGCGAACCCGCTCCCAGTTCCCCGGGCCTTCGGCCATGAACTCGTTGAGAGCGCCGTTTCGAAATCCCGCGGCAGGCACAATCCCTTGCTCTTCCAGAGCGGCAAGATCGAGGACCATGTCGCCCAAGGCGGCGCCGGCACGCGGACCCTTCCCGTCGTCAAACACCCCGTAGGGCAGATTGTTCAGCGGAAACCACCCGTCGGGGTCGTTCGCGCTCTCCACCCAACTCTTCAATAAAGCCAAGACCGCACTCCTTCAAACAGCTTCAGTTTTGCCCCGCCCGGACACGGAGCTTCCCGCCGGAAATTCCAGTCTGCGACGGGACACCACAATGCCTCACTTCCGCCCTGGACTACCGTCGAATTTCTTTTCGAGCGAGGTCCAGCACTCGACATAGTCGTCCTGCAACGGCGCCTCCCTGGCCGCAAATTCGGTCAGATGCTGCGGGAACCTCGTCTCGAACATGAACGACATGGTGTTTTCAAGCCTGTCAGGGCCGAGATTCGAGTTGGTCGCCCTGTCGAAGGCGTCCAGGTCGGGTCCATGGGGCAGCATCATGTTGTGGAGAGACATTCCGCCCGGAACGAATCCTTCGGGCTTCGCGTCGTACTGGCCGTAGATGTTGCCCATGAGCTCCGACATGACGTTCTTGTGGTACCAAGGCGGACGGAACGTGTCCTCGGCGACCATCCAGCGCTCACGGAACAGCACGAAGTCGATATTGGCGACTCCGTCCACCCCGGACGGCGCCGTCAGCACGGTGAAGATCGACGGATCCGGGTGATCGAAGAGCACTGCCCCCACCGGACAATAGGTCTTCATGTCATACTTGCAGGGTGCGTAGTTGCCGTGCCACGCCACGATGTCGAGCGGGCTGTGCCCGATCTCGGTCGCATGAAACTGCCCGCACCACTTGATCACGACGCGCGAGGGCGCATCGCGATCCTCGAAAGCCGCGACCGGCGTCTTGAAGTCCCGTGGATTGGCGAGGCAGTTCGCCCCGATCGGCCCGCGCCCGGGCAGGGCGAACTTCTGCCCGTAGTTTTCGCAGACAAAGCCGCGGGCCGGGCCGTCGAGCACCTCGACCCGGTAGACCAGCCCGCGGGGCAGAATCGCGATCTCCTGAGGCTCGACATCGATCACGCCGAGCTCGGTCGCGAAGCGCAAACGGCCACGCTGAGGCACGACCAGAAGCTCACTGTCAGCCGAATAGAAATACTCGTCCTCCATCGAACATGTCACCAGATAGACATGCGCCGCCATGCCCACCTGCGTGTTCACGTCCCCTGCCGTCGTCATCGTGCGCATTCCGGTCAGCCAAGTCAGGTCATCTTCGCCCGCCGGCACGGGATCCCAGCGATACTGGCCAAGCGAGGTGACATCCTCGATCACGTTGGGAGCGGTCTTCCAATAGGGCAGCACGATCCTGGCGAACCCGGCGACATGACGCACTGAGGGCCGAATTCGGTAACACCATGTCCGCTCGGGTCCCGGCGCCGTGAACGCCGTGCCGGAGAGCTGCTCGGCATAGAGCCCGTAGTTCACCAGCTGCGGCGAGTTCATGCCCTGGGGCAGCGCGCTTGGCAGCGCTTCGGTTTCGAAGTCGTTGCCGAAACCCGGCATATAACCAGGCACGGTTCCGGCCGGCGTCTCGGCCTGTCGCAGGTTCAGGGGTGCACGTGCATCATCCATTGCATCGCTCCTTCCATGCCGTCACAACTATTGGTTGTAAATGTAACTAACAAGCCCTAGAAAGAGTCTCATGCGTCGCGATTCCGAATTCAATCCCCTGGATTTCCTGCCGTACCTCCTCTACCAAGCCGCCGAAGCCCTGAGCCTTGAGTTCCAAAGGCATTACCGAGGGCAGTACGGGATGCTTCGAACCGAGTGGCGGGTGCTGTTTCATCTCGGCTGCTACGGCGAGATGACGGCAAAGGAAATCTGCGTCCACGCACGTCTCCACAAGACCAAGGTGAGCCGCGCCGTCGCCGCCTTGCAAACGAAGCGCTTTCTGACCCGACGTGAACTGGAGCGGGATCGCCGCCACGCCCTGCTGCAGTTGACGGCGCAGGGACAAAGGGCCTTCGCCGACCTTTCCCGTGCTGCCCATGCATTCGACTCGGAGGTGCGTGCGGCCATGACGCCTGACGAGGCCGAAATCCTGCATCGCTGCCTGATCCGGATTGCCGGGTTCGAGACGGCGCAGCGAACCGGGTGAATCTCTCGATCCTAGGTAGCCGCTGCCCAAATTCGCGAGTTGCCGCGTCGTGTGTCCGGCCACGCAAATTCCAGGTCAGGGAGGCTCCGAGAGAAGAGGCTGAATTGCGTCGTATATGTGCTGCGACGCGCCCCGGTGACTTGCGTGAAACGCTTCAGCCGCTTTCGGCGGCCCCTGCGCAATCGCCGCTCGAACCGCATCGGGCAGTTCATGCGGCGCATTGCAGACCGTCAGCATGCCGGCTGCTTCAGCCTCAACTGCCGGGAATTCGATGGTCCCGACGCTCGGCCCGGTGATCACCGGCTTTCCAAGCGCCAATGGCTCGATGACGTTATGCGCACCGCGCGGGCCAAAGCCGCCGCCCACGATCACTGCGTCGGCAGAGGCGAGGTAGAATGTCATTTCTCCGAGCGAATCTCCGACCAGGATCCGCGCGCGCCCGGGCTCCGAAAGGGGACTCAGATCGTTGTCGAAGAGCTGGCTGCGCCATGCCATCTCAAAACCAGCTGATTGCAGGAATTCGCCCGACTCCCGGAACCGTTCCGGAGCCCGGGGCACCCAAATCACGAACGGTGGCACAGGATCCGAGAAGAGCTTGGATAGCGCCTGCACGTAGACATCCTCCTCTCCCTCGACGACGCTTGCGATGACGATGACCGTCTTGCCTTGAAGGCTGGCCCCAAATGCCTTGCCGGCATGGATCTGTGTCTCGGGCGGAACAATGTCGAACCTCGTCTCTCCCGCAATGCGCACGTCAGATGCCCCGAGTGCGCGAAACCGCCCGGCCTGCGTTTTGGACTTTGCGAATACCGCGGCCAAGCGCGCCACGGGATGACCAAACAGCGACGCCAGACGCCTTGCCTTCGGCCAGCTGCCCGCAGGTATTTGCGCGTTGACAAGCGCAAGAGGAACACCCGCCTCCCGCGCCGCCTCGATCATCCAGGGCCAGAACTCCATTTCGACTACAAGACCGACGCGTGGCGCATGGGAGACAAAAAACCGTTGCCAGTAGTCAGGGCGATCAATGGGCAAGAAGCGCACGGCCAATTGGCCAGAGGCGATTTCGTCCGCGAACGTCTGTTCGACCCTGTTCCGCGCCGCCGGCGTGGCATGTGTCGTCAGGACGCGATACCCGTCCTGCAGCGCCAGCCGCACGAGTGGCTCTGCGGAATTGATCTCGCCAAGGGACACGGCATGCAGCCATAGATCGGCCGCGAACGGTGCTCCCTCGCCCCTCCGTTCATCAAGATGAAGGCCGTATCCGGCATCACCCCGGGCTCGCTTTCGGAAGTACCGCCACACAACCGGGGTCAGCACCCGGAAAACGCATGCATAAAGGAAAAGAAAGACCCGATAGCGGAGCCCCGCAGGTTCCGACAGACTGAGACCATTCATGACACAATCGCACCCTCGAAAATTGGCCTGCGCGACGGTCTTTCCGTCGTGTGGAAATACGCCAGGGATGAATGGCCTGCAAGGGCGGCGCCGGAAACGGCTTCAAGGCAAGTCTTCCGCGATGTGGCTGGAGAATTCACTTGGGCTGCTGCATTCCCTTTGTTCGCGGCGCACTTGGCGCATCAGGGGGCTGCCGCGCACCACACCTTCGGAAGCCGGCAAAGGCTCTCCCGACCGATGCCAAGTCTCCCGGACATGCGCGTTCCCTGGAAGGACAGCGCCCGAAATCTCCTGAATGTCAATTGTCAGGCCCGGAGACGATTGGCATTTTGCTCTCGGCGAAGTATGTCGTCCCGACCTGCCCGCCGTCCGCGGGACGCCCGTAGCAGCCCGTTGCCTTGGCGCACCGGAAACCCGCATTGAATATTGGGAAGTGACCACCTGTGTTTTCCGCAAGCGAACTTGAAGCCGCACATCGGATCGTGACACGCTCAGTTTCCCCCACCGCGCAATACGCTTGGCCGCAACTGGGCGAGCGGGCCGGTGCCGAAGTCTGGGTCAAGCACGAGAACCATACGCCGACCGGATCCTTCAAGGTGCGCGGCGCATGCACCTTCGTTGACTGGCTTGTTCGCACTCGACCGGAAAGCCCCGGGATCATCACGGCAACCCGCGGCAACCACGGACAGGGCCAGGCGCGCGCCGCCACGGCTGCCGGGCGTCGCGCGGTGATCTACATGCCGCGTGGCAACTCGGTCGAAAAGAACGCGGCCATGAAGTCCTTCGGCGCCGAACTCGTGGAATTCGGCCACGATTTCGACGAGGCGAAGGAAGAGGTGCTCCGGGTCGCCGAGGAAGAGGGGCTGACCTTCGTGCCGCCCTTTCACAAGGAACTGGTCCGTGGTGTCTCGACATATGCCTACGAACTTCTGACTGCCGTTCCCGATCTCGACGCGGTCTACGTGCCGGTCGGCTGCGGCTCCGGAATTTGCGGCTGCATCGCCGCCCGCGACGCCCTGGGGCGGGACACTCAGATCGTAGGCGTCGTCAGCGAGCACGCCCAAACCGTCAAGCTCTCGGTCGAAGCCGGACAGCCGGTGGAAACCAACTCCGCCCGGACATTCGCCGACGGAATGGCGGTTCGTGTTCCGGTCAAGGATGCACTTGCGATCTATGGTGCCGGTGCAGAGCGCATTGTCACTGTCAGCGAGGCGCAGATCGCCGAGGCAATTCGCATCTACTACCGCGACATCCACAATCTCGCCGAGGGCGCGGGCGCGGCGTCGCTGGCTGCCTTGCTCAAGGAAAGGGATCGAATGGCTGGCCGCAAGGTCGCCGTCATCCTGACCGGCGGAAACATCGACACGGACTGGTTTCTGACGATCATGTCGGGAGGCGTCCCGGTTCCTTAGCACGAACGAGTCGCGCATGCCTGTCGTCGTCCCCACAGGATGAAAGATCCCGTCCTCCTCCTGACCGACCACCCATTCGACCAATTCGTCCATCCGCCGCGGCGTGTCGAAGGGCGTTGCAATCTCAAGAAGGTGCCGGTGCTTATGCCCTCTTCGACAAAGGCTTCAACATGATGTGCGAGCGTCTTGTATGAGCCGCGGTGCCGGTCGTCCTTGTCGGTATGGGCCGGCAGATCGCGGTGGAGTTGGTGAAAATGGCTCTCCGTCAGTGGGATCACGTCGTGGACGTTGCAGACCGTTTCCATGACAGCGACGTAGCCGGCGACGTCCTGCCCGTCGCGCGTCGTGAACGAACCGATTCAGACGTTTGCCGGCAGGCTCTCGACCTCCCCGGCAGCAGAGACGTGCGCCTTTGATGCGGGTCGATGGGCCTATGCTCTTGAAATTGGCGACGCGGCGCAGGCTGGACAGTCATTCTGGCGCGATCCTGCCGGTCCCCTGCCACGCGCCCTTGACCTCGTCGATCTCTGCGGTCTGCGCCAGCATCTCCGGCGAGATGCGAAGGGTTGACGTGTTAAGCGTCGTTCCTTTGATCCATCCGTTCCACCCAATCTTAATGCTGGCAATCCTCCATTTGTTCACCCATGTTCACCCGATCCAGAAGCCGCCGCCATGGATCGCACGCGATGCGGATCGTGCATTTCCATCGGCAAAAGATGGCCACTTTGCCCACAATGGCGCAATTGGATGTCACGGGATCCCGACCGAAAGGAAAAATCGTGGAGGTGCCAATGCACGGCCAACCTGAATTCCCAACGGTTTCCACAGATGGATCGGTTTTGGCCGTCGGATTCAAGCGAAGCGGGTCTGCGGAGATGGCAACCCGGCGTCGGGGGCCTATGTGCAACCATCGACCAAGCGGCAAGAAACTGAACGGCCGTGCGGCTTTCGCACTGTTGACTGCACAACAAAAAATGCGCGGCGCCTCTGAAAGCGCCGCGCCGAATTCATGAAGGACCGGTCGGCTATTCGTCGTCGTCGCCTTCCTCTTCCGCCTCTTCGGCGTCGACCTCTTCGCCTTCGATCTCTTCGCCTTCCTCTTCTTCGTCGGCAACACCGGCGAGTCCGGACGGCGCGGAAATGTTGGCAATCACGAAATCGCGGTCGATCGTGGGTCTCGCGCCGTCCGGCAACGTCACGCTGGAAATCGTGACCGTGTCACCAATCTCAAGCCCTTCAACGTTGATCGTGATGCTTTCGGGGATTTCGCCGGCGGTCACGATCAGTTCGACTTCGGGCCTCACCATCACCAGCAGCCCGCCTTGCTTGATGCCCGGACAGTTGTCCTGGCCCACGGCATCGACGGCGATGAACAGGTTGATCTTGGATGTTCGCTCGAGGCGCATGAAATCGACATGGGTCGGAAGGTCACGCACCACGTCGCGCTGCACGCTGCGGCAGATGACACGGACATCGTCCTGGCCATCAACCTTGAGGTTGAAGAGAGTCGAGAGAAAGCGACCCTCCTTCAACTTCTTGAAGAGCATGTTGTAGGGAATGTTGACAGGAAGCGGGTCGACGCCGCCACCGTAGACAATGCCTGGCACGAGGCCCTCTCTGCGAGCCTGACGGGCGGCCCCCTTGCCTGTCCCCGTCCGCGCCAAGGCGTGAAGATCAGGGATCTCGCCAGCCATGGGTATTCTCCGATTTGCAACGCAGGGCAGCCTCCAAGGGTGTCCGCCCCGCAAGAAGCCGCGCATATAGCGAGTAATCGAAATGGTGTGAAGCGGATTTTGCCGGACAATGCGACACCCGTCGCGATCATCGGCAAGTTCATGGCCATATTTCACCAATGTTTCACCGGAATGTCGCTCAAGGTAGCCGATAAGTGTCACTCAAGGCTGCCAACCGGAGCGAAGCGATCAGGCTGTATTCGGCAAGCGGGTCTCCGCATCCTTCGCGACCTCCGCGGCCTCCACCTCCTCCAGCGCCCGCGCGGTCTCGCGGACGAAGTCGGCGAATTCCCGCCCGAGCTCGGGGTGGGCGAGGCCGAGGGCGACGGTGGCGCGCAGGAACCCGGCCTTCGAGCCGCAGTCGTGCCGCCGGCCCTCGACGCGCAGCGCGCGCACCGCCTCCCCGGCCGCGATCCCGGCCGCCAGCGCGCCCGTCAGGTCGGTCTCGGCCCCGGGCCGTCCCGCCGCTGCCCGGCAGGCCGCGTCCAGCCGCCGCATCGCCTGCGGCGCAAGGACGTAGCGCCCCGCGACCGCCAGCGTCGAGGGCGCCCGCCACGGCAGCGGCTTCTCCACCATGCCGCGCACCGGCGCCAGCCGCTCTTCGCAGCCTCCCGTGTCCAGGATCCCGTGCTCCGCCGTCCGCGCCGGGTCCACCTCGACCGCCGCCACCACCGAGCCGCCGGCCGCGGCCTGCGCGTCGATCACCTGGCCGAGGGGCGGCGTCCGCGCCTCGATCACGTCGTCGGGAAAGAGCACCGCCACCGGTGCGTCCGGGTCCAGGTGCCGGCGCGCGCACCAGACCGCGTGCCCGACACCCAGGGGCGCGGGCTGGCGCACCGCCCGCAGCGTCCCGGGCGGAAGGTCCGGTCCCGCCAGCGCCTCGGCGAGGTCGCGGCGTCCCCGGGCGCGGAGCGTCCCCTCCAGGGCCAGGCCCCGCGCGAAGTGCGCCTCCACGGCACCCCCGCCGCGCGGCGCGACCAGCACGATCCGCTCGATGCCGGAGGCCAGCGCCTCCTCCACCGCATGCTCGACCAGCGGCCGGTCGACCAGCGCCATCATCGCCTTGGGTACCGCCTTCGTCGCCGGCAGGAACCGCGTGCCCAGCCCCGCCGCCGGGATCACCGCCCGCGTCGCCCGACGCGCGGCCGTCCGCAGCACCGGCGCCGAGGGCCCGGCCTCCGCCGCGCCCCCCGTTTCGCCGTCCGTTTCGCCGTTTCTCACCAGCGCATGTCGAGCTTCAGCCCGACGCCGTGCACGGGATCGCCCGCGTTCTCGCGGCGATCCGCGTCCACCGAGAGCCGGAACGCCTCGCCCGGCCACCACAGCCGCCACCTGCGCCCGTCGCCGCCGACCCGGCGGCCTGCCGAACGTCGCGCGCCGGGAAAACCGGCGTCAGGCGGGAACGCAGTTGCGGAATGCGGAAGTGAGGCTTTCGGGGCGCAGCCCGTCCGCGCTGCTGGCGCAGTCATGGCCGCTCGGCGCCTATTGTACATGCTCCGGCGTCGGCGGAAACGGTGGCTTCACGCACGCGCGGAATTCGTCCGCACAGGCCGACAGCGACCGGACCCCCCGTCCCGCGGCCGGCGGCCCGTGCGTCTCCCCTGCCCTCCGGCACCCATCGGCGGCCCGCGTCTCCCGTCTTGTCCGGTCCCATCGCCGCCGCATGCCCGATTCGCGTCATGCCCGTCGCCTCCCGCTGACTTTTTTCGCCAGCCCCCAATTGCGATGTCCCCCGGAACGGCATGGGTTCGAGCCGATCCGGGGGACATCAGAAACATGCCTTGATAATGACCGAATGCAAGCGAATTTCGCGAGATAATACTGAATCTGGCAGCTTACGTGCGGCCACTTTGCAACAGGGGTTGCCCAATTTGCTCATAAGTGTGTTTCGGTCATGCCTATTTCATGTCTATTCGTGATGCCAACGTGACAGAGCCATTTCAGCCGTCGAAACGGCCGAATCCGACCCGGATGGGCGCGATGAGTCGCCGCAGGCCGCAGACGCCCCGCGAATCGGCGGCGGGGTCGAACAGCGCCTGGACGGTCCGGGAAGACGACCCGAAGCTGTCGCACGCGGGTACCGCAGGCGGTGGCGGGAAGGAACGGACAGGATTGACGCCATGGGCAAGCACGACGGGACGGCGGACGGGAGCAGGACACACCGCGGCGCCACAGTCCTTGGCCCGGCAAGAGAGGATCGCCGAACGCCTTCGAGCGGCGCTCACGCCCATGCCCCGAAACTCGGCGCCGCGTGTTCGCGAACGGGCAGGAGCGTTCGGCGACGCCCCCGCGTCGTCGGCAATCAACGTAAGGACCCCTTGAGAAGAGCAAGGTACACGGGTGCCAAGGGTCGGCGATCGGCGCGTCGGCGGAGTCAGGGCTTCGGGCATCCCTCCTGACGATCACCAGCCGGCGATGGGGAGCGACGGGGACGGACCCGCGCTTGCGACCAGGCGCAAGCCGGCAACGCGTCTTTCCGCGGCGGACGCACCTTCACGGCACCTGCCGCGCTCACCCTTGCCTGCATGTCCGGCGATGGCCCGGTCGCCGGCTGAAGGTGCGGCGTTGCGGCAATTCTCGGCGACCACGCCCGAGGCCTGGGGATGACCGCGCACCCGGCCGGTCGGTCCGATGACCGCAACCGCGTGGCGCTGTCGCCGCTTGCGGTCCTGGCAGGCGATGCAGCGTGCCAGGAGCAGACTTGCCGCTCAGGAGCGCGGACGCACCCGTTGCGCACGCAGGACGCGTGCATTAGGAATCGGCGCCAACGGGGACCAGGAAGAGGACGGGCGTTCTGATGAGGATTCGGTTGGTGACCTGGGCGCTTCTTGCCGGCCTGGCGGCAACGTCGGCCTGGTCCGGCCCGCTTGCTCCGGACGTGCGCGTCGTGACGTCACGCGACCGGGACTTCATCGAGAGGTCGGGCGCCCAGACCCTGGAGGAGCTGCTCGACACCGGCATCGTCCGCTATTTCTACGCCGGAGGACAGACCGTGCTGGTCCTGGTCGACGGACGGCCATACTGCACCACCAACTGCGATCTGGACACCTTGCCGCTGTCCGCGATCGAACGAATCGAGGTCCTGGCGGGAGAGGATCTGGGCGAGTTCGGCGGCATCGCGGTGCACGGCGCGATCAATGTCGTGATGCGAAAGGACATTGACGGCTTCGAGGCGCGGGCGGTCACGCGGATGCCGGGCAAGGACGGCGGCAACGGTTGGCAGGGCGGCGTGTTCTGGGGCGGCCCGCTCGGAAGCGACGGGGGCCGCATGACGGTCGGCGTCGACGTTCTCAGGCGCCAGGAAATCCCGTCCCGGAGCCGGGAGTTCAGCCGCTCCGTCTGGCAGGAGGGCGGCTCGTTCGACGATTCCCGCAATGTCAGTGTCGGCGGCAACACCGTCTGGGTCGTTCAGCGTGACGCGGACGGGGACGTGGAGGGCATCAGGACGGTCCCGCTGGGAGACTGCGACCCGGCGGAGGGCTATGCCGGTCCGCTCCGGAATCCGCCAAGCTCCAGGGTGGACGGCGACGAGGGCTGCGGTTTCGCCTATGGCGACATCGCGTGGAACACGTCCGAATTCGAGCAGCGGACCGCGATCGTGAGCCTGGACCGGCCCCTGGGCGACCGGAGCGACTTCCGTCTCTACGCGAACTTCGGAGAGGGTGAGTCCGCGTTCCGTTTCGCGCCTTCCGTCGGCTCTTTCCGGTTCGTCCCCACGTCACGCGTGCTGGACGAGATCAACGACGCCGCCGGCTCCGTGATCGCGGACGATGACGATCGCTTCGCCGTCGGGCACAGATTTGTCGGCCACGGGAACCGCGACTGGTACACGAGCTACAACGAACGCGACATCGTGGCAGGCGTTGACGGACAGTTGACCGAGGATCTCGGATACGAGGCGTACATCGAGACATACCATCTGGACGGCTCCCTTGTCGGAAACACCTTCGTCCACACCGACAGGATCAGGGAAGAAATCACGAGCGGAAACTACGACGTCGTGAACCCGTCCTCGCCCGCCGACCCGGATGCGCACCGGCGGGCCATAGAACGCACCAGCCTGCAGGAGGAAATCGACTTCGGCGGGGAATCCCATGGCGTTCGGCTGGCGCTTGAAGGGCGGACGTTCGCGATCGGCGACCGCAAGGCGGCGTGGACCGCCGGGCTCGGCGCAGGCACGGCCAAGTCGCATTCCATCCTGCGCTTCCGCGACGGCGAGGGCGTGACCCACGACGTGACCAAGGTGCTCGGCTCTGGAGGGGTCAGCTATTCCGGCGAGCGCCGGAGCGCCGGGGTGTTCGGGGACATGTCGCTGCCACTGACCGCGAAAACGGACTTCAGGGTCGCGGCCCGCGCGGACGAGTACGACGACGTGGGCGGACTGAGGTCATTCCGTCTTGCGGCCGAGCACCGGCCGACCGACGTCGTCACGCTGCGCACCTCCTGGGGCGCGGGAGACAGGGCGCCATCCATGCGTCATCTTCACAGCACCGCGTCGCAGGACCACCCCTACATCCAGTGCGACCCCGGCTCCGGCAGCGCGCCGCGCAGCGCCTGTGCGGCGCCGAACCCCAGGCAGGTGACGCGCGAGACCGAGGGCAACCCGCAGCTCGAACCCTCCGAAACCGAGAGGCTTGCCGTCGGCGCCCGGTTCCGCAGGCATCCGTATGTCCTGGACGTGGAATGGCATCGGCTGTCGCGCTCGGGTCTCCCGGGGCTGCGCAACCCGGACTGGGCCATGCGAAACCTGGACGAATGCCCGGACGGCCGGCAGTCGAACTGCATCGGGCGCACCGGCGGCGACATCACCATCCATGACAGCTTCGCAAACATCGTGGACACGGAGATCTCGGGCATCACGACCCGGTACCGTGCAGACTTCGAAACGGACTGGGGCGAGATCGGGCTGAGCGGCGCATGGCGTCACGTGACCGACGCCGAACGCCGCATCGAGGGCAACGACATCCGGTATGCCACGTCCAGGAACATGGCCCGCATCAGGTTCGAGGCCCGGCGCCGCAACCTGACCGCAACCTGGACGGTGAACTACCGCGCCGGCTTCAGGAACGAGTCGGACACCGGCGACTTCGAAGACTGGACCGGCCACGACCTGGCGGTCGACTGGAACGAGCCGAGGGGGCTCGAAGGCGCACGGATGACGGTCGGCGTCTTCAACCTCACTGACGCCGGGCTCACCATCGACACGTCCAATCCCAGCAGCGTGGACGGACCCGTGGCGGCCGGCTGGGGACGCACGTTCTTCCTGACGCTGAACAAGAGCTTCTGACGATGAACGGCGAGATCGTCGAATCCTGCAGGCATGAGCCCGGCCACACCGCTGGCATGGTCCCTTGGGGCCCTGCATGCGCGGGAAACCGTGCCAGGGCTCAGCCGACCGCCCTCGACGTGACGATGGCGTCTCACCGATCCAGCAGTGCGTGTCTTGCGCTGCCAACAGGCGGACTGCCCGCCGACCTCCAAACAGGGAAGAACCCATGAACACAGTAGCTTTCAAGATGACTCGCGAATTCGATGCACCCAAGGACCTGGTCTGGCGCGCATGGACCGAGGCAGACCTGGTTCAGCGCTGGTACGGACCCGGCGTCGAAACGGTCATCCATGAATTCGAGGTCAGGCCCGGCGGCCTCTGGCTGAACGAAATGAGGATGGGCGAACGCTCAATGAACCAACGGATGGAATTCACCGAGGTGAGCCCGACCGACCGGTTGGTCTTCCTGATGTCGAATGCGGACGAGAACTGGAACGTCACCGCCAACCCCATGATGCCGGACTGGCCACGCACTCTCCTGACCACGGTGACCTTGGAGGATAGGGACGGAGGTGCCTTTCTCACGCTGAACTGGGATCCTCACGAGGCCACCGACGCGGAAAGAGCCGCCTTTGCCGCCGCCGCATCCGACTTCAACAAGGGTTGGGGTGCCGGAATGAACATTATCGAGGAAATCCTCACCGAACTGTCCTGACGAGGCGCTCCGCGACGGAAGGGCCTTACATCCTGACAGTTATCTGGACCAAGGCTGGGCCAGGATTTGTGCCCGTGCGCGACAAGTCCGAACAATGCCGAAAACTCATGAAACCGGCACCGTGGCGGTACCCGGCACTGCTTGGGATTCCTGTTCCCAGGATCTTGACCTGCTCAGCCAAAGCCGCCGGAAAACCCTTCTGGCACCAGAAGAATCTCGCGATCCACATCGGCGATGTCTCGACGTCCGCAAAGCCCCATCGAGACATCCAGTTCCTTCCCGATGACATCAAGTACGGCGGTCACGCCGGCCTCGCCCATGGCACCAAGGCCATACACGAAGGCGCGTCCGATCATGACTCCCTTTGCGCCAAGCGCCACAGCCTTCAGCACGTCCTGACCACTGCGAACTCCGCCATCAAGCCAGACTTCCGTTTTGCCGCCGACGGCCTTGACGATTGGCTCGAGCATCCGGATGGACGAAAGCGCTCCGTCGAGTTGACGTCCGCCGTGGTTCGAGACGACTATGGCGTCTGCGCCCAGTTCGGCGGCCGTCACCGCATCTTCCTCGTCAAGAATGCCTTTCAGGATCACCTTGCCGCCCCACATGTCCATCAATTCCTTGATCCTGTCCCAATTCAGCGATGGATCAAACGCCTCCGCAGTCCAGGAAGAGAGCGATGCCGGGTCGGTCACCCCTTCTGCGTGCCCGACGATATTGCCAAAGGAACGGCGTTTCGTCCCAAGCATTCCAAGTCCCCAGGACACCTTCGTCATCATGTTTGCAATGGACGCCATTGTAAGCTTCGGCGGGGCCGAAAGGCCGTTCTTGATGTCCTTGTGGCGCTGCCCGAGAACCTGCAGGTCGACCGTGATGACAATTGCGGGACATCCCACGGCCCGGGCACGCGCCAGGAGCCGCGACATGAAGTCATTGTCTTTCAGCGTATAGACCTGGAACCAGAAGGGCTTTTCGGTGTTTGCAGCCACGTCCTCGATTGAGCAGATCGACATGGTCGACAGGCAAAACGGCACCCCGGACCTCGCGGCCGCGCGTGCCGCCTTTATCTCGCCGTCGGCGCATTGCATGCCCAACAGGCCGACAGGTGCCAGGACCACGGGCATCGCCACGTCCTCGCCGATCAACCGGGAGGCCACCGATCGATTGGCGAGATCGACAGCGATCCGTTGGCGCAGACGGATTTCGCTGAAGTCACTGGTATTTTCGCGAAAGGTCTGCTCGCTCCACGACCCGCTCTCCGTGTAGTCATAGAACATCCTCGGCACGCGGCGACGATACATGCCCTTCAGGTCGGCAACTTCCGTGATGACTGGCATGGATGCGCACTCCCCCCGAACTTGCATGGCAGTGCTATCAACTCCGGCAATGATCGACAACTATCGCCGTTCCGCGGCCGTGCCACTCAAACAAGAGCGACTCGGGCTGTCAGGTCTCCCGTGCCAGGAAGCGAGGCGCTGTTCGAGTGCGTGGCAGTCACCTTTACATTCCTAAGTTGACCCTACCGGCTGTCCTGGCGTCCTGCATTGGCCTGCGCGACTTGCCGAGTTTGGCGGCGACGCCGACCACGGCCCGACCCTGCATGTCGTATGTCGCGAAATTCACGCGCCCGAACACCGGGTGAAACGTTCATCCGAAGACGCCCAAATCTCGATCATGGCGGATGGTGGCGTCCAGACGCCGGGTACCTGCCATCCACGCAACGTCCTGCCGATCAATGTGGGCGTGTCCTGAATTCATCTTCGGGCAACCCGCTTTCAGGCGAAAGGGCCGGCTGTCCGTTCGATGACCGGCAACTCGGGGTCAAGTTGCGGAAAGGTAACCGCGATGCACGCCGTCCAGTCCGACCACGATCACGCGCAACGGGCCGGGATGAACTGACGACCAAGAATCCTGGCCACAGCAACCAGAAGCGGCCATTCTGTCCAGATTTCGTGAACGAACGCAGTCATGCCAGCCATTCAGGGCCGCCCGGGGCCTTGCAATGGTACACTGTTGACTCGATGTTGGCATAGTCTCGCATGGCCCGGTAGTTTTCGGTGAAGAGTGACAGGATCAGGTGCTTCCCAGAGCTTGTGAGTGCCCGGCATGGGCTGTCGCTTCGACGGGATGAATCCGGCGAGGCGCGCGGTGTTGACGGCGAACTCCGCGATCGCCTGATCCGGGTCTGACGGGCCACGCTGCTTGCGGTGGTTCGGCTTCGACATGTGGATGGCGAGGACGTGGATCTCGTCCTCGTGGACGACTGTCCGCGACGGCGTGTCCGGCACGCTCCGCGCGAGCCGCTCGACGGACATGACGGTGCATGCGGTTATGGCGTCGAAGGCGAGACACCTGCGCAGGTCGTCGGCGGCGTTGAGCCTGCGGTCCTTGATCCGTGTCCCGGTTTTTACGGCGGCGAACCACTCCTCGATCAGCCACCGTCTCTCGTACCACCCGGCGATGCGGAGCGCGTTCTCCTCCGCAGGCTCGCCCTCGGTGACGCAATGTCGAAGGCCGATCCGCATGGAACCGGACATACGGCTTCAAATGCATTGGTTAACAGTGTCCGGTTGAAAGCCCCGGGACGGTGCAGAAGGAGCGCAAGATTCTCGTCTCCACTGCCCACGACATGCGACTCAGCCAATGTCGATGCTCAACTGTGCTTTGCAAAGGCAACGGGCCGACCAACATCAGCATCTTTCGTGTCCGAGGCGCTAACAAGGATTCCCGGCGCCACTTCCGGAGTCGAACAACGTGACCTGCGCGCGACTTCCCTGACACCCGCCTGTAAGCGACAAGACGCTGGTCAGGGCGTTCGTCGCTGATCCATCGCCGCAACCTCCGCTTCCCAGTCACTTGCAGACGCTCCGCGCTCCAGCGCCGCCTCCATCAGTTCCGCCTGGCTCATCGGTATCAGCCCGTCCACGGGCGGGTCGCGGTCCAGGTTCGTTGGAAACGCGTAGCCCTCGGCAGCGGCGGCAATGGCGTTCTGGACTTCCCTCCACGTCAGTGATCCGGATGCGCAGGCCTCTGCCATCACTGGATAGAGCGCCACGGACATGGCCGACCGGTTCACGGCTTCGATCGATCGCCCGAACGCGGATCCGATCTGCAGGAGATTCGCCATCCGTCGAATGTCCCGTGACCGGTTGGTGCCGGCGCCGTGCATGACCGCCGGGTTGAAGAACAGGAGATCGCCCTTCTCAAGCGGCAGCTGCACATGGGCCTTAGCGAAGAATTCCTGAAACTCCTTCCGCCCGAATGCCACGTACCCCTCGGTGAAGCGCTGCGAATACGGCAGGAGCATCGTCGGGCCGCTCTCCACGGGCATGTCGCAATGCGCGATCGCTCCCTGGAGCGTCAGGCGGGGCGAAAACGCGTGCGCCTGTATCGGATAGGTCGCCAATTGATCAGCGTTCATGAAGCCCAGATGATAGTCCCGGTGCGCCGTCTGCGCCGCGCCGCCGGGATTCACCCGGTTGACCTGTGCCGTCAGCTGATAGCCCCGTCCCAGCCATGCCCGGGCCGCCAGCGCGATCGCGTCCGAGGCGTAGTAACGCAGAAAGTTCGCCGGGCTGGCCTGGCAGTGCTTTTGCGCCGCGTTCCAGACACGGTCATTCGCACCGGGCTTCGCAAAGTGGTCCCCACCGCCCGTGCCGCGGGCCCGCTCGTCATCAATGAACCGTTCAAAGATCTCCGTGGCCTCATCCACGATGTCGGTGTCCGCCATGCCGCCGCGAATGACGATTATGCCCGGGCCGGAGTCAAGGATAGCGTTCCATTCGGACATGAAGTCGATGGACCGGGCGGAATCGACCGCCGCGTCCCGTACGCGCGACCCATCATAGATCGGCACGTTGCACTCAACCGCTTCTGCCTCGGGCCAGTCGCCAAGGGCTGTCGTCTCCGACACTTGCGCGCAGAACCTCCCAAATGACCCGGCCCCTTCGCCGAGCCATGCGCGCTCCCGAAGATCTGCCGCCGATGTCTCGTCGTCCATGGGCTCCTCTCCCTGTGCTCGGCGCGAGCATATAGTTCGTTCATGGGCGAACAAGGCATTGTGCGTCGGACGTGACATGATCCGCCGGGCGCTGCCTCGTCCCAGCCGCACGAGCCAGAAAAGGTCCCGACAATCTCCTTCGGACAATGAATCTATCGGCGCGGGTCAATTCCAGATCCGGCCTCGCAGAACGGATATGCGGTTCAGCCCGCACGTCATGGCACCTTCACGTCATGAGGAGCCTCAGGCCCTTGGTCACGTCCGTCCTGACGGCCACGCGCAACGCCGCCTCTTCCCTGTTGCGGAGCGCCGCCAGTATCAGGCGATGGCTGTCCGGCGGCCTTCCCTGCCGCATGCGGCCGTACAGCTTGCGCATCGTCGGCCCGAGCTGCAGCCAGACCGCTTCAACAAGCGCCAGCATCGCCGGGGCTTGGGCACGAAGGTAAAGTGTCCGGTGAAACTCCAGGTTCGTGCGAATGTAGGCGACGGCATCGCCCCTCCTGATCGCCTCCGCGACCGTGCTGTTGATCGCGGTCAGGCGCTCGATCAGGGCCAGGTGCGCACGCGGCAGGGCCCGGACGGCGAGTTCGGTTTCCAGCAGGCCGCGAAGGGACGCCAGTTCCTCGATCCGGTCGTTGGCAAGTTCAGGTGTCGAGATGCGTCCCGTCACGGACATCGTCAAAGCGCCCTCCGCCACCAGGCGGCGTGCCGCCTCGCGCGCAGGCGTCATCGACGTTCCGAATTCCTGTCCGATGCCTCGCAGCGTCAGCGCCGATCCAGGCACCAGTTCACCATGCATGATCCGAGACCTGAGGGTCCTGTAAACCCGCTCATGTGCGGCAATCGGTGGCTCGTTTGGTCTCGCCTGCATGCGGAATTGTGATCACAACCGACGTGCCGCGTCAATCTCCGGGGCGGAACCGATAGCGATGCAGGTCGGCGCCTTCCCGCCTCAGCCAATTTCGAGGCGACTGGTACTCAGGACATACGTTCCTGACCACGTTCCAGAAAGCGCGCGAGTGGTCCATATGCCTGAGATGTGCGACCTCGTGGGCGGCGACATAGTCGAGCACGCTTGGCGGCGCCAGGATCAGGCGCCACGAGAACATCAGGTTGCCCTCCGCAGAGCACGACCCCCAGCGAGAACGCGTGTCCTTGAGTGTCAGCCGCCGGAATTCCCTGCCAACCGCGCGGGAGTGTCGCTTTGCCGCGATGGCCAGCCGTTCGCGTGCCAGCTCCTTCAGAAGCGCCATCACCGCAAGAGCGGCAGAATCTGCGGGGGCCGCGATCCTGCCATCCGCAAGCGTCGCGGTCGACTCAGTCCCAGCCACAACCATGTGCGACTCGCCTTCGACCGGAATCTCCACGCCGACATCAACCAGTATCGGGCACGGTCGTCCTTCGACCACGCTCGCAATCCAATCGGCCTTCTTCTCGGCAAAGTCCCGCGCGGTACGCAGGCTCGTGCCTGCCGGCACCGTCAGCGTCACCCGACCGTCCAAGTTTGACACCCTCAGGCTCAAGCGACGGGCTCGCGCGGAGCGCCGAACATTGATGCTGATGTCCGGTGCCGAATCCAGTCTCATGTACCCCATTGCAATTTGCCTGCACGCAACGTCGTTCACAGCCTAGCGTGCCGGGCGTTTCACCGCCAGTGTTGCGAATCCCTTTGACAGCATAAAGGCATTGTGGCACGTCGCGCGAAATTCCGAAGAACAATCAGGACAGAGGCCGACATGCCCAAGGAAGAATGGGGTACAAAGCGGGTTTGCCCAACCACCGGCAAGAGGTTCTATGACCTCAACAAGGATCCCATCATCAGCCCGTATACTGGCGAACCGATCGTCTTCGACGTGGACAAGGCAAGGCGCATTGCGGCCGAGGAGGAGAAGGAAGCGACCAAGGCGGCATCCGAATTAGATGACGAGAACATCGTGCTTGAGGACGACGACGACGATCCAGACGTTAGCCTGGAAGACGATGTACTCGAGGACGATGATGACGACTCCAATGTCTCGCTTGATGAAATCGCGGACGTGGCGACGGAAGACGACGATTCGTGAATTCGCTTGCGTGACGCGGCCCAAGCCATTACCCACGGCGATGCAAACGACGCTTTGCCGTTCTTGATGGGGCCATAGCTCAGTTGGGAGAGCGCTTGCATGGCATGCAAGAGGTCAGGGGTTCGACTCCCCTTGGCTCCACCACCATCCCGTCGAGGATCTGAAATTCACGCAATGCGTGGAAAGTCGACCCGTCATTTCTAGGGCGCTGTCTTTCGAACCTGTATTGAGACCTTATTGTCGGTCGCGCAATTTCGCCTGTGCCAGCATGGACTTGGCACGCGCTTCAACGGGTGCATCGATCATTCGGCCGTCCAGATTGGCCACTGCCCGCCCGTCCCGGCGAGCGCTTTCTGCCGCGTCGACAACGCGTCGCGCGGCTTCCTGTTCCCCAGGTGTCGGTGCAAAGGTCCGGTTCAGGACTGCGACCTGGCCCGGGTGAATCGCGAAGCCGCCGGTGGCCCCAAGCGCACGGGCCTTGCCCGCGGCAGCTTCGAAGCGTTGAAGATCCCGATAGTCCGCGATCGTGTCTGGCAGGACCAGCGGCACGCACCCAACGGCCCGCGCCGCCTGAATCACCTGAAAGGCGGCGGGAATCAGCAAATCGGGCGTCGGTGGCGCACCCATGCTGGCGGCATAGTCCTCGACTCCAAGCCCCAGCCCGGCAACGGAGGGCGCAGCCTCGGCAATGGCGAGCGCTTCAATCACGCCACGCGGGTCCTCAATCAGCGGGACCAGGAGCACGGCTTGTCCGGCCAACGCCGCCGCCCGCGCCGTCGCCGCCGGGGTTGCCCTTGGCAGCACAATGATGTTTGCGCCAGCGCCAACCGCCGCCGCAACATCCCGTTCACCCCCATCTTTGCGGCGATTCACGCGCACGGCGACCGGAGCGTCATTGCCGCTGAGCCTTGAGATGACTGGGGCCAGTCTTGCGCGGGCTTCATCCTTGCGATCCGGTGGCACCGCCGCCTCGAGGTCGAGCACGATCGCGTCCGCCCCGCGTCGGGTCGCGCCTCGGAGCAATCGGTCCTCAAGGATCGGAACGAAGAGGAGCGACCGCCACATCAGATCACGCCGCCTTCCCGCAGTGCGGCAATCCGGTCCGGCGAAAGCCCGATGTCCGAGAGGACGTCCTCGCTGTGTTCGCCCAGTGCAGGAGCAGGCGCTCGCACGGTGGCCGGCGTATCCGACAGGCGCGGAAACGGTGCGTGCATCGGCAACGCGCCAAAATCGGGATCGTCATAGGTCTCAATGACCTCGCGACCCTGGATGAAGGGATGCTCCACCAAGTCCCGGATGTCGCAAATCGGGCCGACCGTGACGCCGCGCTCTTCGAAATGCGACAGGTTCTCGGCGACCGTGCGGTCGGCGAAGAATCCACCGACAATCTCCTCCAGTTCGGCGCGGTTTCGAACGCGATCGGGATTGGTCAGGAACCGCGGATCATCGACAAGATCCGGCCGTCCGATGGCCGCGGCGAGCCTTTCCCACATGGACTGCATCGTGGCCGACATCGCGACATAACCGCCGTCGGCGCAACGATAGACGTTTCGGGGCGCTGCAACATCTCCCCAGTTGCCGTTCCGCCTGGGGACGCTGCCGTCGGCGGCATAGGCCGTGGCCATCGGCCCCAGAATGCTGAACAGTGGCTCGAAGAGCGAGAGATCGACCACTTGCCCCTTGGCGTGCCCTTGGTCGCGGGCTCGCAGCGCAGCCAGCACGGCACCGAAGCCAGCCAGTCCGGCGATCATGTCCGCCAAGGCAAGGGGCGGCAATAGGGGCTCGCGATCCGCAAAGCCTGTCATGGCTGCAAATCCTGACATCCCTTCGATGAGGCTGCCAAATCCCGGCTTCTGCGCATAGGGGCCGGTTTGTCCCCAGCCGGAAACGCGGGCGATCACCAGCGCAGGATTGCGTGCCGACAGGACATCCGGACCGATGCCCCATTTCTCCATGGTTCCGGGAACGAAGTTCTCGACAAGCACGTCTGCGGTTTCGACCAGTTTCATGAGGATGTCCCGCCCCTCGTCTGAGCGCAGGTTCAATGTCATGGATCGCTTGGACCGGCTGTATGCTTTCCACCATGCCTCATGTGTACCAAACCTTCGAAGGTCGTCACCCACCCCGGGGCGCTCGACCTTGATCACGTCTGCCCCAAAATCGGCCATCATGTGCGTCAGCATGTTGCCTGCGGCCAGCCGCGTCAGGTCGAGCACGCGCAGGCCTGCAAGAGGCGTGTTTCGACCGTCTTCAAATGGTTTCCGGGTCACGGCGAGCGCGCCGTGCCGGCCAGGGCTTGCGCGGCATCGAGATAGGCCTGTTCCGCCGCCCGTTGCTGCGGCAGACCGACGAGCTCGGTGTAGGCCGTAAAGCCGATGCCGTGATGCATCGCCTCGCGCAGGTCGCCGTTCTCGAGAAGATCCCCGTAGTAGGCCTGCAATGCCTTGACGATGACGTGGGTGGCCGTGACCGGCATGACGCAGGCCGCATAGCCCAATTCCTGGAACTCCGAGGCCGAGAGGATCGGTGTCGCGCCACCGTCGATCAGGTTGACTATGCATGGGCCATCAAGTTCGGCGGGGATGCGACGCAACTGGTCCAGATCGGTGGGAGCTTCCACGAAGAGGATGTCTGCACCAATTTCGCAATAGAGCGACATCCGGTCCAGCGCGGCCTGAATTCCGTCCGTCGCAATGGCGTCCGTGCGGGCCATGATCATGACCGTTTCGTCTTGGCGACTGTCAAGCATGGCCTTGAGCTTGCCTGCCATCTCCTCGACTTCCACGACGGCCTTGCCGGCCATGTGGCCGCAGCGCTTGGGAAAGACCTGGTCTTCGATGAAAAAGGCGCCGACGCCCGCGCGTTCCATCATGCGGACGGTCCGGGCCACGTTGGTGACGTTGCCGAATCCGGTGTCGGCATCTGCCAGCAAGGGCACGCTGACCCGCTCGGTGATGCGTGCGTAGAAATCCGCCAGCTCCGTCAGTGACAACTGGGAGCTGTCAGGACGCCCCAGCAAGCTGGCCGTAGCGGAGTAGCCGCCCGCGGCCAGCGCCTTGGCCCCGCTGAATTCGGCCACGAGCGCGCCCAACGTATCGTGCACACCGGGCAGAACCGCGATTTCGGGGGCTTCTATCAGCGCACGCAGGCGCGAACCGGCAGACTTCATGTCTTGGACTCCAAGGATGTTTCGGCAAGGGCCTTGCGACCTGTGCGGGCCTGTCCGATCAGGATGAAGGCGACAAACACAAGGGTCGCGCAAACCATGATGATCGCGAACGGATGCTCCAGCACACGGCCCAGGGGATCCCGGTACAGAATGGTGACGGCGCCACGCAGATTGTGCTCGAACGTGTCGCCAAGAACGAAGCCAATGATGAAGCAGACGACGGAATAGTCGAATTTGCGCATCAGGTAGCCTATCGCGGCAAAGACGATCATGATGTAGATCGCGGCAAGACCTGCCGAGGACGACATGTAGACTCCGACGATGCAAAGCAGCAGCACCGTCGGGTAGAGGATCTGTCCGCGCACCTGGATGACCCTGGCAAAGATCCTCAGGCCAACGTTTCCCAGGAGAAACGTGCTCAGATTGGCCAGCATCATCGTCGTGAACAAGCCATAAATCAGCACCGCGTCGTACAGGAACACGCGCGGTCCCGGTTCTATCCCGTGGATGATGAAGGCACCCACAAGGAGGGCGGCCGTCACGTTGCCCGGAATGCCCAGTGTCAAAAGCGGGATCAGGTTCGCGCCGTTGACGGCGGAATTCGCCGATTCCGTCGCCGCGATGCCCTCATGGGCACCTTTGCCAAAGCGTTCCGGTGTCTTTGACGCACGCATCGTGACGCCGTAGCTCAGAAATGCGGCCACGCTGGAGCCGAGGCCCGGCAACGCCCCGATGAACGTGCCAAGTGCAGCCCCGCGTGCCAGAACCCAGCGCAGGAGCCAGAATTCGCGCAGGGACACGCGACGATCCTCTGGATTCGCGCTTTCCTCGATCACCGGTGCATCCGGGGGACGCGTACGGCCATTGATGATTTGCTCCATCACCTCGGGCACGGCGAGGATGCCAATGGCGACCGCTGCCAGCGGAAGCCCGTCGGTCAGGGCGACGATGTCGAAGGTGAAGCGTTCCGCGAGTCCGCCACCGATCGTGCCGACAAGCGCGCAGAGCACGCCGAAAAGC
This sequence comes from Silicimonas sp., assembly GCA_022824315.1. Taxonomy (GTDB): domain Bacteria; phylum Pseudomonadota; class Alphaproteobacteria; order Rhodobacterales; family Rhodobacteraceae; genus JAJEFO01. Next base: position 73,669 of record JAJEAC010000106.1, read on the forward strand.
GTCGCGATCAACCCGCGAAGCAGCGACCGGCCCGACAGGAGGGCGATGATGGTGAAGGAAGCGAGCAGGATCGACGTCTGTTCGACCCGTCCCATCCCGATGGCTATCGCGGCCAGGGGTGCGGCGACCAGAAACAGGGCGATGTCCGAACAGGTGTCGCCGACGACGGACGAATAGAGCGCCAGCTTCATCGCCTTGCGCGGCTGCTTCTTGTGCCGTGCCAGGGGATGGGCATCGAGCGCCGTGGCAACGGCCGAGGGCTCGCCGGGCGTGTTGAGCAGCGTGGCGGAAATCGCGCCGCCAAAGCCGCCGCCCTTCATCACGCCCACCAGCATGCCGAGCGCGGCAAGCGGATCCATCGTCATCGTGAGCGGTACGGCAATCGCGATGGCCATAGGTGCGTTCAGTCCCGGAATGGCGCCGATGGCAATGCCAAGGGCCACGCCCGTCACGACAGAAAGCGCTGTCCAGAACGTGAAGGCGGCCGCGATGCCGGCCAGAACGCTTTCCATCAGCCCGGCTCCTTCACGGCAAAACGCGCCCGAGCACATGGGTGGACAATACCCAGATCAGGACCGGACCGACGGCCGATGTCAGCACGAGGGAAACGGGGCGGACCGGGCCATACATCCACATCGAGACCGCAACGATGGCTGGGGCCACAACGAGAAAGTGCAAGGTCTGAAACCCAAGGATGGCGGCGAGCAGGACGAGGATCATGAGTGCAAGGCCGCGGAACTCTCCCTGAGCAAATCCGCCCGTCGCCTGCTCGGACTCGCGACGCGACGCCAAGGCGTCCCTGATCAGCATGGCAGCTCCGCAAATCACGAAGCCAGCCGCCACGACTTGCGGCAACAGGCGGACAGGCAAACGCAGGTCTGCGTCAGGTTCCACCCAGCGCGGGATTATCCAGAACAACAGGCACGTTCCCAGCGCCACGCCGAGCGCACCGCCCAGCGTATCGTGCCGTATCTGGGGCATGGCTGTCACGTCCTTCCACGAAATGCGGCGGCGACAAGGAAACCCCAGCCGCCGCCGTACGGCAGCAAGAGAAGCCTGCAGTTATTCCAGTTCGGCTTTCAACGAACCGAACAACTCAGCCTGCTCAAGAATCATGGCCGCCAGTTCCGCAGCGTTGACCTGCATCGGCGTGGCGCCCAAGCGGTTCTGCACCAACTCCACAAAGCCGTCTTCGGCGGTGATTTCGTTGATTGCGGCCGACATCTTGTCGCGAATATCATCGGACAGTCCAGCCGGTGCAACCACGGTGCCGAAGTTTACGACGTAGCCAGCATAGCCCAACTCGTTGATGGTCGGCAGATCCGGCTGCGTCGACAGGCGCTCCGGGTTCGGCGTGGCCAGGCCGATCACGTCGTTTTCGCCGATCATGTTGAAGCCCGACGCCCCCACCATGGTGAAGTCCGCATCGCCGGCCAGCAATGCCGCGCGTGCCTCGGAACCACCCCGGGTGGGCAGGATGTCCAGCTCAAACCCGGCCTTCTTTGCGAGGGCTTGCATCACCAGCCGATCCAGCGGGATCAACGAGGCGTAGGAGAGGTAGCCGCGATCCTTGCCGAAGGCGACCATCTCCTCGAAGCTGGACCAATGCGTGTCCTTTGACAGGTAGGCTTCGCTGTAACGATTGACGCCCGCGATATAGGTGAAATCGTCAATTGCATAGGGCGCATCTTCGGCGAGCGTGTTGAAACTGTAGGTCGACGTGATCGCAGCAGCAAAGGTGTACCCGTCTGCTGGCTGATCCTTGAGATAGGTCGACGCTACGGTACCGCCGCCGCCCGAGCGGTTTTCCATCACGACGGCCACCCCCAGCTTCTCTTCAAGCCGGTTGCCGATGTAGCGCATCATGGTGTCCGTACCGCCGCCTTCGCGGAAGCCGATCACGAAGGTGATCGCCTTGTCGGGCCAGTCGGCCCAAGCCGGACTGGTCGAAATTGCCGTCATTGCCGCAGCCACGGCACTCAGAATGAGTCTGCGATTCATCTTTTGGTCCTCCCGGTTGCGCGGCCTGCAGGTCTGTCACCCGCGCCGGCCGCTCGTTCATGCATCGCCGGAGCAGGTTGCACTATATTTTTCCATCTCGAAAGTATATTGTATGGATTGAATGTATCTGGAATTTAGATAGGCAAAGTGGACTACGATCTCCGACAGCTTCGCTATTTCGTGGCGATCTCCGAAGCCGGAAGCCTGTCAAAGGCGGCAGTGGAACTGAGCGTTGCGCAATCGGCACTCAGCCATCACATGGGCCAGATGGAAGGGCGCCTTGGAGTCGCCCTGTTGGCGCGGAGTTCAAAGGGCGTCAGGCTTACCGAGAAAGGGCGCCGATTTCTCGATCACGCCCGCGCGATCCTGGCCGCCGTCGACGCTGCAACGAACGACGTCCGCGACGATGCGCGGGAACCGGGCGGCCTTGTGCGCATTGGCATCACGCTGACGGTTGGACCCGCCTTGATCGGACCGTTGATGGCCCGACTGGCCAGGGTTGCACCGCGTGTCTCCCTGCGTGTCGAAGAACGGGTCAGCCCGCATCTCGTGCAGGCCGTCGGCAATGGCGAGATTGACATTGCCGTCTGTTTCAACGCCGGGGACGACCGGCGCATCAAGGGAGTCGCCCTCTTTGAGGAGGACATCTGCCTGGTCGGCTCAACTGAGCTAGTAGGAGAAACGGGTGCGAACATAGCGCTGGAGGAGGCGCTGTCTTTTCCCCTCCTGCTGCCGGGCCGCGATCACGTCCTGCGCGGAATGATCGACCGCGTGGCGCTCTTCCGGAACCATCCGATCGAGGTACGCCATGAGTGCCTGTCCCTTCACTCGCTATATTGCGGACTTGAACAGGGCATCGGCGCGACGTTGATCTCGAAATTCTCCGCGCTGCCCCTTTGGCGCGAGGGCAAGGTCATTTGTCGGCGTGTGGTGGAACCGAACGTGACCCGTCGGCTGTTCGTCGCCGCCAGCGCCGAGCGGCCAATCACCACAGCTCAAAGCGTTGTAATCGAACAAGCGATGGCATGCATCAGGACAAGCGTCGCCAGCAAGGAATGGCCGGATACCAGGATGGTTGCGCAAGAGGATTAGTCTCGACCGGACCTTGCGGTCGGCCCGGTCCGGCTTGACCTGCACACAATCGCCCGATCAGGAATTTCGAAGCGGGCAATGAAGTTCGGTCATCCGCCGGTGACGCCGCATCTGCAATGCGGGGTCAGGCAAGATCCACCTCCAATGAAGTGAGAATCCGCGCCTGGATTGGAAGACTGATCAACATCTTGGCTCACATGCACGCCAGAGTCTCTAGGCTTCCTGGATCACCGAGAACCCCGGCCTGATCTCAAATGGTCGTCTGCACCTTGGCTCCATCCCGTCACTCACTTTCTGCGGCTTAGACTCGAATTTGCCGTGCATGCCGACAACGTCGCGCGGCCATGATCGGCGTCCGCCACACATGTCGCCCGGGTTCGGTTCCTCCGACCTCGCCCCAGCAAGAGATGTCCTGGCGATCCTGGATTTGCCGGACTGCACCGCGTCCAATTGGCGATTTCCCTTGCAGATCCAAGCACACGGACATGAATCCTGACGCTTGCGGATTGGCAAGCGAACTGCTATGACACCGATGTCATGACTTCGATGTCATGGCTGTGCTCGCAGGGAATCCTGGAGGCGTTCGGCGAAAAACGGGGGGATTGCATTGGCCACGATCTACGATGTCGCAAAGGCGGCAAGCGTTTCGCCAAAGACCGTAAGCCGTGTCCTGAACGGTGACGCGCCGGTTGGCCGGAAAACGCGGAAGGCCGTTGAAACGGCAATGGCTGAACTTGGCTATGTCCCTTCAAACGCGGCCAGAATGATGCGATCCAACCGATCAGGGCTGATCGGACTCGTGACTGGCGCACTCAGCCAAAAGCTCGAACCGATGGAGCCGACAGGCCTTCCGGACCTCTACATCGTTCAGGGCATCCAGAGGGTCATGGCCGACAGCGGCAAGACGCTGATCATCGCGGATACCGGTGGAACGTCTGCCAAGGTGCCGCAACTGGTGCGCACGTTTCTGCAGCACAGGGTCGAGGCGCTGATCTACGTCGCAGACTATCATCAGCAAGTCACCCTCGACACCGGCGCAGGAAACTGCCCGGTCGTCCTGGTCAACTGTTTCGATGCGGACGGCACGACGGCGATCGTTCCAGACGACGAGCGATGCCAGTTCGATCTCGTGACCGACCTCGTCCGCTCGGGACACGAGCGAATCGCCTATTTCACGCTCGACCCTGCCATGGTGGCCACGGAACTGCGCTCGAAGGGATATCGCGCGGCGCTTGAAGCCGCTGCCATTCCCTACGATGGCGCACTGGAAGTCATGGCGCGCAGGAACGTCGAGAATGACGATGGCGGACTGCTGCAGCGCGCACTGGACTCGGTTCTCGCCCTCGACAGGCCGCCAACCGTGATGTGCTGCGGAAACGACGAGATGGCGCTTCGCCTCTACGGGCTGATCCGGTCGCGCGGGCTTCGCATTCCCGAAGACGTGTCCGTAGCCGGCTTCGACAACTACCGGGTCATCGCCGAGACACTCTATCCCCCGCTGACCACGGTGGAGCTGCCCTATCTGGCGATGGGTCAAAGAGCGGCAGAGATTGCTCTGGGCATGATCAAGGGCGAAGACGAGCAGCTTGCGGGTTCGGAAATGGTTCCGGGACCCGTCCATTGGCGGTCATCCGTGACCGCCTTGAACTCAGTGACCAAACTCAGGAGCAACACAGGGAGTACGTTCTCATGAAACTGAAGACCTTTGGCGCGGTGCTGGCCGCTTCCGCATTCGCAGCAGGAGCGTCCGCCGCGCAGACCACGGTAACCTTGTGGTACCATGGTGCCGGCAACGAGGTTGAGTCGAACATCATCAACCAGATCATAGACGACTTCAATTCCAGCCAGTCGGACTGGAACGTTGTCATCGAGAGCTTCCCGCAGGAAAGCTACAACGACTCCGTCGAGGCGGCCGCACTCGCGGGCAACCTGCCCTGCATCATCGACGTCGACGGCCCCGTCATGCCGCGCTGGGCATGGGCTGGATACATGCAGCCCCTGCCCATCGATGAATCGAAGATCGCCGACTTCCTGCCCGGCACCAAGGGCATCTGGAACGGCACGTTGTACTCGATCGGACTCTGGGATGCAGCCGTCGCCCTCTACGCCCGCCAGTCGACGCTTGACGAGCTGGGCCTGCGCACGCCGACGCTCGACAACCCGTGGTCGCGGGACGAACTGCAGGCCGCGCTTGATGCCGCCAAGGACTCCGGCAAGTACGAATATGCGCTCGACCTCGGCATGGCGTGGAAAGGCGAGTGGTTTCCGTATGCGTTCGGTCCGTTCATCCAGAGCTTCGGTGGCGACATGATCGACCGCTCGACCTACACGACGGCAGAGGGTGCGCTGAACGGCGATGCCGCACTTGCCTTCGGCGAATGGTGGCAGAACCTCTTTGCCGGCGGATACGCCCCGGGCAACAGCCAGGACGGCGCCGACCGCGATACCGGGTTCATCGAGGGCAGGTACGCCTTCTCCTGGAACGGCAACTGGGCCGCGGTCCCGACGATGGACGGCGGCGTCGAGGACATCGTGTTTCTGCCGGCGCCGGATTTCGGGACCGGACCGACCATCGGTGCGGCATCGTGGCAGTTCGGCGTCACCGAGACCTGCGAGCATCCCGACGGGGCGGCTGCCTGGATCGAGCACGCCATTCAGGACAAGTACCTTGCCGCCTTCTCGGACGGCATCGGCCTGATCCCGTCAACGCCGTCGGCGGCGGCCATGACGGCGAACTACGCCCCGGGCGGCCCCCTCGAAGTGTTCTTTGGGCTCTCCAACGCTCAGGCCCTCGTGCGGCCCGTGACACCGGGCTATCCGGTCGTCGCAAAGGTCTTCGAAAAGGCGCTGGCAGACATCGCGGACGGCGCCGACGTTGCGAACACTCTCGATGCCGCCGTCGACGAGATCGATGCGGACATCGAGGCCAACAGCGGCTACGGCAACTGATCGTGAGCAGCGGGCGGGCCGGGAATCGGCCCGCCCGACCCGTTGCCCGGGCGCCAGGATGGCATCGAGACTGACACAGCAGAACCGTGCGGGCTGGCTGATGGCCGGGCCCGCGTTCCTGTTGATTGCGGTCTTCCTGATCATTCCCTTCTTCATGGCGATCGGATTCTCGTTCACGAACCAGCGCCTCGTCTCCCCGAACCCGACCGAATGGGTCGGTACCGCGAATTACGAACGCCTCTTTGGACTCGCCGTTCTCACGCTCGAGGCCGAACGCGACGAAGACGGCGCCGTCAGGACAAAGGACGGCGAGCCCGTCTTCCCGTCGCTGCGCTCCTACACCAGAAACAAGGACGACCACCCCGAATTCTATCGCAAGCGCGAGTGGTTCAGCTTCGGTCGCGGCGAGGACCGGCGCACATTCGTGCTGGCAACCGATGTCGTCTTCCTGAAAGCCGTGCGCAACACCCTTTTCTTCGTAATTGTCGTCGCACCGCTTCAGGCGGCTGCGGCGCTGGGCCTCGCGCTGCTCATCAACCGGAAGGTTCGCGGCATCAACATCTTCCGGACGATCTATTTCATGCCTGTCGTGATCTCGATGGTCGTGGTCTCGATGCTCTGGAGGTTCATCTATGACGGCCAGAACGGGCTCTTGAACACGGTGCTCGACCTGCTGACCTTCGGCTGGTTCGAACCTGTCGACTGGCTTGGGCAGACGTCCACCGCACTGCCCTCGATCATGGCGATGTCGATCTGGCAAGGCGTCGGCTTTCACATGATCATCTGGCTGTCGGGGCTTCAGACGATCCCGGCATCGCTCTACGAGGCGGCGAGGATCGAGGGCGCGTCGCGCTGGCAGACATTTCGGTACGTGACGTGGCCTGGCCTCCGCAACACCGCGATCCTGGTGATGATCATCATCACCATGCAGGCATTCACGCTCTATCCGCAGATCGCGGTCATGACGGGGGGCGGCCCGCTGGACAGCACGCAATCCATCGTCTTCCAGATGGTCGAACGCGGCTATGGAAGGCAGGACATTTCGGGCGGATCGACGATTTCGGTCTTCCTCTTCCTCTTCGTGCTCTCGATCTCGCTTCTTCAGCGCTGGCTGACGCGGGAGAAGTGACATGACCCTTGAACGCAAGACCCGGCTGATCGGACTGTATCTCTTCCTGGGGTTCATCGCCTGCATCTTCGTCCTGCCGATCATCTTTATGGTCATGTCTTCGTTCAAGCCGGACCTGCAGCTCTTGAGCGACAGCTCGTCCATGCGCGCATTCCTCCCGGTCGGGGAGATCGGCCTCGACAATTACCGCGACGCCTTCCGCAGGGCTCCGGTAGGCCTCTTCATCTTCAATTCGGTCTTCATCACGGCGACGACGCTGGGGCTGTCGCTGTTCCTTGCCTCGATCGCCGCCTTCTCGTTCGTGTTCATCGAATGGCGTGGCAAGACGGTGGTTCTGGCGATCATCATCGCGACGTACATCCTGCCCTTCGAGACCGTGGCCGTGCCCCTGCTTCTCCTGGTGAACAACCTGCCGTGGCTGAGCACCGAAGGCGTCACCTGGGGCTGGCTCAACTCCTACCAGGTGCAGATCGTGCCCTGGATCATCCGGGCGCTGGAGATTTTCCTCTTCGTCCAGTACTTCCGCGACTTGCCGCGTGATCTCGTGGAGTCGGCCCGCGTTGAAGGTGCAAGCTGGTTTCAGGTCTATCGCCGCGTGGTCATGCCGCTGTCCGGGCCCGTCATCGCGACGGTCGCGATCCTGAAGTTTCTCGAAATGTACAACAACCAGTTCATCTGGCCGATCATGGTCGTGCAGGAAGAAGGCCTGAGACCGATCATGGTGGGACTGCTCTACTTCTTCCAGCTGAACACGGCATGGGGCGAGATCATGGCCTATCTCACGATCATCACGGTGCCCGTCCTTGCATTTTACCTGGTCCTGCAGCGCGCGTTCATCGCCTCGATCGCGTCAACCGGCGTGAAGGGGTAGGCATGCTGGCACTTGAAAATCACTGGGTCTGGGACAGCTGGTACCTGCACGACGGCGAGCACTGGCATTGCTGGTACCTGAAGGCTCCAAAATCGATCGGCGATCCGGACCTTCGCCACTGGAACGTGACCCAAGGCCATGCCGTCAGCGACGATCTCGTGACGTGGGAGCATCGCGGAACCTCGCTTGCGCCGTCCGAGGGTCCGGCCTGGGACGACAAGACCACCTGGACCGGGTCGACGCTGCGTGGCGACGATGGCTCCTGGCACTACTTTTACACCGGAACGTCCGCAGCGGAAGGCGCGCTGATCCAGCGGATCGGTCACGCCGTTGGCGAAGATCTGGAAACCTGGGAGCGGGTGGGCGATGGCCTCTGCCTTGACCTGACAGGCCCGAATTCCGTGCACTACGAGACCGACTGGGAGGGCGCATGGCACGACCGTGCCATGCGCGATCCCTGGGTCATGAAGGATCCTGACGGCCCCGGATGGCTGATGTACTTCACTGCGCGCGCCGCCGGGATCGACGAAACCAATGATGCAGGATGCATCGGATTTGCCACCTCGCCCGACCTGATGGCCTGGACGCTGGAACCCCCTGTGTTCACCGGCGGTTGGGGCCAGCTTGAAGTGCCGCAGGTCCTGCAGATCGACGGCAGATGGCACTGCCTCTTCTGCATGGACCCCGTACACCAGGCCCGCTGGAACGCAGAGAGGAACGGTCGCATTGGGCGCGGCACGCACTACCTCCTCGGCGACACGCCACGCGGTCCCTGGCGACTGCCCGACGGCGATGGGCTGGACACGAAGGTCCTTCGCTACGCCGCCCGCATCGTCGAGCACGACGGTCTCAAGCTCCTCGGGTTCAAGGACGGCGGACCGAACAGCTTTGGCGGCTACATCATGGATCCCGCGCCCGTGTTCCGGCGCGCGGACGGAACCCTGACACTGGAGCGCTGACATGGCTGGCATTCAACTTTCCAATGTTCGCAAGCGGTTCGGGTCGGTCGAAGTCATCCGGGGGGTCGACATCGACATCGTGGACGGGGAATTCGTCGTCTTCGTGGGCCCGTCGGGTTGCGGCAAGTCCACGCTGCTGAGGCTGATCGCCGGGCTCGAGGACATATCCAGCGGCGAGCTTCGGATCGGTGGCCGTGTCGTCAACGACCTCCAGCCCAAGGAGCGCGGCGTTGCAATGGTCTTCCAGTCCTACGCGATCTTCCCCCACATGACCGTGCGCGAGAACATCGCCTTCGGCCTCACCATCCGCAAGGAAAGCAAGGGCGTGGTCGAGCAGAAGGTGGCAGAGGCCGCGCGCATGCTCCAGATGGAAAACCTCCTTGACCGGCGCCCGTCCCAACTCTCGGGCGGTCAGCGGCAAAGGGTGGCCATAGGCCGGGCGGTCGTGCGTGACCCGTCGGTCTTTCTCTTCGACGAACCGCTGTCGAATCTCGACGCGGCTCTGCGAATGAGCACACGCCAGGAAATCGCGACACTGCATTCCCAGTTGAAGACCACGATGATCTACGTGACCCACGATCAGGTCGAGGCCATGACGCTCGCCGACAAGATCGTCGTGCTGCGGGACGGCGAGGTCATGCAGGCGGGCGCGCCGATGGACCTCTATCACAACCCCGCCAACCTGTTCGTCGCCGGCTTCCTGGGAGCGCCGTCCATGAATTTCATCGCCGTCTCCGTGGACGATGCGGACGCCGGAACGGTCAGTGTATCTGGTCCCGCGATCAACGGTCTTGACGTCAAGAAGGGCGAACGCCGTTTCACGGCAGGCCAGACGGCGACGCTCGGCATTCGCCCGCAGCAACTGAGGCCCGTGGCGGACGGCGCGGGCCCCCTGAACGGCACGGTGATCCTGACCGAACGGCTGGGCAGCGAAACGATCGTGGACGTCCGCCTGAACTCGAACGACAGCATCGTTGCGGCACTGCCGGAGGACACGATCCTGCATCCGGGCGATGCGGTTTCGTTCGATTTCGACCCGGCGCATGCGCACCTGTTTGACGAAACCCCGTGACGAAGCCCGCTGTCATTCTTGATCCCCATTGGCGGACCATGGCCGAACTGTTCTCGCAGGAGACACTCTCGGACTTGCAGGAAGAACTCGACGTGATCTGGCGACGGGACGAATCGATCTCCAGTGACGCCTTTGACGCGGCTTGGCCGTCAGCATCCGCGTTGATCTCCGCGCCCCCGCCGTCACGCGAAGGATGCTCGGCGAGGCAGCGAAACTTCGCGCAGTGATCGAGGTATCCGGCGCCTTTCCTGACACGATCGACTACAAGGCATGTGCCGCGAAGGGCGTCGAGGTCCTGTCCTGCGTTCCGGGGTTTCGGGAATCCCTAGCGGAAATGGGACTGGCCATGGCCCTCGCAGGCGCGCGTGGGCTTGTCGCTGAACACGAGGCGTTTCGAAGCGGCAATGAAGGTTGGCTGCGGGAGAATCCCGCAACCGATTTCTCGCTGTACGGCGCCAGGATCGGGTTTGTCGGGTTTGGACAGATCGCCAGGGAACTGACAGGATTGCTCGCCCCGTTTCGTCCGAGAGCCAGGGCCCATGATCCCTGGCTGACGCAGGCGGATGCGGACCGGTTCGACGTGGAACTGTGCAGGCTCGAAGGCTTGCTGAAGTGGTCTCGCTGCCTGTTTGTCACGGCCGCCCCGACATCACGGAACAAGGCCCTCATCTCCGCAGACATGCTTGCCCTGCTCCCGGACCACGCGCTTGTCGTGCTCCTGAGCCGGGCGCACCTGGTGGACTTCGGCGCGCTCGTCGCCGCGGCGAAGTCAGGACGAATACGGGTCGCCGCGGACGTATTCCCCGTCGAACCGCTTCCGCAGGACCATCCGGTCAGATGCGTGTCCAATGTCATTCTCTCGCCGCACCGTGCTGCGGCGGTTCGAGGTGGCCGCCACCTGATTGGCGACATGATCTTGGGGGACCTGAAGGCCATGTGCTCGGGAGACTCCAGGCGACAGCTCGCGACGTCCGACTCCAGCCGCGTTGAACTGGTCGCTGGCGTCGGGAACACCGCCGGGACGGCCAACAAGGTTGTGGAACGAGGTGATTTGTAGGCAGCAGGTCGCGCGGCCTCTGGATGCAGGACCTGCGCGGGAGTTGACTATGGCGGCGGGTGCCTTGACAGTGGATCGTATCAAGCTGCTCGGACAATATGAGACGGAAATGACCGCATACCACCCGCTGTTGGTCGCGTTGCACTGGATCATGGCAGTCATGGTCGTCGTGTCGCTCTTCTTCGGAAAGGTGCTCTTGTCCACCATGAGCAATGCCGATCCGCAAAAGCTGCAGGGGCTTGCCGGCCACATGACAGTCGGCCTGGCCTTGGGCACGCTCCTTCTCCTGCGGCTTGCCGTCCGGTTCGGTTCTGCCAAGCCGCCCCACGCCGAGACCGGGAACGCGTTTCTGGACAAGGTCGGCATCGCGACCCATTGGATCTTGTATCTGCTGATCGGGCTCATGGTGCTCAGCGGGCTGGGTACAGCCCTGTCCGGCGGCCTGTTTCCGATCGTCTTCGGCGGAAGTGGCGAGCCGTTGCCAGCCAGCCTGTCCACGCTTGCGCCGCGCAGGGCACACGGGCTGATATCGAACCTCCTCGTTCTTCTCGTGCTGTTGCATACCTGCGCAGCCCTCTATCACCAGTTCTACCTGCGCGACGGCCTGTTTCGGCGCATGTGGTTCGGAAACCGCAACCGCTAGGCGCCAGGCAACCGTTCACCTGGATCCGGTCATGCACACCGAGCCGGCAACCTGTTCGGCCGAAGGAGGAGAGAATTGAAACTCGGCAATTTCAAGGTCCTGACCTTTGACGTCTATGGCACGCTCATTGACTGGGAAACAGGGATCATCGAGGGATTGAAGCCACTGACCGATCGCGTCAGCCACGCGCTCGGCCGCGACAAGATCCTCGAGGCCCACGCATTTCACGAATCCGCGATCCAGCGTCTGACGCCGTCAAAGCCGTATCGCGATCTGTTGCCGGTCGTCTATCGGCGCCTCGCCGAGGAATGGAAAGTCACCGTGTCCTGGGACGAGTGCACGGCGTACGGCGCGACCGTGGGGCGCTGGCCAGCGTTTCCGGACAGCGCGGAAACGCTGGAATACCTGAAGAGGCACTACCGGCTGGCCGTCCTGACCAACACTGACAACGTCAGCTTTGCCGGCAGCAACGCGACGCTTCGCGTTGAGTTTGACGGCGTCTACACGGCCGAGGACATCGGCTCGTACAAACCGGCCCCACGAAACTTCGCGTACATGATTGAAGCGCTTGGCAGACAGGGATTCGACAGGTCCCAGATCCTGCACGTGGCCGAAAGCCTGTTCCATGACCATGTCCCGGCAAACGAGTTCAGGCTGGCAAATTGCTGGATATATCGTCGGCATGACAAGGACGGCTTCGGTGCAACGATGGACCCCGGGACCACGCCGCATGCAGACTTCCGGTTCAACAGCATGGCGGAATTCGCTGCGGCACACCGGGCTGAGGCCGACACATAAAGAGGGGTCAGGACACTTCGCAGGATGCAAGACTGGCAACGATCGCGTTTCCCGGGGATCGCCGGGCCACGACTCCGTCCCGTCGGCCACGCCCCCGAGACCAGACGCCAGGACTTTCCCACGCTTCGGCTGAACTTTCGTGAGGCTGGCGAACGGATGCCGAATTTGCATGTTCTGGTCGGATTCCGTGGCTGCGGAGCCGCCCGCGCGCCGAAGCGGGAACCGTTTCCGGCCCCGGATGATTCGT
>JAJEAC010000141.1 GCA_022824315.1 Silicimonas sp.
TGCAGGTGCCTGTACTCGTCAGCGACCCCTCCTTGAGGACCGGGTTTCCTGCGGGGTGGACAGATGACTGCTCCCCTCTAGGGAGGGCGGCGCTTCTCCGGCCGTGCCGGAAATCGTGTTCGCCTTGCGCAAGCTGTCGCGGGCAGCGTCGAACAGTCCGTCCCGGCTGGAACAGGCACTCCATGATGAGCAAGGCAGATCCGGATCGGACGGTTCGCATGTTCCCGGCACCCGACACGTCCAAAACTGCCGGCAGTCCGGGCGAACGCGATGCCGCTCTTGCCAATTCCAGTGCGACCTGTAGTGACGCACGATCAATTCTCAACGGAAGGCCAAGCCATGCAAGATGAAGTATATTTGGTCACGGGAGCTCTGGGATGCATCGGTGCCTGGGTGCTGAAGCATCTTGTTGAACGGAACGCAAAGGCCATTTCCGCGGACCTGAGCACGGATCCTGTACGCCCGCGCCTGATCATGGACAACGGTCAGATCGGGCAGGTTGACTGGCGGGTCCTGGACATCACCGATACGGAAGCAGTCAAGGCCCTTGTGGCGGAAGCGGGCGTGACCAGGATCATCCATCTAGCCGGACTGCAGATCCCGTTTTGCAAGGCCAATCCGCCATTGGGCGCCGCCGTGAATGTCGTCGGCACGGTCAACATGTTCGAAGCCGCGTTGGCCTCGGGCATGTCCAGCCTAACCTACGCGAGTTCCCTTGCTGCACTTGGACCTGCATCCGGATACGATTCCTGGCCGCTTGGTGACGACGCCGCACCCGACCCGCGCACGCTGTATGGCGTCTACAAGGTTGCCAACGAACAGACCGCCAGCGTCTACGCTGCTGACTCGGGCGTGGGAAGCGTCGGCCTGAGGCCTTGCGTGGTTTATGGCATAGGACGCGACCAGGGCGTGACGGCCGACTTCGCCAAGGCAATCCTGGCGGCAGCGGCTGGCGTGCCGTTCCACATCAGATCTGGCGGGATCATTCCAATGCAGCACGCCAGCGATGTCGCCAGGATGTTCATTGGCTGCGCAGATGCAGGCATGAAGCAGGCACGGGTCTGCAACATGCGGAACGACGTCATCGCGGTCCCTGATTTCGTCGAGCGACTGACGGCTATCTTTCCCGACGCCCGAATCACGTACGAGGCCGAAGGCGAGTTCCCGTTCCCCGCTGACCTTGACGATGATGGCCTGCGAGAAGTCCTCGGGCACATCCCGCATACTCCGCTAGAGGAGGCCATGCTTCAGGACGCAGCGACGTATCGCGATCTTCTGGACCGGGGACAGATCGATCTGGAACAGTTGAAGCAATAGCATCTGACGCCCGGTCTGCATCGGAATCCACCGCCAATGACGCTTCCCGATGAACTGGAAGCCCGTGACTTGAACGGGCCTAGCCGAAGATTGACAGAATGCCCTGAAGACCCTGCCGGATCAGGAAGTCAACCAGGAAAAAAAATGCTGCCGTCGCAATGGTCAGCATGAAGACCATGGCGGATGTGAGCACGACTTCACGCCGCGCCGGCCAGACAACCTTGGCAACTTCCGCGCGGACCTGCTGAATGAACTGAAGCGGGTTTGTCATCGCCATGTTTCGTCCTCATGCGTTTCGCCGCAAATACGTGCTTCACGAATTGAATTCAAGGCTTGGTCCCAGAATGTGTCAGGTGCCGCGGGGTCACAACCGGGGCTTCAACCGCTGCAGAGAGTCCATGCTTCGGTCATGCCGTCTAGGGCGGGGACCTCACCCAGGGTGAGTTTCAGAACAGGTTCATTGAGGCTCCGGCCCTGAAGGGTGCGGGGAAAACCTGCTGATCACTCACGTATATTCCCACGGGACGGGGTGATCCCTTCGGCTGAAGCCCTGCATCGGCAACTCTCTTCAGCACGGGGGGCATCCGAAGGGATCCCTTCGAACGGCAATCGGCAAGTGCCGAGGCGAACGCGAACCGTGCGGATATGTACGACATGAATTGAACACGTCCCGTGAGATTCCGGCTCCTGCCCTGCGACCGGGACAGGTCGTCGTGAGCGCGACTGTTTCATGATCAAGAAACCTATGCAGAATTCCGCTTGTGAGGATCGCAAGAATTTTTTTTCTCGATTTATTCCATTGATCCTCGCTTGCATGTCCCGACGCGGAGAGGACGAAGTCCAAGTCGGATCATCCCGTTGATTGGCGCTAGGGTGGTCGGCTTCGTGCCACGCACGATGCACGGCAACTTGGGCGGTTGTCGAGCGGAGGATGCGGAAGTTGCGCTGGCAGCGGAGTGAATCAAGAATCCGGGCCTGACGATCTGGCCGCAGGAGATCCGGACTGAAGTCCAGACAGTCGCCGGTCAGGCCGACCCGGCCTTTTCATGGCCATCCTCGGCGACGCGGGCTACACGCCCAGCCCGTTTTCCGCCCGGCAACTTGCCGCAGCAATGTGCGGGCGCAAGCCCAGCTGGACCTGGCTCCGTTCTCGCCCGACCGTTTCGCTTGATTCAGACTGACTCCGCAAAGCCGCGCGTTCGGACGCCGTGCCTTTTGCCTTGCCAGCTTGCGAAAAAATTGGAAAGCTGCGAACACGCGTTCGCATAGCGTTACTGTCCAAAGGAAGAGACTCTTGCCTGCCACCACGACCCCCAGTGGCACCTCGCTTGCCGAGGCCGACCGGCGCCACATGTTCCACCCGTTCACCGCGCTTGCGGCGCATGAAGCGGATGGGCCCGATGTGGTCATCGTCGCGGGCGAAGGGGTGTGGCTGCAGGATCTCGAGGGCCGCCGCTATGTCGACAGCATGGCCGGACTCTGGTGCGTCAACGTCGGTTATGGTCGGCGCGAGATTGCAGAGGCGATGCGCCAGCAGGCCGAGACGCTGCCTTACTTTCATGCATTCTCCGGCAACACCACCGACAAGCCCGCCATTCTTGCTGAACGCCTGATCGAGATGGCACCGGTTCCGATGTCGCGCGTCTTCTTCGGCAATTCGGGTTCTGACGCCAACGATACCCAGATCAAGCTTGTCTGGTACTACAACAACGCGCGGGGCAAGCCGGAAAAGAAAAAGATCATCGCCCGCGACCGTGCCTATCATGGGGTAACGATGACCTCGGCGAGCTTGACCGGGCTCGGCGCGTTACACGCCGGATTTGATCTGCCCCTGCCATTCGTCCGGCGCGTGTCCGCCCCCCATCGCCTCTGGCGCGGCCACAATATGACCGATGCGGAACTGGTGGCCGATCTTACAAGGGAGCTGGAGGAGCTGATTGACACCGAAGGTCCCGAAACGATTGCTGCAATGATCCTGGAGCCGGTCATGGGCGCAGGCGGCGTGCTCGTCCCGCCGCCGGGCTATCACGCTGCCGTGCAAGACGTCCTGCAACGTCACGACATCCTTTTGATCGCCGACGAAGTGATCACGGGATTCGGCCGGCTGGGGCAGATGTTCGGCACCACGGCAATGGACCTGCAGCCCGACCTGATTACCTTGGCCAAGGGCATCACCTCGGCCTATGCGCCGTTGTCTGCCTGCATGGTTTCGGAAGAGGTGTGGCGGGGGATCGTCGATGGCGGCGCACGGTTCGGCGCCTTCGGCCACGGTTATACCTACACCGCGCACCCGGTCATGGCAGCGGCGGCGCTGGCCAATCTCGACATCATCCAAAACGACGGGCTCACAGGCAATGCGGCGGTGCGGGGCGCACAGCTGTGCACCGAGCTTGGCCAGGCATTCGCCGATCACCCGCTGATCGGCGAGGTTCGCGGCACCGGGCTCGTTGCAGCCGTGGAACTGGTTGCGGACCGGACCCCGCCCCGGGCATTCGACCCCGCCCTTGGCGTCGGTCGGCGGGTCATGCTTGAGGCGCGCGAGCGCGGCCTGATCACCCGGGCTTTGCCGCATTCGGACACAATCTCGTTCTCGCCGCCGCTTGTCATCTCCGAAGGCGAGGTGACCGAGATCGTGTCGCGCATCCGAGACTCGATCGATGCGGTCATGCACCAGATGATCGCCGAGGGGTCGTGGGCACGCCAGTAGAAGGAAACGCACGATGAACCGCGACAGCATCAACTGGTCCGGCATGTTGCCAGCCGTAACCACACCGTTCACGGCGGACAATGCCATCGACGAAACGGCATTTGCCGACAACCTCGAGCGCTTGCTCGGCGCCGGGGCGAGCGGATTCATCATTGGCGGGTGCACGGGCGAGTTTTGGGCGCTGAGCCATGACGAACGACGACGCCTCGCCACATTTTCGAAAGAGGTTGTCGGCGACCGCGGCACGATTGTCGTCGGTGTCGGGTCGGTCACAGTCGACGAGACAGTGGCGTTGGCCCGGCATGCCGAGGATGCAGGCTGCGATGGTGCGCTGGTTGTGCCGCCCTACTTTGTGGCCCTGACCGAGGACGAGATCCTCTGGCACTATTCGCAGATCAATGCCCGGGTCGGCATTCCCATCTGCCTGTACAACATACCTGCAAACGCGGTGAACGCGCTGACCCCCGACATCGTCTCCCAGCTGGCTGATCTCGACCGGGTGGTGGCGATCAAGGAAAGCTCGGGCGACTGGAAAAACTTCTACGGCACGCTCGTGGCCACAGGTGACCGGATCCGCGTGTTCTGCGGCCCGGCCTCCGTGTACGGTGTGCCCGCCCTGCAGCTCGGCGCGGATGGGCTCATGGACTGTTTCCCGAATGTCTGGACCGAAGAGGGCATCGGCATGTTTGAACTTGCCTGCAATGGCCCGGCGGAAGAAGCACGCGCGGTTCAAGCAAAGGGGCATGCCTTGACCGAGTTGTTTGTCGCCTGCGGCGGCAGCCTCTATCCTGCGACCAAGGCCGCGCTCGACCTGATGGGCCTGCCAGGCGGTGGCGCCCCGCGGTCGCCCCTGCGACCTGTCGAAGGCGACGCTCTGATCGCGCTCAAGCGCGGGCTCGAAATGCATGGATTGCTGTAGTGCCAACCAACGCAAGGAGATTGACGTGACCTCATTGATGGAAATTCCGCTCAACCCGCCGAGCTATGAGACCCGCTATGGCGCGTTCATCGGCATTGGCTCCAACGGCAACCTCTGGGTCGACGGTTGCGATGTCGCGGACCTCGCACGCCAATTTGGCACGCCGTTGTTTGTCATCTCGGAAAACGAACTGCGCCATACCTACCGCCAGTTTCGCGATGCCTTCCGCCGCCACTACGAAAACAGCGAGATCCTGTTTGCCAACAAGTCGAACAACGGTCTCGCCATCCGCCACATTATGAACCACGAGGGTGCAGGGGGCGACTGTTTCGGCGCACAGGAGATGTATATCGCGCTTCTTGCCGGCACGAACGCCAAGACCCTGGTGCTGAACGGCTCGAACAAGCAGACCGACGAGCTTGAAATGGCGATCGCCAACGGGCTCTGCATCAACATCGACGCGATGGATGAACTCGACCGGATCGCCGACGTGGCGGAACGGCTCGGAAAGCCGGCCGATATCGGTATCCGCCTGGCGCTCGATCTCGATCCGCTGGCCGATGTCCCAGGCGTGGCCATGCATGGGCCGGGCACGATGAAGGAACAGAGCGACTCGACCAAGTGGGGCATGACCCGCGAACAGACAGTCGAACTCGTCAAGCGCGCGCAGACCATGGACAACATGAACCTGAAGGAGACACATTTCCATTTGTCGCGTATGTCGAACAAGGCCGAGCCCTTCGCCGTGATGGCGCGCGAGATGATTGCATGGTCCGGCTACATCCGCGACCATACCGGCTGGATCCCACCCTGTATCGACATCGGCGGCGGCTGGACCTTCGGCAAGTGGTACGGGACCGGACCGAACAGCCAGATCGACGACGACAAGAGCGCACCGACGCCCGACGATTATGCCCGGCTATGCGCCGAAGCAATCCGGGGCGAGACCGAAAGGCTGGGCTTGCCGTTGCCCAAGCTTCGGCTCGAGCCCGGGCGCGCCCTGTCGGGTCCGTCCGGCATCGCGGTCGGCACGGTCGGCGCCGTGAAGGAAGCGGCAAAGACCTGGGTGAATATGGATCTGTCGACCAACCATTTGTCTTGGGCGGCGATCCTCGACTGGTACTATCACGCGGTTCCGGTGACCGACACCGCGCGCCCGGCCGACCGGACGGTCGACCTTGTCGGTCCGTTGTGCAATTCCGACGAGCTTGGGCCGCACCGCAAGATGCCTGCGCTGGCGCGCGGCGATTTCGTCGCGTTCCTCGACGCCGGCGGCTACTGCGAGTCGAGCGCGGCGCGCTATAATGCACAGCTCCTGCCCGCGACCGTGCTGGTCACCGGGGACCGGGCCGAGGTCATCACCGAGCGCGAACAGCTTCGTGACGTCATGTCCCGCTTCAAGGTGCCGTCTCACTTGATGGCCGAATCCTTCTCGTCCGGCGCCTGACGGAGCCAAGGGGCCGGTGCCGGGCGGGCCGGCCCCTCTAGCCGCGCAAGGCCTCGGTAATTTTGCGCGAAGCCGCCTGCAGTTCCTGCAGGATGTGCGTCTCGAGGTCGCGTGCGCTGACTCGCCCGGTGGGACACCCCACATTGAGCGCTGCAACCACCTTTCCGGACAAATCGCGCACCGGAACCGAAACGGCACGCAAGCCCACCTCCATTTCGCCATCAACCACGGAATAATCCTGGCGGCGAGCGCGTTCGATTTCTTCGCGCAGTCTCACCTTCGAGGTGATTGTGACCGGTGTGACGGACGCCAGCGTAACCCCGTCCAGGTATTTTCTCAGCTTGCCGTCGTCGAACTGAGCCAGCAAGATGCGACCGGAAGCCCCCAGATAAGCTGGCATCCGGTGCCCGATGCGAATTCCGACCGTGACCATCCTGTTGGGCGTCGCCCGCGCAAGATACACTACCGAATCGTCGTCGAGCACAGCCGCCATCACGCTTTCCTGCAACTTCTCGGCCAACTCGTTGATTATAGGCTGCACCACATCCCAGATATCCATCGAGGCGAGTACCGAAAACCCCAGGTCAAGGACCTTTGGCAACAGGCTGAAATACCGGCCCTCGACATGGACGTAGCCCTCTTGCACAAGCGTCAGCAGAAAGCGTCGCACGGTTGCCCGGCTCATCCCGGTTTCCTCAGCGACTTCGGACAGCGTCATGCGAGGTTTGTGACGCGTGAACACTCTAATGACCTGGAGGCCGCGCGCAAAGCTGTTGACGAATTCTTGCCCGCTACGCCTCGTGCCAGCCTCTTTCGATTCTTCCATTGCATTCATCCCGCAACCCCACACCACGGCCACCCGCTGCGACCCTGTCATGGAGACGTGGCAGTAGTCGCAGCGAACCGAAACCGCAATCCTCCTGCGTGGCGCGGCGCCCGGATGCATCTTCCCGGGCCACCGAGGTCGCGGACGGCGCCGCAGCATGTCACCGAAAGATAGCGTGCGCGATGCGGACAAGCAAATTGAGCGTGAACGCGATTGATCGGACGAATTGGCGGTTTTGGAAATTGCCGCACGACAACGCAGTTGAGATCACCTTGGGCTAAGGACTTGTCGCCGCGAACGAACGTGCGCATAGTGATATAACTCAAGTTTCGTCGCGCTCGTCTGGGGCACGACCGAAGGAGTGAAAAATGGGCATGACGGATGCGCTTCCGCCGGCGGATCGGGTGGTCATGATTTCCGGGGGAGCACGTGGAATTGGCGCGGCGCTGGCACGGCGCCTGCTGAACGACGGATTTCGCCTGTCTCTCGGAGTGCGCGATCTCGACGCTGTACCCAATGACATCCTTAGCCACGGCCCCGAGCGCGCTGCCGCCTTCCGGTTCGACGCGCTCGAACCCGGGACGGCCGCCGATTGGGTCGACGCGACCCTGCATCGATTCGGCGCTATCGACGTGCTGATCAACAACGCCGGCATTCTCAAGGCGATCAGCTTTGAGGACGGGGACGAAGACATTCTCGACCAGATGTTCGCGGTCAACGTCAAGGCCGCTTTCCGCATGATCCGCCTGACTCTGCCGCATCTGCGCTCCAGCGGGACCGGCCGGATCGTCAACGTGGCCTCGACCGACGCGAGGCGGTATCGCGATGCCTCCGTGTCGATCGGCTATGCTCTGACCAAACACGCACTCCTCGCGGTGTCGCACGCGGCGAAATTCGCCGGATGGGAGGACGGCGTACGTGTTACCGCGCTCTGCCCCGGCGCGGTCGACACCGAATTGCTCCAGGGCATTCCCGGCGCGATGCCGATTTCGTCGCGCCTGCAGCCCGAAACCTTGGGCGACGTTGTGGCGATGCTGCTCTCGCTGCCGAACGTCGCGTCAGTGCCCGAACTTGTCATCAACACGCGGCTCGAGTCGACCTTGTGACGCGCCACGTTCTCGTGCTTGGCGCGGGTGTCGTCGGCGTCACGACAGCCTACCTATTGAACTGCGCCGGACACCGCGTCACCGTGCTCGACGCGGCCAACGGTCCGGCTAGCGGTGCGAGCTTCGGCAATGCCGGGCATCTGGCACCCGGGTTCGCAAGACCCTGGGCCACGCCGGCGCTGCCCTTTCAATTGTGGCGCTGGATGCGCGGACGGGATGCGGCGGTGCGCTTGGCGTGTAGCGCCGACCCCGCGTTCCTGCGCTGGATGGCCGAGGCGCTTGCCGCCTGCCGTCCCGCCCGCTACCGCACCAATCTGCGGAACCTGCAGGCGCTCGCCTTGGACTCGGTGGCGGCATTGGACGGAATTCTGGCCGAAACCGGAATCACCCTGGAGGGCGGCACGGGCGGTGCGCTCAATCTTCTCTCGGAGCAGTCGGCCGTCGAGACCGCGCGCAGGACCGCGGGTGCCGGTGTCGAGATTCTCGACCGCGAAGCATGCGTGGCACGGGAACCTGGCCTCGCCGCTGCCGATCTTCCGATCGCAGGCGGGGAATTCCATGGCGGCGACCGGACCGGCGACTGCCGCAGATTCACCGTTGAACTGGCCGAAGAGGCAAAGGCCCGCGGGGTGGACATGGCCTTCGGCCGCGAAGCGCAGTCCATTCGGCTATGCGACGGGCGTGCCGTTGGCGTCGACACGACGGCAGACCCGGTCGAGGCCGATGCCATTGTCGTGGCTCTCGGTGTGGCCAGTTCACGGATTCTGCGCGGTTTCGGAATTCGGATCCCTGTGCTGCCGGTGAAGGGGTATTCGATGACGGTCGACGTATGCAGGCCCGATCTGGCGCCGCGTGCGACGGTGTTGGCGGACCGTCATCGAATCTCGGTCAACCGCCTCGGTGACCGCATCCGCGTCGCCGGGATCGCCGACTTTGCCGACCGGAGCGCGGCGCTTCCTGCAGAGCAGACGGCGAAGCTGGTTCGTGGCCTCGAAGCCGTCTTTCCGGGTGCCGCGCAGGGCGATGAGCCAGCGTTCTGGTGCGGCTTCCGACCCGCGACGCCGTCCGGGCTGCCTTTCATCGGTGCCACGAAGATCCCCGGCCTGTTCGTCAATACCGGGCACGGGTCGATCGGCTGGACCCTGGCCGCCGGGTCCGCGCGGCGCCTGTGCACTGCATTCGAGGCGTCGCTCGCCGACGGATCGCGCAGTCAGAACAGACCCTGATAAACCCCGCCGTCGTTGACGATGTTCTGGCCGCTCATAAAACCGGCCTGGGCCGAGCAGAGATAGGCGATCAGGTCGCCGCATTCGGACGGGTCGGCGAATCGACCGGCAGGACACGTCTCCAACCGGTCTTGGACAATCGCTTCGTAGGTGGTTTTGCCGCGCGCGGCATGGCCGTGCAGATTGGTATGCAGCGCGTCGGTATCAAAGAGACCGGGGCACACCGTATTGATCGTCACATTGTGCCGGATCAGGTCGCGTGCGATCGACGCCACAGCTCCGGAAAGCGCCAGTCGGGCAGCATGGGAATGCGCAAAGCCGACCTGCGGGAACTTGATGAAGCTGACGCTCATGTTGACGATGCGGCCGAATCCGCGCGCCGCCATGTCCGGCGCAACCGCCTGGATCATCTCAACCGACGACAGAAAATGCGCTTCGAGCCAGTAGCGCCAGTCGTCGGACGTGATCTCGGCATATGGCGTCGGCACCTGGCGCACACCTGGATTGTTCACCAGGATGTCAACTGTGCTGCCGGCAGCGGCAAGGATCGCGTCGCGCCCCGCGCGTTCGGTGAAATCGGCGGCCACCGGTGTGACCTCGACCCCGAACTCGGCCCGGATCTCGTCGGCGGTTTCGACGAGCGGCCCTTCAGAGCGGGCGTTCAGTGTCAGGTGCACACCCTCGCGTGCGAGCGCACAGGCGGTGGCGCGGCCTAGGCCGCGGCTGGCGGCAGTTACGATGGCGCGGCGGCCGTTCAATCCAAGATCCATGGCTGGAGGTCCTCGTCTGTCGTTGAATTCAGAGTGTTTGCGGACGCGGGCGTGCGGTTGCCGTGTTGAGCCGCTGGCCCGCCTCCCCGGCCGCGAACACATGCGCGTGCGTGGCGTCGGGTGCCAGGGCGACGGTGTCGCCCGTCCGGGGCAGTATCGAGGCAGGGATCCGCAGCGTCAGGCGCTCGTTCCCGGCGATCTCGACGATAATGATGTTTTCATGACCGGACTGTTCGACCACGCGGACAATGCCCGACACCGGACCGGCGCCCACCGTCACATCCTCGGGGCGCAGGCCAAGCGTGGCCGGCCCCGCCTGCGCATCATCCGTCAGTTGGCCGACGGCGATCCGAAGCCCCGGTGCCGTGAAACACCAGGCACCGCCTTCTTGGCTCAGAGTGCCCTCGATCAAGTTCATTCCCGGCGTGCCGATGAAGCCGGCAACGAACCGGTTGGCCGGCGCATGATACACCTCTTGCGGCGGTGCGAACTGCTGCAGTCGGCCCTGGTCGATGATCGCGATCCTGTCCGACATGGTCATGGCTTCCAGCTGGTCGTGCGTGACATAGACCATGGTCCGGCCCAACCGCTGATGAAGTTCCACCAGTTCGGCCCGCATGTGGATGCGCAGCTTCGCGTCGAGATTCGACAGGGGTTCGTCAAGCAGGAAGACCTTGGGGTCGCGGACCAGAGCCCGGCCCAATGCCACGCGCTGCTGCTGCCCGCCCGACAGTTGCCGCGGCTTGCGGTCCAGAAGCGGCGTAAGCTGCAAAAGCTCGGCCGTCCGTTCGACCTTCGGCCGCCTCTCGGCCCGGGGTACGCCACGCTTCTTGAGCGGATAGGCGATGTTGTCGGCCACGCTCAGATGCGGATAGAGCGCGTAGGATTGGAACACCATGGCGATATCGCGCTTGGCCGGAGGAACGTCGTTGACGACACGTCCGCCAATCCGGATCTCGCCGCCGGTGGGGAACTCCAGCCCGGCAAGCATGCGAAGCGTCGTCGTCTTGCCGCAGCCGGAAGGACCGAGGAGCGACACGAACTCACCCTCGGCGATGGCGAGGTTGAGATCATGGACGGCCGTCACCGCGCCGAAATCCCGTCGAACGCGTGAAAGGACGACTTCTGCCATGCGGTTATCCCTTCACGGCACCGGCGCCGAAGCCCCGGGTCAGGTAACTTTGCAGAAAGGCGAAGACCACGATCAGCGGCACACTCATCATCACCGAGGCCGCCATCAGAAGCGACCACTCTATGTTAAAGGCCGAGACAAGCATGTTCACGACGCCTGTCGTCAGGGGCCGGGCGCTGTCGGAATTCACCAGCACCAGGGCATAGAGGTATTCGTTCCACGACAGGATGAAGGTGAAGAGTGCGGTCGAGATGATACCTGGCAAGAGCTGCGGCAGGATCACGTCCCAGAAGGCGCCGAGGCGCGAGGCCCCGTCGACCAGTGCGGCGCTCTCCAGATCCTCGGGGATGCCGGCCATGAAGCTGCGCAAGAGCCAGAGCGCATAGGGCAGGGCAAAGGTCGTATAGGCCACGACCAGCGAGGCGATCGTGTTCGACAGGCCCACCCGCACCAGCATCAGATAGAGCGGCAAAAGCAGGACGACCGACGGCAGCAGATAGGTGAAAAGCACCAGAAAGGCGAGGTTCTCCCGCCCGCGATAGCGGAACCGCACGAGGCTATAGGCGCCCAGCGTCGCGATGGCGACGACTATGACCGTCGTGGTCGTCGCCAGGATGACCGAGTTCTTGAAATAGACCAGGAACGCCGTGTCGATCAGAAGCCGCGCGTAATGCTCCAGCGTGAAGGTATCCGGCAGAAAGGTGGGCGGCCGCCGAAACAGCTCGAACTGCGGCTTGACCGAGGTAACGATCATCCAGAAAAGCGGGAAGGCCACTGCAAGGACCACCGCCCAGGCGGCAAGATTGAAAAAGATGCGCCTGACGAATCTCATGACTCCCGCCGCCGTGTCTGCCGTATGTAGATCAGCATGAAAGCCAGCATGAGCGCCATCATCACCACCGCATAGGCCGCGGCCATTCCCATGCGGTTCAATGCGAATGCCTCCTTGTAAACCAGAAGCGGCAAGGTCTGGGTCCCGATGATCGGCCCGCCGCCAGTCAGGAGAAAGATCAGGTCGAATTCCTTGAAGTCCCAGATCGCACGCAACAGCACGATGACCACAAGCACCTCGCGAAGTTGCGGCAGGGTGATGTCCCAGAAACGGGCGAATGGTCCTGCCCCGTCGATACGCGCAGCCTCGTAGAGCTGTTCGGGAATGGTCTGGAGCCGAGCCAAAACGGCGATGACCACGAACGGAAAGTACTTCCACGCCCCGACGATGATGACCGAGATCATCGCGTTCGGCATGCTGCCGAGATGGTCGAGCGGAAACTCGATCAGCCCGGCGACAATCATCAGGTGGTTGAGGATGCCGTAAAGATCATTGAACAGCCATTTCCACACCAGCACGGCCACGACTGTCGAAACGAAATAGGGAAACAGGATGAGCGAGCGCGCCAGAGCGCGGAACCAAAGGTTCTCGTGCAGCACCAGCGCCATCGCCACCCCGAAGACGATTTGAAGCACCAGGGTTCCGACCGTCCAGATCACGTTGTTCCCCAGAGAGGTCCAGAACTCGCCGGTGCTCAGCAAGGCCTGATAATTCGACAGTCCGACCCACTCGCCTTGGAGCGTGGGCGTGAAGATGGAGAACAGCGACAGGTAGACGGCGGATATCAGCGGATAAACGATCACCACACAGAACACCAGCACCGTGGGCGCGATGAGGAGAAGCCCCAGTGCTGCATAGCGGCGTTCGAGGTGGGTTTGGGGTACGGTCGTCATTCCGGATGGAATCGGCGCCGCCCCGGGGGACGGCGCCGATCAGGGTTCAGGACGCCATGATCTCTTCGATGGTCGCCGACGCCGCGGACAACGCCTCGTCGACATTGTCGCCATTCAGGATCACGCGCCCAACCATATCCGAGATCACGTTGGAGGCGATGATCTCGCCGGCCTTGGCGTTCGAGGCATGCTCTGTCGTCTCATAGCCGAGATTGAAACCACCCGCCGCGGCATTGGCCATCAGTTCGACCTCGTTCGGGTATTTCTGGATGATCGGGTTGTCCTGGTAGAGAGGGTTCTCGTTGATCGAGCGGAGTACCGGCAGGACATGGCCCGGCGCTGCATGGAGCTGCTGGATATAGCCCTCGGGATTGAACAGCGACGCGGCAAAGGCCTTGGCCGTTTCCTTGTTTTGCGATTGCGCGGGGATGAACACGCTTGGGAAGTCATTGAACGTCCACGTCGCAACTTCCGCCGAGATTGTCGGATAGGTGTCGCAGGTAACGTGATCGGCGATCGGCGGGTTCTGCGTGTTGACGTTGACGAGTACGCGGCCAGCATAAATGCCGGTGGCCGTGGCGCCCGAGACGAAGGCCGTCAGGCTTTCGCCCCACGAATAATTCGTCGCGCCCGGCGGGCTGTAATCGCGCATCTCGCGATAGAACTCGAGCGCGTTGCGCGTGCCCTCGTTGTCGAGGTCGATCTGAAGGTCGGGCGTGAAGATCTGACCGCCAGCTTGGTGGATGAAGCCGATGAAAATCAGCGAGGTCATTGAGTTGCGCCCATAAGGCAGCGGCAGACCGTAGACGCCGCCCTTCTGCATGGCCGAGACGGCAGCGCGCAATTCGTCCCAGGTACGCGGGATCGCGTCAATACCGGAGTCGGCCATCAGGTCCCGGCGCATCCAGATCATGTTGGCTGCCGTGTTGCCGATACCGGTTCCGCAGAAATGGCCGTCGGCCGCGCGGTACACGTCGTTGGCACCAGGATAGTAGTCGTCGGCCCCGACGGCCTCGATAACGCTGTCAAACGGCTCGATCAGACCGTTGGCATAGTACGTCTGGACCGCAAACGAAGGAAGGTGCGTGACAATGTCCGGAACCTCGCCAGAGGCAAACGCCGCCGCCAGTTGCGGCGCATAGCCTTCGTCCGACGTGGTTTCGAACAGAACCTTGACACCTGGATTGGCGGCTTCGAAGGCGGCGATCTGGGCCTTGTAGGCCGCAACCTGCGCCGGAGCGCTCTGCGGTGACCACCAGCGCAACGTCGTATCCTGAGCGCTTGCGCGCTTCGGCAATGCGACAACGGCGGCCGTGGCGGCGAGCCCCGTCAATGCGCCGCGTCGAGTCGTCGAAAACCCATTTGCATTCATTCCAGTCATGAGCGGATCTCCCCTAGTGCTCTCGATGTGTTCCGCCGCGCCATTACCCGGCGCTGGCAACGCCATGCCGGCGGTTGCGAAGCCAGCCACGCAGCGCGCGGCTCGCTCCACCCAGGCTGTGTTCACATGGCGTACATCTGTACGTTATAGCGGGCTATCCCGCCGTGCAAGGTCATTCGCACCTCTGGGATCACTGTACGGCCCTGTCCGGCCGCGTTCCTGGCATCTGGTCGGAGAGGCGTCGCTCGGATCTGGCACTATCGGCGGGAGAGGCGATCGGACCCGGAAGCGCGGTTGGTCGTACGATCCGGATGCTTGTAGCCCGTAAATCCCCGTCATGGAGGCAGAAATGTCGTCGGCGAGTTACGAAGGAAAGTGTCGGAGCGCCGAGGGCAAGACCTGCCTACCCGCCTGAGTTCCGCGATCAGAATTTTGGCACTGGCCCGATCTGGGCGGAGCGTCGAAGATCTGGCGCGGGAATTTGAACCTTACTGCCATACGACCCGCAGTTGGTTGAGAACCGCCGTTAGCGCGGCGAAAACCACCGTCGGATTGCCTGATTGATCAAGGTGCAGTCACAAGCGACCACTGCATCGACGGCCGAGGCTTGTCTGCGGTTTCGGTGAGGCTCCTTCAAGCATGCAGAAATTCAGAATTGCAACGTTGATATCTTGATATCTATCAATTATGCAAAATATGTTCGTTTCCGAAGGTTGTTGCACGTGACTGACGCTGCGTTCATTCGCATCCTCGAAGAGGGCGGTCTCACCCGTCCGGCCGCAGAGGCGATTGCCGAAGCCGTTCGGGCTAGGGTGTCCGACGGCGTTACAAGCGCATCGGGCCTAGCAGAAGTCCGAAATGATGTGCTCTGGATCAAGCGGATCGGCGGTGTGTTGGTCGCGTTGGGGATAGCCGCGACTGGCTTTCTTTATTCGGAGATCGGCTCAGTTCGCGAGGGGGTCGGCGAGAACCGGGCCGCAATTTCCGAACTGGCGAAAGGCCAGGCCCGGATCGAGGCGATCCTGGAGGAGCGGCTCCCAAGGGACAGGTGACTGCAGGCCCGTTTCCGCAATCTGCGTTTCTGTAAAATGTGGTCGGCTTCTGACTTGCCTGAATGTGCGTTGGACGAAGGAACTCGCGTTTGAAGCTGCCCATGGCGTTTTTGACAAGAGCGCCAACCGGGCTGCACTGATCGTTTCGACCATATTCGATCCCCCGCGTTCTACTCTGAAGCGGCAACTTTCAGCACTCAACGGCGGTTATGGTGGCCGGGACGCTGGTTCTTTCCGGCCGCGGAGGGGGGGGGAGTGACGACGCCCCGATGACGGATGGTCCTACCGACGCCGACATGCAGATGATGAAAATCGACGAGGCAAAGCAGGCGCTCGCCACGGCAGAGGCCGGGATCGCTACCGCCACGACCGACGCAGAGATGCTCGCCGCGTATCAGGCCTGGCGCACTCTATGTTGGGATGGATCCTAGTCGTGCCGCGTCGGTATGCCGGCTGGCCGACATCCAGGTCAGAACAATATGTCCCGCATGGACCGGTCGTAGCCCAGCATCTCGGCGCTCCGCCCGTCCCGCACCTTGAGCGCCCAGGACGGATCGGCCAGAAGGGCGCGTCCCACGGCGACCAGATCGAAATCTCCACGCTCGAGGCGGCGGTTGAGCTCGTCCAGCGAAACCGGCGTGGAGTGTGCGCCACCGATGAACTCGTCCGACAATCCGACCGACCCGACCGTTATCGTCGCCTGACCGGTCACCTTTCGCGCCCATCCGGCCAGGTTGAGGTCGCTGCCGGCAAAGGCTGGTTCCCAGAACCGCCGTTGCGAACAATGGAAGATGTCGACACCGGCCTCGGCAAGTGGCATCAGCCATTCGCCCAGCTCTTTGGGCGACTCCGCCACTCTTGCGTCGAAGTCGAGCCCCTTCCACTGGGACAGCCGGAATATCAACGGCATGTCTGGCGGCATCTCGTCACGGATGCGCCGCGCCACTTCCACCGCGAAGCGCGCCCGCTCACCCACGGTCGGCCCGCCCCAACGGTCGGTCCTCAGGTTGGTTTTGTGCCACAAGAAATCGTCGATCAGGTAGCCGTGGGCACCGTGGATCTCGATGCAGTCGAAACCCAGCGCGACGGCGTGCGCGGCGGATCGTGCAAAGGCGTCGATCGTGTCGGCAATGTCCTCTTCGGTCATCGGCGCCACGCGCGACCCGTCCCACGTGCGGATGCCCGAAGCACTGTCGATGCGGCCGACCGGCTCCCAAGTTTTGACGATAGGGTCCGGCCGCGGCCCGACATGCCACAATTGCGGCGCGATCAGGCCGCCGGCGCCATGCACTGCCTCGACCACCCCGCGCCAACCGGCCAGCGCGGCCTCGCCGAAGAAATCCGGGACCCAAGGATCTGTCTTGGACACAGGACGGTCGATCACCGTGCCTTCGGTCACGATCAGACCGACCTCGGCCTCGGCCCGGCGCTTGTAGTAGGCGGCGGTGTCAGCCGTCGGAGCGCCACGCACCGCGAAGGACCGGGTCATTGGCGCCATCACGACCCGGTTGGGCAGCTTCAGACTGCCGATCTGGAACGGCTGGAAGAGCGGATTGCGAGCAGGCATTTCAGTCGGGCGCCTGTGGCAAGAGATCGGCCGGCAGCGGCGAACGATAGACGGTTTTTTCCGTTCGCGCTGCGTGGTCCGCCTTGGCTTCCGCAATCAGGGCCGGGTCCTCGATCAGGTCGACTGCCGCACCGGCAAGCACCTTGGCGACATGCGTCATCGCCTTGTGCGCGGCCGGCGCCTTGCCCTGCGCCGTCACCTGCCAGGAATGCCCTGGCGTTCCGATGGCATAGGTCGGCCCGCCCGCCTGTGCCATCGGAACGACCCAACTGACGTCACCCAAATCGGTGGAGCCGAGCATCGGAACGCCTTCGGCCTCAAGGGGGACGATGAAGTCGCAGATCGGCGTTTCGCGCTCGTCGATGCCCGAGGCGAGATAGGCCGCCTCGATATCCGCGCGTTCAAGCGTGGCCTGCATGCGGGCCGCGTAATCACGATCCGCCGTGTCGAACTGAACCGGGCCAAGCGCCTCGACGTTTTTCTGGATCAAGCGGTAGAGCGGTGGGTTGTCGAGGATCTCCGACATCGCTGTAACCACCGCGCTGGACATTTGCGTGCCGGTCATCAGGGCAGCCCCCTCGGCCACCTCCCTCACCCGCTGAACCAGCCCGCCGAGATCGGCCATCCGCCGGCAGCGGACCGAATAGCGGACAGTTGCATTTGCCTGCACGACATTCGGCGCGCGCCCGCCGGAGTCGAGCACAGCATAGTGCATTCACGCATCGGGCGACACGTGCTCGCGCAGGTAGTTGACCCCAACGCTCATCAATTCGACCGCGTCGAGCGCGCTGCGCCCCAGATGCGGCGACACGGCGGCGTGGGCGCTGCGGCCGCCGAAGCTGAAATCGATCATGGTGACGGCCAGTGTCTTGGGAGGGATCACGCCCAGGAAATGCATGGAGTGCCAGGAGAGCGCGATATCGACATCGTCGAACACGCCGTCGCGCACCATGAAAGTCTTGGCCGCACCGCCCTCTTCCGCCGGGCAGCCATAGTAGCGCACGCGCCCGGGCAACCCTTGCTCTGCGAGATAGTTCTTTACGGCCGCAGCTGCCAGCATTGCCCCGGCACCCAGCAGGTTGTGGCCGCAGCCATGGCCGTCACCCCCTTCCTCGACCGGCTCGGGCCAGTCTATTCCCGCCTTCTGGCTTAGGCCCGGCAGCGCGTCATACTCGCCGAGGATCGCAATGACCGGTCCGCCTTCACCTGCCTCGCCCATCATTGCCGTCGAGATGCCGGCCTCCACTCAACCTGGCAGCCTTGCGGGAACGCACTGGTCCGGCATCACTCCAAGCAGCTGGAAGGCCCGTTCCTGGACCGGGGTCGGCGCGGTCACCAGGAACAGCAGGCATTCG
The DNA here is from genome assembly GCA_022824315.1 of Silicimonas sp. Classification (GTDB taxonomy): domain Bacteria; phylum Pseudomonadota; class Alphaproteobacteria; order Rhodobacterales; family Rhodobacteraceae; genus JAJEFO01. Next base: position 18,531 of record JAJEAC010000141.1, read on the forward strand.
ACGTGGCCCGGCAGGTGCAGCTGGTTCAGCACCATGCCCGAGAGATCGTCGAGCAGGGTTCGGGAGCTGCGGACCGGCAGTCCGTCGGGGGGAAGCTCGGTTTCGGCCGCGACCAAGGACGCAGCCATTCAACCCGCCATTGGTTCGTGAGACTCCATGCTTCAGGTCAGAGTTCGGGCGGTTCGCAGACCGCCGGCGACATCGGACTCGCGTTCGGACGACCCGCTGGCTGGGAATTGCCGACAAATCGCGACCCATCAGCTATTGGCTCACAAAGTACTGGATTTCCCGTTCGCCGGGCGTCGCGGCCCAAGGCATGGAGACACGGATCCGCGTCGGCTCGGTCGCACCTCGTAGAAACGCCCAGGCCGCGGACCTCGTATGCGCGCAGCATGCCCATGCTTGGCTCGGCGCACACCACGCCCCTTCGGGCACGGCAAGCCGCGAAGCCATTCGGGACGCTCCGATAGCCGAATTCCGGGACACTCCGTCCGAGCGGTCCGGCGCAGTGCGAGCGAGTCACGGTCAAGCACCAGGCACGGGTTCGTTGCCTCCTGTCCGGTTCGGTTTCCGGCCTGCGCCGCCGGTGACCCCGATGCCGACCGCGTTCATCGAATCCACGGTCAACACGGTCGTGGAAAAGCTCTTCCCGGAGCAGCGGCAGATTCGATGACCCGAGTCCGCGCGACACTGTCTCTTCCGCACCAGAAACCGCGCACTCGATGGTTCCGTCAGGCCCAAGTTCCAATCCTGGTGTCTTGGGCCGTTCAACGCGGCAAACTGAAATTCTCATGCCGCAAATCAAGGGTGATTCCGGCGGATAAGGCCGCCAAGCGCATGACTGCTCCCGACCCGGAGGACAGGGGCTTGCGGTGCATTCGGCAATCCCTGACCAATTCACCGATTGCGGAAAATTCAGGGCCCGGCGGAGACGGGCCGCAGCATTCTGCGAGACTTGGCGGACATGGCAGGGGCGGAGGGGCTCGAACCCCCGACCCTCGGTTTTGGAGACCGATGCTCTTCCAACTGAGCTACACCCCTATGCCGCACCTTCGGTTCTAACACTCTGCAATAGCGTTCTTTTTTCCTTGGTCAACCCGCAGATGCATTCTGGCTTCTATCCAGTTTCATCCGCGTCTGCAACTGATTGCGGGAAAAAGCATGGCGAAATTACGGCTCATCGATGCAAGAATCAAGACACCAAAGCCGACGGGAGCAACGTCGAATGTTCGCGATGCGGGAAGGCCACGACGTAATCCATGTCACGCCGGATGCACGGAGGGCATCGCGGAGCCCGTGTCTCCGTCGAACCCCGCAACGTCCTCCGTTGCCGTGCAGGCGGCGAGAGACGTGAGTCCCCGTCCGGCTCCCGAGGGCGAACTCGCTTCGACGGCCGCCGGACGGCCGTGCTGTCCGTGACGATGGATTCGGAGTCGGTTTCGGGCGACGAGGCCCCGTCGCCGTTCAGGAATGTGCGGTGCGCGGACAGGGGGACCGAGGTCGGTGGCGCGCCTCTTCACCGGAAATCCGGCCATCCAATGCGGGTGGCTTCCCAAAAGAAATGTTGCGGAGATTCCAGCGATGTCTCTGTTAACACTGACTCTTCCGAGTCACCGCAACATGGAAGCGACCGCAACATAAGATCCGAAGCAGCCCATCGGCGGTCCCCGTCGCTCTCGATGACCACCGTTAGCCGGATCCGTCTACTGTGTCAACCTCCCGCCGCAACCAATGTCTTCATCAACGCCACAGACAGATGGGCAGGGTCCGACCGGCCACGCTCCGTGCCCGGCGGCGGCCGAAGCATTCGCGAACCGCACCGCAACATGCGCGGCCCGGTGATCGGGTCATCGTGCCGAGCGGGAGCAGGAAAACCCCACGCGAAAGGCGCGCGCGCTGGTCACGGCCCAGTCACCGACTTTCCGAAGGTGGCCGACAGCCATCCACCTCAATGCAAACAAATCGCCTGTCACACAAACATCAAACCGGAATGAGGGGGGTGAGCAGTTACCAGAAAATAAGGGATCAGTTTGCAAGCTCAAGCCAGAAATGCGCGCCTCCACCGATTCAAAACCCTTATGTCTTAGGTTCGAATCTTATCCCCAGAAGTCAAAGCAAACCTCTGAAAAATTGGTGATTTCGAGAGGCTTCGTTACTTTGAAATTCATCCAAAAATTGCACTTTTAGCACATAGTCAACACGGACGGGTTACGGCGGAACCCATGCATCACCAATAAGCGTCAAGGGAATAACAGTCTCGAATTTGCTGCTCGGCGTGAGTGTACTGGACTTGAAGGTCTGCCGCCGGTTTGATTGCGCAGAACGGCAGTGACGTTTGCCGCATTTGCCTTCGCTTCCGCAACGAATTTGATGGTCAGCATTCGCAGTTGACCGGAACCGTGGACGCGATTCCACAGCAGACCTTCCCTCAAACCGCTGTCTGGCGTGCTTGGTGCCCCATTCCCGCCGAATGCAGATCCGTGAATTGGGGGAAGTACTTGGCAGCGTCGCTCATTGGTCTGCGCCCTTCCACAACGTCGCGCAGCCTTGGTGTCACGGCGGGATATCGGGGCTGCAATGCAGGGGCTCGCAACCACCGAGACCGACAATCTCTGTCAGTTTCAATCTGAATCGTTTCAAGATCTCGTTTTAGCGAGAGAAAATGCAGTCTGGAATTGGTCTTCTGCGCGAATTCAGGTGCTGCGCATTGGCCGGGTGAAGAGAAATTCCTCGCGCAGTTGAGCTACATTCACGCTTCCCCAGCACCGCGCTGTCAATTGCGCACCTCTGGGCGGAAACGCCCCGTGGATGACCTTGATACCCCGTGTCTCCAGAAACTCGGCCACCGGCACGAAATCCCGATCGGACGAGACCAGAACCGCGATGTCGTAGTTGTCCGCCCAAGCGAGACTGATCATGTCGGTCGCCATGCGAACGTCGACCCCCTTCTCTTCTGTCCCCCTCATGTCGGCGCCGCAAGCGGGGCATTGAGCGACCGCGCTGTGGCAGGTGGGGCACACCGGAGGCGAGCGCTTCCGCTGGCGCGGCACGATCGACACGCTCACACCGGGAAAGGTGTCCACCACAGTCGTAGCCCAACGGCGTAGCCGTCGATCCGCTTCGCTGGCCGGGTCATGGGAGCCATAGAAGTTCAGCCCTTGATACTCACCCGCTGTTGCGGCATCGACGACTTTAGTCGCGGCGCGTGCAAGCACCGGCCCGAGCTTCGCCCAGTCCGTACGGAACGCCGCGTCGGCGTTCTGCATGGAGAGCGTGTAGTTCCAGAAGTCGACGAACACTCGTACACGATTGCGGGGAACCTGAACTGACGTTTCAACGGGCATGTCTCGTCACTCCACAAAAATACAGGGACGCACGAGGCGTCCCTGGGATCGTGTTAATCGGACCCCGTACATCCCTGTCTGGGCGGCAGTCCGATGGGTTCTCTTGTGCAGCAACGTATGCCCACCGACTGGGGATTGCAAGCCGTTTCGTGAGTCGGCTCCGGAACGGGCGTGGTCGCTCGGGCCGAGAATCAAGGGATTGCCAGATCGGCCACGAATGCGGACCGATCCCATCAGCCGGGAGTCCGTTCACGTCCGTTCGTCAATCATGCGCTGAGCCGATTTCGAAAAGGAATTTCTCAGAGGCTGAATCATAACTCATTGGTAACTGCTCGGGCCACAATTGAGCGTTGATCTTTCTGCCTCACGGCATTCGGATCAGGCCCTTTCTCTCTTCATCTTCAGCCATTTTCCACCGTGGGGCCGGATGTGCGGTTTGCGTTCGGCGAGACCCGTTCGG
>JAJEAC010000188.1 GCA_022824315.1 Silicimonas sp.
AAGCGCCCATGGCGAACTCGCCATAGACCGGGACCTCCATGGCCGGTCCGGTTCCTTCGACCTGCAGCCGAAGGCATTCCCGGCGCGCGTCGTCCACGGGAACCAGGTCGACCCGGCCAAGCGAGGCCCTCCGTCCGTCGACGGTGCATGTCCAGGTCTTCGTGCCTGACGGGTAGACACGAACGCTCAGTGAGGGAACCGCCTTGTCGTGCACCGAGAATTCGCTCTTGGCGGTCTTGAGGCGCATCGCGCGTGCGTCTGTCAACTTGACTCGGGTCATGTCTCCCTCCCTCCGAGAACGGCACCCATCGCGACCGCGGCCTCCTCCACGGCAGCCTCGGCGTGGTGAGCGTATTTGAGCGTGGTTCCCGGATCGTTGTGCCCGAGCAGCCGCCCCACCGTGAGGACGGTCTCTCCGTTCATGATCGCGAAACTTGCATACGCGTGTCGAAGATCGTGAAGGCGGACGTCCTTCAGGCTGGAGTTCGACCGGATTCCAGCCCAGGTCTTGCGAACCTTGGAGGACGAGATCGGACCCTCGGTTCTCCCGGACGGGAAGACCCACGGCGACGTGCGCGGAAGATCGTTCAGGACAGCGCGTGCTGCAGACGAAAGCCATACCGTGCGGGGACCCGTCTTGCTGTCCCGCAGGTAAAGATGCCCGTCGCGGAAGTCCTTCCAGCGAAGGGTCCTGATCTCGCTGGAGCGGCAGCCGGTCAGCGCAAGGAGCCGGATGATCGAGACCGTCGGACACGGCCCCGCCTCGCGCAGCGCCGTACCGAGCTGGCCGAACTCGGATTCGGACAGGAACCGTTCGCGGTTCTTCCTGCTGTATCTCCGGATCCCCTTGCACGGATTGCTGCCCTCCGGCCGCAGCCCCTCGGCTTCGACCTCCTTCATGATGACCGACAGCACGGGCATCGACCGGTCCGCCGACACCGGCGTCGCATGCAGGGAAGCGAACCAGTCCTTCACGTCCCGCGACGTGATCCCGGAAATCTGGCGGCCCCGGAACCAGGGCAGGATCTTCTTGTCGAGATAGTGCCTGTTCACCGCAAGCGTGCCCGGTTTCCAGTTCCTGCCATACCGTCGAAACACCTCTTCCGCAACGACCTCGAACAGCGTCTCGTCACCCGAGGCCGGACGTCCGGTTCGGATCGCGGCAAGCATTTCTCTCGCCCGTTCCCGCGCCTCGCCGACGGCCATGCCGTCAGGGTCGCCCACGATCCGCCATTTGCGGCGACCCTCGTGCTGGGATTGCAGAAAATATCGTTTCCGCCCGCTGGGCAGGATCCTGACGCCGAAGCCCGCAAGGGCGGTGTCCCGGACGTTCCGGGTGGTCTTCGCGGGCCGCAGGGCGCGGACCTTCGCGTCGGTGAGTCGCATCTTCGACATGATTCTCTTCCTCCGTTCGGTTGCAGAAACGGGAGAAAACTCGTTCGAATCCGCCCGAAATCGCGTTTGCGTGAGGAAAAAGAGACGCTATTTCAATAGCGTAGCACCGAAGGTGCGATCCCAGGTGTGTGCCAGGCGAGGTGATGCGCAAACTCGCGCCAAGCGAGTTCCTTCAGGAAGGACACCGCCCCCGGCCTGCCGTCCCGGGCTGGCCCAGCTGCCACGTGCCAGCAAGTGGCAGGACTGATCTCGCCCCACGCCAGATGCTCGGAAAGACGGGATGTTGCTGGCTCCGCCAGATAGTCCCGTCGTTCGCCGTAATTGTCCATTCTATCCGCGGCGAAGGATTCCAGCCGGTCCCGGGCAGCGTCCTCGCCAATCGTCACGTGCCGGGCAACCACGGACGCGCCTCGCTGCATCGGCTGCGCCAGGCCCCAGTCCGCGACATCTGCACTCGCCGGCCAGGTTGCAGGCGCAGGCAGTCGCCAGGGACGGGGCAACGGGGACGCCACGTTGATGCCTTCGACGGCCCTCCAAAACGCCGAAAAGACCTGGAAGTGCGTTCCCGCCCTGGTCTGGACCGACCATGGTTCGAACAGGACGCTTCCTGGAACGCTTGCTCCGTCAATGCCCGCTGTCTGCAGTGCGGCTTTCACGGCCTTGTCGCGCGCAATCTGTGGCGCATCGTAGGCCCTGCTCCAACGGACCGCCCGGGCTCCGGTCTTGGCAGCCACGTCCAGCAGCACGTCCGTCGCCGACCCGCGACGACAGATCAACCGCGAGCCAGCGGCATTCAGCGACTTCGCAAATTCCTCGACACCCAACCCGAACCGCCAGAGAGGTGCCGCGCCGTAGGATTCGAACACGTCATCCAGTATGAAGACCGGAACCACCGGACCTCCTGCCCCAAGGGCCGATGCAAGCACAGGATTGTCCGAAAGACGCAGATCCTTCCGAACCCACCAGATCACCGGATCACGCATATGTCCTCCATCAGCGTTCAAGTGATTCACGCATTCGAAAGCGACTCGATTGCGGACGGCGATCACAACATGTCCGAGGCGATTCGCAAACCGACCGGCCCAACCCGCCTCGAAAGGGCCAAAGTCCATTCCCTGGCCGCTTCTGGCCGGCAATTGTGCACGGGAGGGGCACCGGACAGACGCAAGGCATGTCCCTGGTGCCCGGCCCGGCCATTCACGTTTCGAATGACTGACGTGTTGCCGCCCCACTACGGCGGGCACCCAACCGATCGCCGGGCATGCAATGGCGCGAACAGCGAGCGAGGTCCGTCAGGGCCGCCGGGGCAATCCCGACCGAACGGGTCCGCGATGGGCAGGCTACAGAACGCGATCAAGCGCGGCGATCAACCGCGAGACCTCGTTTTCGCTGGTGTAATGCGTGAAACTCAACCGCAGCACGCCGTGGGCAGGATCAATGCCCATGGCGTGCAGAGGCCGAACCGCGTAGAAGTCCCCTCCGCCCGCCATTATGCCCATCGGCGCAAGCGCGGACGCCAGATCCGCGCCAGACCGGTCGGCAAGGACCCCAACGGTCGGCGCCCGAATCCGGGCGTCGCGAGGTCCGATGAGGCGCACATTGTTCCGCTCGGCGAGGAACTCAAGCAGCGGTTGCAGCAGCACCGCTTCCCGGTCCCGCATGGCATCGTGCACGGCACGTGCGCGCTCGGTCGGACCGAGCGGTCCGCATCCCATCGACCCGAACAGCACATCCACGTAATCCGCCATCCCGGCACAGGCTGCGACCTGAGCGTGATCCGGTCCTGCCGGCACAAATCGCTTCGTGAGATCGCCATCATTGAAGAAGTGCCCCTGGTTCGGCAACGCCCCGCCCAATGCACGGGACATCACCATGATGCCCTGATGCGGTCCGTAGGTCTTGTAGGCCGAGAACAGATAGATATCCGCACCCAGCGCTCCAACGTCCGGAAGTCCGTGCGGCGCATAGGAAACGCCGTCTACGCAGACGACCGCTCCGGCGTCGTGCGCCATGCCTGCAATCGCGGCGACATCGTTGATCTCGCCGACAACGTTCGAGCAATGCGGAAAGCAGAGAAGCGCGGCGCCATCCAGCAGCGACTCCAGCGCGCAAGGATCCAGATGTCCTGTACTCGGGTCGACACGCCACTCTCGGATCTTGATCCCGAACGCCTCAAGCCGCCGCCATGGACCCGAATTGGCCTCGTGATCCTGGTCGGTCACGACGATGACCGCGCCATCGGGCAACCACGCGCGAAACGCCTGCGCCAGAACGTAGGTGTTTTGTGTCGTCGACGGACCGAAGCTCACTTCGTCCGCATCAACCCCGAGGATGCCAGCAAGCCGCGTCCGCGCCTCGTCCATTTCCTCACCCGCCAGCCTGCTTGCCTCGAAGGGGCCATAGGGCTGAACTTTCCTCTCGCGATAGAACCGCTCGAGACGCTCGGTCACGAACCGGCACGTCCAGGATCCGCCCGCATTCTCGAAGAACGCCTGGTCCTGGAGGGACGGCTCGGAAAATGCCGGGAACTGTGCCCGCACGAAATCAATGTCGAGTTCATTCATGGACCAGGAGAAAATCCGCCGATCCGGCACTCGTCAAGCATTGGGCCGCCGCAAATCTGGCACGGCAGGCAGGCGGCCGAACTGGCCCTTGGCTGAAGCGGCAAGATCCTGGCAGGCGGGGTTGCGGCATGGATCGCCCCGAAAGCCGCCACCGAGGGGCTCGACAATCAGTGAGGCCGACCTGCGTCCCGGCATCCCGTCCGTGCCGGCCTGGCAGGAATCCCATCCTGCCGCAGAACCCCATGCATCATGCGCACAATGGGTTGAAACCCGCCCAAGCCCGTGTATAAGCCCGCCACTCGCCGCAAGTCATGCCATTGGCGCAACCTCTCGTGGACGGGCGCGGCGACACTGCCCCTCCTTTGAAGTGCGCTTGAAAGAACGGAGACGACATGCCGCTTTATGAGCATGTGATCATTGCGCGTCAGGATCTGTCCAACGCGCAGGCTGAAGGTCTAGTCGAACACTTCGGAACGGTTCTCGCGGATAACGGCGGCAAGGTCGTCGGAAACGAGTACTGGGGCGTCAAGACCATGGCCTACAGGATCAACAAGAATCGGAAGGGCCACTACGCATTCATCAGGACAGACGCACCGCCGCCGGCCGTGCAGGAGATGGAGCGCCTGATGCGCCTTCATGATGACGTCGTGCGGGTCCTGACCGTCAAGGTCGACGAGCACGAGGAGGGCCCTTCGGTCCAGATGCGCAGGGTCGAAGAGCGCGAATCCCGCCGCGAACGCGGCGATCGACGCTAGGAAGGGGAATTCTCATGGCAACGAAACCTTTTTTCCGCCGCCGCAAGGTCTGCCCCTTCTCCGGCGAGAACGCTCCGAGGATCGACTACAAGGACACCAAGCTCCTGCAACGCTACATGTCGGAGCGAGGCAAGATCGTGCCGTCGCGAATCACCGCCGTGTCTTCGCGCAGGCAGCGCGAGCTGGCCCGTGCAATAAAGCGCGCACGATTCCTTGCGCTTCTTCCCTATGCAGTGAAGTGAGGACGGAAACCAATGCAAGTCATCCTTCTTGAACGCATCGCGAAGCTCGGCCAGATGGGCGACATAGTCTCCGTCAAGGACGGCTATGCACGCAACTTTCTGCTGCGGCAGAAAAAGGCGCTCTGGGCGTCCGAAGCCAACATCAAGCAGTTCGAAGAGCAGAAGGTGCAGCTTGAGGCGCGAAACATCGAGACCCGCAAGGAGGCGGACGCGCTTGCCGGCAAGCTCGACGGCAAGCAGTTCATCGTGATTCGGCAAGCCTCCGACGGCGGCTCACTTTACGGATCGGTCACGCCCCGAGATGCGATCGAGGTTGCGTCGGAAGCCGGATTCGCGATCGACAAGCGACAGGTCGCGATCGAGGCGCCGATCAAGGAGCTCGGCGTGCACGGCGTGACGGTCAGGCTTCATCCGGAAGTCGAGGTTCAGATCCAGCTGAACGTGGCCCGCTCCGAGGACGAGGCAGCGCTCCAGGCAAAGGGCATCAACGTCGCCGAGCAGGCAGCGGAAGACGAAGCCAAGGCCGAACTCGAAATTGCGGAACTCTTCGACGAGATCGGCGACGCCGAACTCGACGAGCTGCAGCAAGTCGGCGATCCCGAGAACGAAGACTCGCCGGAAGCGGCCGTCGCCGTGGAGACCGAGGCAAAATCGGGTTCACCCGGCGCCCCGCCAGCGAACGGTGCGACCGGCAGCGGACAGGAAGCCGGCACGGAAGCGAACAGCGACGGGAGCAAGGAAACCGGAAGCTAGGGGCCTGCGCAGGGACACCGGGGCACGGACAACCGTCCTCGGACACCCGCACCCGCCCCTCTGGCGCCGCCTCCCGCTATTGCAGGCTGCAAGGGACCGTTTGCATGGCGCGAGGCTTGGGCATAGCGTGTCGCCATGTGCGGACGGTTTGCCCTGACTCTGCCCCATGAGGCGATGGCCGACCTGTTTCGTGCTGTTCCGGCGAATGATCTGCCGGACACCCCGAACTACAACATCTGCCCGTCCGACGGCATACATGCAATTACGTCGGAAGACGGAATCAGGCATCTCAGGCCGCTGCGATGGGGCTTTGTTCCCCATTGGTACAAGACGCCGACCGACGGGCCGCTGCTCATCAACGCCCGTGCGGAATCCATTGCGAAAAAGCCCGCCTTCAGGGACGCGTGCCGCAGTCGTCGGTGCCTCGTTCCGGCAACCGGCTTCTATGAATGGACACGCGACTTCAACAACAACCGCCTGCCGTGGTACATTCACCCAAAGTCGGATGGCGCGTTGGCCTTCGCCGGAATTTGGCAGGTTTGGGAGCGCGGCGACACTCCGATCACCACTTGCGCGATCATCACGACGTCCGCCAACAGGACACTGTCGGGCATCCATCATCGCATGCCGGTCATTCTGGATGCACGGGACTGGCCGCTCTGGCTGGGAGAGGTTGGCAAAGGCGCCGCTGCAGTCATGAAACCCGCGCCGGATGACTCCCTTCAATTATACCGGGTGCATGCCAAGGTGAACTCAAACCGCGCCAAGGGACCGGAGCTCGTCCAACCTGCCTGAACCCGCCAATTCGTTCGCGATCCCGTGTGATAACCCGGTACGTTCAGGTCCTGCGAAGCCGGATGACGACGTCCACCTTTGATATCTCGGCGCCGTCCGGCGCTCCGGGAAGACGACGAATCTCCAGTTCGTCGGCGGGCGCGTCCGAAAGTCGTCCCTCGTCTTCCCAGTAGAAATGCGGGTGGTCGTCTGTGCGGGTGTCAAAGTAGCTCTTGGTGCCGTCGACGGTGATTTCCTGCAGCAGCCCGGCGTCACAGAACGCCCGAAGCGTGTTGTAGACCGTAGCCAGCGACACCGCCTCACCGGCGTCGCGCGCCGCCGAATGCAGGCTTTCGGCCGTGACATGTCGATGCTGGCCATCGCCAACAAGAAGCTTCGCCAGCGCGACCCGCTGCCGCGTCGGCCTGAGTCCCGCCTTGCCAAGCCACTCTGAACTGAGTTCATGGAGCATCATGCCCGCCGATCCAGTCCCCGTTTCCCCTGAACATAATGGAAAATCCCGCTCCGGTTCAATCGGAATCAGGCATCGTGACAACTCTGCCCGCCGCGGACACCCCCTTGCACCACAATCCCCGCCCCTGTTATTGGGCGAAGCAAGTGATCGGCATCATTGTCTGGGGGCAGTGCCAAAGTGGCGGGATATCCGGCATCATTCGACAAGGCGGGCCTCTTGGCCTGCGCACGGGGCGAGCTCTTCGGCCCCGGCAACGCGCAGTTGCCCGCACCACCCATGCTCATGATGGACAGGATCACCGAAGTCAGCGGCGATGGCGGCTTGCATAGCATGGGCCACGTCGTTGCCGAATTCGACATCAGTCCCGATCTCTGGTTCTTCGACTGCCACTTCCCGGGCAATCCAATCATGCCGGGTTGCCTCGGCCTTGACGGTCTTTGGCAACTGACGGGCTTCAATCTGGGATGGCGCGGATGGAAGGGCCGCGGATATGCGCTGGGTGTCGGCTCCGTCAAGCTCACCGGCATGGTGCGGCCGGATCGTCGGCTGCTGAGGTATTTCGTTGACTTTACCAGGGCCGTGCAGACGCGCCGGCTGACCATGGGAGTTGCCGATGGCCGAGTGGAAGCGGACGGCGAGACTATATATGAAACGAAGGACATGAAGGTCGCTCTTTCCGAGAGTTGACCATGGGAGAAGCGCGCATGCGTCGAGTCGTCATCACCGGCATCGGCATCGTCTGCCCGATCGGCAATGACTGCACCGAGGTCGCCGCCGGCCTCCGGGCCGGCCGATCCGGAATCACCTTTCAGCCGGATTACGCCGAGCTTGGGTTCCGGAGCCAGATCGCCGGCATACCGGACATCGTGCTGGAAGATGTGATCGACAAACGCCAGTTGCGGTTCATGGGGTCGACCGCCGCCTATGCCTATCTTGCCATGGAACAGGCGATCGCCGACAGCGGGCTAGAGGAAAGCGACGTCTCCAACGAACGCACGGGACTCGTGGCCGGCTCGGGAGGCCCCTCGACATCCAACTTTTTCACCGCGCACCGGACCGTTGTCGAAAAGGGTGCGCCAAAGCGAATGGGCCCCTTCATGGTGACCCGCTGCATGTCATCGACCGTATCCGCATGCCTCGCCACGCCGTTCAAGATCAAGGGGCTCAACTACTCGATCACCTCCGCATGCTCGACCACGCTCCACTGCATCGGCAACGGCACCGAACAGATTCAGCTGGGCAAGCAGGATATCGTATTCGCCGGAGGCGGCGAGGAAGTTGACTGGACCCTCTCGTGCCTGTTCGACGCCATGGGCGCGATGAGCTCGAAATACAACGATACGCCAACCGAAGCCGCACGCGCCTTCGACGAATCCCGGGACGGCTTTGTCATCGGAGGAGGAGGCGGGATGATCGTGCTCGAGGAACTTGAGCACGCGAAGGCTCGCGGCGCCAGGATATATGCGGAAGTGACGGGTTACGGCGCAACGTCCGACGGCTTCGACATGGTCGCACCGAGCGGCGAAGGCGGCGAACGGTCGATGCGGATCGCAACCTCGACCTTGGGCGATCACAAGGTGGACTACATCAACGCCCACGGCACATCGACACCCGTTGGCGATGTGATCGAGGTCGAGGCGATTCGGCGCGTGTTCGGGGAGGATCACGCGCCGATCTCGTCGACCAAGTCGATGACCGGCCACTCGCTCGGTGCAGCCGGAGTGCACGAAGCGATCTATTCTCTACTGATGATGGAGGGTGGCTTCATCGCGCCGTCAATCAACGTCAAGACGCTTGATCCGGCGCTCCGTCCCGAAGAGATCGTCACCAAGACGACCGAGGCCGAGTTGGACACGGTTCTCTCGAACAGCTTCGGCTTCGGCGGCACGAATGCCTCCGTGGCGCTCAGCAAGTTTCACGGGTGAGTGCCGTGCCGGGCTTGATGCAGGGAAAGCGCGGGCTGGTCATGGGCGTGGCAAACGACCGGTCGATCGCCTGGGGCATCGCACGTGCGCTGGCGGATGAAGGCGCCGAGCTTGCATTCGCCTACCAGGGCGAGGCATTTGGCAAACGGGTCGAGCCGCTGGCCGGAAGCGTTGGATCGGACATCCTGGTCAATGTCGATGTCACGGACGTTGCCACGATCGAGGCGTGCTTTCGGACGCTGCGTGTGCGATGGGGGCGACTTGATTTCCTGATCCATGCCATTGCCTATTCCGACAAGGCAGAACTCGCCGGGCGGTTCGTCGACACAAGCCGGGAGAACTTCCTGAACTCGCTGAACATCTCCTGCTACTCCTTTATCGAGGTCGCCAGACAGGCCGAGACCCTGATGACGGAGGGAGGTACTCTCGTCACGTTGACATACATGGGCTCGAACCGTGTCCAGCCGAACTACAACGTGATGGGAGTTGCGAAAGCGGCCCTTGAATCGGCAGTTCGCTACCTCGCGAACGATCTCGGGCCCAAGGGCATACGTGTCAACGCGATCAGTCCGGGCCCGATGAAGACACTGGCCGGCGCAGCGATCAGCGGCGCGCGCAAGACCTTCAAGACGATAGAGGCCAATGCGCCATTACGGGCCAACGCTACGCTTGAAGCGGTGGGCGGAACAGCGGTCTACCTCTGCTCGGACCACGGCGCCTCCACGACCGGCGAGATCATCCGCGTCGACGGCGGCTATCACGTGCTCGGAATGTTTCAGGCGGAAAACGCTCAAGGCGCGTAACACTGAAGGCCCAGAGCGGTATGGGGCCGTCAACGCGCCAGGGCTTGGGTCCCGAATCCTACATGGCCTCGATCACGCGGCCTCCCCCATTGACGCATCGAACCAACCAAGCATGCGCGCATCAGCAAATGGCCAGCCGTCACCCTGACCGCAACAGGCAACGGCAGACAAGAGAATGGCCGCACAACGGGTGTTTTCGCCGGCCGGCCTGCGCAGGCAGCAAGAATGCCTGCAGGGATTCTCAGCCCGGCTGTCGACCCGTGAAGGGTCGCCGAATTCCGAGGTGCCGTGCGCCGCGTTGCATAACGGTACTGGAAACACGACCATGCACGCCGAAGCGGCCTTGTCGCATGACAAGCCGATTGGCGCGCCCAAGGGCGACCGGCGCATATCCAAGTCCGTCGCCCCATTCGCGGACATGACCGGGACGGGATTTCACCCGGCTGATCTCCTGATCTCGTTCTTCGGACGGGTCGAGACGGCGCAGGCAATGACGGCAAGCCGCTCGCGGGTTGGGACACGGGCGATGTCGCCGCCGCCCAGCTTGGATTCGAGGCTGGAATGACAGCGACGCTTTCGGCCATTCTGAACACTCCCGAGTTCATTCGGATGCTCGCCTTCCGAACCAAGCAGTGGATCGAGACCCTCGACGAAAGCCACCCGCCTGGCGGGAAGGCGCACCATCTTGCATCGGAGACGGGTCAGTATACGGTATGGACCGAATTGCATGGGAGGACGCGGTGGTCGACATTCTCAAGGTCTTTGCCGCCGCAATTGCGGGCACCGCGGAGCACCCGTTCACGTCAGAACAGGTGGCCTGCAAAGTCCAAGTTCTTGAAGCCCTCGCCCGTTCGGCCAAGGATCGGCGCATCGTCGAGATCGCCGAACTCGGATGACGCCGTCGCGCCCCTTGCCCCGGTTGATGGTCGCGCCGAACGGCGCGCGGCGGGGCAAGGCAGACCATAATGCACTGCCGATCACGCTGGAGGAATCCGTTGCAACGGCCGTGGCTTGCAAAAAGGCCGGGGCGGACGGCTTGCACCTGCATGTGCGGGACAAGGAAGGCAGGCACAGTCTTGACACGGGGCTGTACCGAGAGGCGATCGCCGCCCTCGAACACGCGGTGCCGAACCTGTTCGTTCAGGTGACAAGCGAGGCGGCAGGCTGCTACAGTTCCGACGCCCAACGAGCAATGATCCGCGAGTTGCGACCACCCTCGGTGTCCGTCGCGCTTCGCGAAATGCTCCGCGCCCACACCGATACGCCAAGCGCGCGGGCATTCTACGCCTGGGCGCATGCCGAAGGAGTCGACGTGCAACACATCGTCTACTCGGCGCGGGAATTGAACTGGCTGCTGGACTGCATCGACCAAAAGACGGTTCCGGGCACTCATCACCAGTTGCAACTCGTGCTCGGATCTTATGCGGGATCGATGCTGCCGCGCCCGCGCGATCTTGAAGCCTATCTGGCACCGCTTCATGCGCGAAGCGCCGATCTGACGTTCGACTGGATGGTTTGCGCCTTCGGTTCGACCGAAACGGCCTGCCTGGCGCATGCGGCCGCCCGGGGCGGCAAGGTGAGGGTCGGTTTCGAGAATTCGCTCTGGAATGCGGACGGATCCCTGGCGCGTGACAATGCCGCACGCGTGGCGGAGATCAGAGCCGTGTTGGACGAAACTGCGTCAGTCGACGAGACGGGTCAGACCTTGTCCCGCTGCGGCAGATGAGGAACGGCCTCGCCCGTATCCGTGAAGGCACGTGTGACCTCTGCCGCCGCATGGATACACGGAATCTCCAGATGACCGTCACCGATGTTCATGACGCGATGGGACGAATGGTCCGGAATGAAGCCGACATCCATGGATCCAGGTTCGGACTCAACTCCGGCGACCTTGGCCAGGATTCGGCCTTCGAGGATCGTGACCTGTTCGTCGCCGCTGCGACCGTGCGCGGGGGCCGAAGATCGGGCAGGAAACGCGGTCGTGCCCGTAGTGAACGGCGAGGCACCCACGCGCTCGCTTCCGACCACCAATCAGGTCTCGACACCGGCGCCCCTGGTAAAGGGCGAGATCGACGCATAGGGAACGATGGCTGCTTCGCCTGAGGAGATGTCCGCGCGTGGAAAATCCCGTGCACGAGATTATGGTGATCAGACGGTCAGTCAAGACATGCGGGCAATCTCCACGAGCAGCAAAACAACCGGAAGCGGGATCAGGTGCCGAGTGAGATCTTGAACATCATTGCCCCGGTATTCGTAGTTGCCGGAATTGGATTTTTCCTGGAAATTCGCGGCATTGGCTTCCAATCCGAAACGCTGACCCGACTTGTGATGCTGATCGGGACGCCGGCCTTGGTGTTCTCGTCCTTGACAAGCACTGCCCTTCCCGACGACTCGCTTGGCCGCATCGTCGCGATCAGTTCAGCCGCGGTCCTCGTGGCCGGCACTCTGGCTTTGGTCGCGCTTTTTCTCCTGCGCCTGCACTGGCGGACGTTTCTGTCGTCCCTGTCGCTTCCCAACGCTGGAAATGCCGGGTTGCCGATCGTCTTTTTCGCCTTTGCCGAGTCGGGGCTGGCGATCGGTGCGGCATTCTACTTCGTCATCACGCTGGTGCAGTACACGGTTGTCCCCGCCGTCGTAACCGGCGATCCCGGCCTTCGGAAATTGCTGCGCTTGCCATTGGTCTGGGCAGTCGTGGCGGTGTTCATGTTCCGAATCACCGATCTGCCGGTCCCGAATTTCGTCGCGGACGTGACGGCGCTCCTCGGCGCAATCATGATTCCGGTGATGCTGATCTTGCTTGGGGGTGCGCTGGCGCGACTGAAGGTCGTCGATATCGGGACGTCGGCATTGCTTGCAGGCGTGCGGCTTGCGGTCGGGGTAGCGACCGGCTTGACGTTGATCACGATCTTCAACCTCAAGGGCGTGGAGGCGGGCGCGATCTTTCTGCTGTCCGCAATGCCCTCTGCGCTCATCACCTACGTGATCGCCGAACACTATGGCCGCAGCCCGAAGCGTGTGGCCGGACTTGTCGTCAGTTCCACCGTTCTGAATTTCGCGTGCCTGCCGCTACTGATCGCGGCCGCGATCCGACTTGCGGGAATGTAGGTTCATGCCTTCGCCAACCGCGATGCGGCGAGAACCAAGGCGGCAACGTCGAGATCACTATCCCCTGCCTGTTCGGCGCCCTCCGCCATTTCGAGACGGCGATTGACCATCGGCGTGTTTCCGTGCCGATGGCGTGACGCCATCTCACGCATCAGATTGAATTGCATTTTGGATCAGGCGATCCGGCCACGCGGCGCGGAGTCACGCGCGACCGTCGTCGGCTCATCGGCGCCCATCACGTGGGGCCGCACCGCGAGACGCAACGCCAGTTGCAAAGGGTGGCTCACCTTCGCTTGCCATGGTCGATGCTGAACCAGATTCGGCGGTCCCCTTGAAAGGTCTCGACCTGGCCCAATTGTCTGTCTCGCCGCCTCATTGCCCAGCCTGGGCGCCGCGGCGGTCGCCTTTCCCCTGTCATCGTCACTGGCCTGCCCGTGCCAGAGCCCTAAGGTCCGCGACATCCGCCTTGAGGCGAGCCATCTGCCCGGCATTCAGCGGGACGAGCGGCGGCGCCATGCGTGTCCAGCTGTCGTCACCGCTGCGCCAAGCCTCCATCTGTTTCATGGCCGCCATCAGCGGATACTTCGATGCCACCGCGCGTGCTGCCTTCACCAGCGCGAACGCATCGCTATCAGGCCCTTCGGCCGCGGCCATCGCGGCGCGCGAGTAGGTCCCGAACGCGTTCGTCGATCCTGAGATAATGCCGGCGCAACCGCCGGCCTGCCCATCGAACAGGAACGCCTCGCTTGAAGGGTAGACGTCAAAGCCCGCATCGACCCCGCCAGTGGCTTCAGCGAAGGCGAGCGATTGCGACAGGTCTCCGCTTGAGTCCTTAAGGCCCGCAACCACCGGTCCGAAGGCTTGCTTCAGTCGAACAACGACATCGACCGGGATCGGCGTCATCGACATTTGCGGAAAGTGGTAGAGGTAGACCCGTAGCCGGTCATCGCCGACCTTCTCAACAAGCCTCGAGAAATAGGCATAGAGACCCTCGTCGCTCGGATCCTTGTAATAGAACGGCGGAAGGGCAAGCACGTTCACGAACCCGGCGGACATCGCCGCCGACGTCAGATCGACAGCATCCTGCGTCGCGCAGGATCCGGTTCCAAATATCACGTGGCTCGGATCGAACCCGGCGTCGGCGAAGGCACCGGGAAGCGCCATCCGCTCGCGATGGGAGATCGAGTTTCCCTCGCCCGTCGTTCCGGTCGGTGCCACGCCATCGCAACCTCCCGCCGTGATCAGGTGCTGGCAATAGGAGACGAGCTTTTGGACGTGGAGTGTGCCGTCCTCCCGAAACGGTGAAACCGCGGCCGCATAGATCCCTCGTTGGGCCTTTGACATGTCCCTTCGCTCCATTCTGCGGCCGCCAAGCCGAAATTGCTGTCGCGCATGGCAAAAGGAGTTCGGCATTTGCCGCATCGGGAAATTGTGCCTGCGAACCTTCGTCGCGTCGAACCGCTTTCCGGTCATGAACGCCCTCGCCCGGTACGTGGCCAACCTGCCCTCGTCCTGAATGCCGTAAAGGTAGATGTTGTTGACGGCAAGATGGCCTAGGTCAAATTCGGCGCATTTCTTCGAAATGGCCGAGTGACGGACCTGACCGCGCCGGGTGGTCATGTGCACGGACGAGCGGCGAACGCGTCGGCCACCGCGACGACCCGTGCAATCAAAGCTTGCAGCGACCGGACGGTCAGTTAAGTCAGTCATGTATTTCTCTTCTGAAGGACGACTGACACGTGATTGACCTCTACACTTGGACTACTCCGAACGGCCGCAAGGTCTCGATCATGCTCGAAGAGCTTGAAATCGCCTACACCGTGCACGCCATCGACATCTCGAAGGACGAGCAATTCGCGCCCGAATTCCTGAGAGTCGCCCCCAACAACCGCATTCCGGCCATCGTCGATCACGACACCGGCGTCCGCATGATGGAGTCCGGAGCGATCATGCTCTATCTCGCCGAAAAATGCGGTCGGTTCCTGCCAAAGGGCGACGAGCGCTGGCCGGCAATCGAATGGCTCATGTGGCAGATGGGCGGTGTCGGCCCGATGTTCGGACAGGTCCACCACTTCGTGAAGTTCAACGCGGGCAAATCCGCCTATGCGGAAGAGCGCTACTCGAAGGAGACAAGGCGCCTCTACGGCGTTCTCGACAAGCGGCTCGAAGGGCGCGACTACATCGCGGGCGCAGGTCGCGGCGAGTATTCGATCACGGACATGGCCACGTGGCCATGGGTCTCCCGCTTCGACTGGCAGGCAATCGATCTGGATGGCTTTTCCAACGTTCGGGACTGGTACGTGCGCATTGCCGGGCGACCCGCCGTACAGCGCGGCTACCAGATCCCAAAGTACGCAAGCGAAATCCCCCTGCCCTGAACCGCAGATCGGCAGACCTCGCTTGGGGCTGGGCTAAAGAGCGCTTCGAACCGAAGGAACCATCCGATGGACCGCATTCTCATTACCAGCGCCATTCCCTACATCAACGGGATCAAGCATCTTGGCAATCTCGTCGGTTCACAGCTTCCCGCGGACCTGTATGCCCGATATATGCGCGCCCGGGGACACGAAGTCCTCTTCCTCTGTGCAACCGACGAGCATGGCACTCCTGCGGAACTCGCGGCGGATAAGGCGGGCAAGCCGGTCGCAGAGTATTGCGCGGAAATGTGGGCCGTCCAGAAGGATCTCGCGGACGGGTTCGGCCTCTCGTTCGACAAGTATGGCCGGTCGTCAAGTACACAAAACCACAGGCTTACCCAGCATCTCGCGGGACGGCTCGCCGAGGCCGGACTGATCGAGGAAGTCACCGAGGATCAGCTTTATTCCAGAACGGACGGACGATTCCTGCCCGACCGGTATGTCGAAGGCACCTGCCCGGAATGCGGATATGAACGCGCGCGCGGGGACCAGTGCGAAAACTGCACCAAGCAGCTCGACCCGATCGACCTCATTGAGCCTCGGTCCGCGATTTCCGGCTCCACCGACCTTGAGATGCGGGAAACCAAGCACCTCTATCTCAAGCAGCGCAACCTCCGGCAGGAACTTTCTGACTGGATCGACAGCAAGACCGACTGGCCGATCCTGACCACCTCGATCGCCCGTAAGTGGCTGGATGACGGCGACGGCCTGCAGGATCGGGGCATCACCCGCGATCTCGACTGGGGCGTTCCGGTCATGCGCGGCGACGAACCGTGGCCCGGCATGGAAGGCAAGGTCTTCTATGTCTGGTTCGATGCGCCGATCGAGTACATTGCGTGCGCCAAGGAGTGGACAGACGGGCGCGGAGTCGAGGACGCGGAGTGGGAACGATGGTGGCGCACTGACAAGGGTGCGGACGATGTCCGCTATGTCCAGTTCATGGGCAAGGACAACGTGCCATTCCACACGCTCAGCTTCCCGGCGACGATCATTGGATCGGGCGAGCCCTGGAAGCTCGTGGACTACATCAAGTCGTTCAACTACCTGAACTACGATGGCGGACAGTTCTCGACCTCCCTTGGTCGCGGGGTCTTCATGGATCAGGCGCTTGACATCCTTCCGTCCGACTACTGGCGCTGGTGGCTCTTGAGCCATGCGCCCGAAAACTCGGACAGCGAATTCACCTGGGACAACTTCCAGGCGAGCGTGAACAAGGATCTGGCCGACGTTCTCGGCAACTTCGTGAGCCGGGTGACCAAGTTCTGCAGGTCCCGCTTTGACGGCACCGTTCCGTCCGGCGGGACGCCGGGTCCAGACGAAGAGGCTCTGATCGCGCGCTTCGAAAGGGGCCTCAAGACCTACGAGACCCATATGGAAGCGATCGAGATCCGGAAGTCCGCCGCCGAGTTGCGCGCACTCTGGGCCGCCGGCAACGAGTATCTGCAGACTGCGGCCCCATGGACTGCCTACGGCGAAGAACCGGACCGCGCGGCGGTCGCCATTCGTCTCGCACTCAACCTGATCCGCATCTACGCCGCGATCTCCGCGCCGTTCATTCCGGATGCGTCAGCTCGGATGCTTGACGCGATGAACACGTCCGACACCGCATGGCCATCGGACCTGGGTAACGCGCTGGAAGTGCTGCAGCCGGGGCACGCCATTGGCGTTCCGGACATGCTCTTTCGCAAGATCACCGATGACGAACGGGAAACGTGGCGGTCGCAGTTTGCCGGAACGCGGGACTGACCTGGCCGAAATGTCCGTTCCAGTCCAAGACGCGGCAACCGTCATCCTCGTCAGGGATACTCGAGACGCGCCCCGGATCCTGATGGGGCAACGCGGCAAAGCCGCAGCCTTCATGCCCGAGAAGTTCGTCTTTCCGGGCGGTGCCGTCGACGAGGCTGACGAGACCGTGCCGTGCCCCGGCCTTGACCCGGCCTGCAGAAAGAGGTTGCTGGCCGAAACCACGGCGACGGATCCTGACCGGTTTGCCGCCGCCGCGATTCGCGAACTCTGGGAGGAAACCGGCCAGTGCCTGGGACGCGCAGGCAACTGGCCGAACCCGCCCGAGCCGTGGCGCGGCTTCGCCGAGCAAGGCCTCCTGCCCGATGCCAGTGCGCTCAGCTACTTCTTTCGCGCCCTTACGCCACCTGGGCTGTCGCGCCGCTACGATGCACGGTTCTTTCTGGCCGATGCAGCTGCACTTCGGTTCGACGCAGATGATTTCTCCCTGGCCGAATCCGAGCTCAGTCACATTCAGTGGGTGCAGGTCGATCGGGCGCGCGAACTTGACCTGCCCTTTGTCACCCGGCTCGTCCTGACGGAACTTCAGCGCCACCTTCCGCGCACCGATGCCCCGGACCAAGTGCCTTACCTGTGCAATGACGAGGCGGGAAGCCGGGTGATCTGGCTCTAGACCAGGAACGCAATTGCAAGGATCGAGGTCGCCAGAACGCTGATTCCAAGCAATTCCCGCGGCTTGAGCACTTCGCGGAACCAGAGTGCGCCAACCAGGATCGAGAATATCAGTTCGATCTGCCCCACGGCAAAGACATAGGCGGCGTTCATAAGGGAAAAGGCGGCAAACCAGCTCCAGCTGCCGATCAGCGAGAAGACGCTGACGATCGACGTCTGGCGCCATGCGGCAAGAGTGGCGACGATCTGGCCAGGTTCCTTCAGCCAAAGCCAGGCTCCCAGCACCAAAGTCTGCCAGAGCACGACGACCGCCAGGGTCACGCCACCGGTCAGGACCGGGTCGCCGGATGAGAGCGACAGCGTCGCGCCCCGGTAGGTGACAGCCGAGAGTGCGAACAGGACTCCGGACAGGATCCCGATTCCTGCCGCCTTGTTGAAAATGCTGCCGCCTTCGGGCGGATCGGACAGGAGTAGCACGCCGACAAATCCGAAGGCGATGGCGCCGGCCCCGGGACCCGAAATCATGTCGCCCAGGATGACGAAGCCGGCGAGAGCGGTCAGCATGACTTCGGTTTTCTTGAACGTGATGCCGACCGCGAACGCCCTCATCGAAAACAGGCTGACGGTGCAGATCGTGGCCAGGATCTGGAATGCCCCTCCCAAAATCGCGTAGATCAGGAACGCGGGCGTGAGTTCCGGAAAGTCGGCTCCGGTTGCACGGCCATACGCGAATGCCAGCGCAACTGCCAGGGGCCAGGACCAGAGAAACCTCGCCCACGTCGCCGCTGCGGGGCTGAGCGCCGCGCTGACAAGGACCTTCTGGACCGCAAAGCGCATGGTTTGCGCTGCGGCCGCGAGCACCGAAAAGAGAACCCAAGGCTCCATGCTTCGGCGCTCTGCCCGTCATGGCGCCGAATGACAAGACCGCTCAGCCGCCCGTCGATTCCACGTCATCGTACGAACGCCTTCATCGCAAGGGATGGAACACCCGATCTTTGCGGGCCAGGAATTGGTGGCGAAGGACCTCTCCGCAAGAGCGGATCAGGTTTCCGCCATTCGCGGCTAGGACGTGCTACCGGTTCGCGTGAGAGAGCTTCTGCAGCTTGCAGCTGGGCACCGTCGGGTGCGCGCGATGAGCCACGTGCCGGTTGTTGTGGAGGAGAGAAGTGTCTTTGACGCGAGGTCGCTTTGGTCTGCTGCACCGACCGTTTTCGGCTCGCTCATGAGAGGTATCCGTCTCGGCCGGATTACATGGCCTTTCTGGATCGTGAACGGATTCGCACGCATGCCAAGCATTTTGACCGGCTGATATGCCAATCCCGTGTTCCGGCTCGGGATTGGCCGGAATGCCTGCGACGCTTGTCCGGCAAGTGAAACGTCTTCCGTAGTGTTTCCGAACCGATTCCTTGTTGATTTCGGGGTTGAGAACATAAAGTGAACATCCTATTGTCCTCCTCATGCCTGATGCTGCCCACCTCCTGGTCCGGAAAAGCCATCGGCGCCACACCGCGCCCGAAGTGACATTCCTTCGCAGCCTGTCCCTGAACCGGGGCCGCGTGCACGAGTTCTGCGGGATTGCCAGACGTCGATTGGCGCTGATGACTGCAGGCGCGATGCAGGGATCGGTCTTCTGGATCAACCCTGCGTGGATGCCCGTGCATCTGAACCCCGACGGAATGCTGCATCTCGCCGACCCTTCGCGATTCATCTTCATCCGGCCGAAGCGGCCCGAGGACTTGCTCTGGACGATGGAGGAAACGCTGCGTGCGGGACTTGTGCCCCTGGTCGTGGCCGATCTGCCGGAGCCGCCCGGCCTCATTCACGTCAGGCGGTTGCAACTGGCAGCCGAAGCGGGGGCGACAGAGGGAACCTGTGTGCCCCTTGGACTGATCCTGACTCCGGGAACCGGGGGCGCGCCCGGCGTCGAAACCCGGTGGAGCATGACGCCCGCTCACGGAACAGGAAAGCAGGAAGCCTGGCAGCTCGACCGCCTCCGCGCGAGAACGGAGCCGGTGAAGCGCTGGCACCTCAGTGGCGGAAAGGCCGGGCCGAGAATCGACCTGGCCAAGGCCTGAGGCAGATCACTCGGTCGCCTCGCCGTATTCGAGCAGTGCGTTCCAGCCGGCCGTAAACCCGCTCAACGACATATCAAGGTCAACGGCCCTGTCAGGCGCCGCCGCAGGAACGATTGTCACTGTCGCAACCGCCCCTTGCCGGAACTGGCCGATCTCGTCATCGGTCAGCCCAAGCTGCGAAAAACACCCTATCGTACGGCAAAAAAGAAACCGATAGATGCGGGCCTCACCGCCATCCACCGCGAGGCGGAGATTTTCCGTGAGCAAGGTCTCGAGCGGCGTCACGATCGTCGCCCATGCCACGACTTGAGGGTCGCCAGAATCGGCAAACATGGTGACTTCCGCCACCGGATTCCCGTCTTGATCGCGCAGGAGCTGGTAGAGTTCGCAGGGATCCGTCCTGTCCGCGACCCTGATGCAGAGAAGCTTCCAATCACTGAACGTGTCCTTGACATAGACATCGGCCTCACCCTCCGGCACCCCGAGAGACAGGCCGGCATTCGGGTCGCCCTCCCCGGATCCCGAGGTCTGGGCGACGGCCCCGAAGGGAAGCGCCGAGAGGACCAGCGCCGACGCAAGTTTTCTGATCATAAGGTTCATTCCACGCTCACATGCAGCCAAGTTGCTGCGCATCTAGCATCCCGCCAAGACCGGGTCGATAGAGACATTGTTCAAAAATCGACTCCGCAAAGGCAATGCATCAGCAGTTCAGATCCGCATGTTCGGGTCAGCCCGTAGTCGCCGCCATGACCATGACCCTTTTGATTTGCCGCAACGAGGTCGTGCGCGAACCTTGGAGCGGGCCGCAAAATGGCTTGCAAGCCCGCCCAGTGGGCTTGCATTGCCTTTCAGAAAAACACATCGGACTGCCGCCCAGAAAGGGAGATTCGGGGTCCGATTGTCACACACGACCCCAGGGACACCTTGCGTGTCCCTGTCTTGTTTTGGTGCGATGCGAAATACATGCCAGCACCCCGTTCCAAATTCTCCGTCACCATGTACGGGTGTTCGTCCAGTTCTGGAACCACTCGCTCTCCACGCGGAACCCTGACGCGGATTTCCGCACAGACCAGGCAAAGCTTGGGCTCGCACCGGCGCGAAGTTGCGAGCAGGGTGCTAGGTGCAAATACCTTCGCAGAAACAGAAAATTGCAGCAAACGTTGCCAAAGGGCACCAACCGGGCACCACCGAGCGACACGCCAGCCGCCCCGACGAGGCCTGCCGCCAAACTGTGCAGGTGGTGCAGGCGTCATTCGTGGGGGACGGAAAGGACTGATGGTGGCGAAGGACGATCGATGGCATGGGCCGACGAACCCGGCGCGTGCCGCGCATTTTGCGCATCATGTCCCAGTGTTCATCCCCATCAGCTCGAAGCGGCGGCGCGACGCCGTCAAACCGAGATGGACGCAGCCTGTTCCTGAAGCGAGACTGTCTTGTCCGTGCGGCACCAGGAGGATACAGCGATACCGAACGGCCCCGACTTACCAAAGGAGACGATCGTGACCGATCGCGGCTTCCGCGTTCGCGGCCTTGGCGAGATCGCCATCCGCTGCGACGATGTCGGGCGAATGACAGCTTTCTACGGCGACGTGCTCGGACTGGAGCAGATGGAGGGCAATGTCACCGAGGGAATCGTGTTCTTTCGCATCGCGGACGGCTTTGGTGGACACACGCAGGTTCTGGCGCTCTTCGACAAGCAATATGGCTCGCAACCCGACCTGCACCCAACCGGGATTGAGTCGCCGGCGACGGGCGCGTCCTCCTCGCTCCATCATCTGGCGTTCAGCCTGCCCTTCGGGGAACAGGAGGCCGTGATGAGTTGGTACGAGGCAGAGGGGCTGCCGTATCGGGTCGAGACTTTCGGCTGGGTCGGTTGGCGCGGGGTATTCACCGAGGACCCCGAAGGCAACACAGTCGAATTGGTGGCCTTTGATGGTTCAGTCAAGGCCGCATCCGAGATGGAAACACACTGAGGTTGGTTTCGACTTCTGCAATGCGCTCGGTTTGCAGAAAAGAGAAAGGGACCCATCGGGTCCCTTTCAACTTCACTCCCTGCCGGACTGACCGATCTTGATTCTTCGGGGACCTATGCAGAGATTCGAAGGGCGTCAACCAAATTTCGTCTGCACAGTCCACGACCGGGAAAACTCCCGTTTCGCCGGGAAGACAGTGCAACGGTCTATCAGGACGAACCGGGACGCAAAACGGCGGTGGATCCTCTGGCGAGCCCCGGCCAAATATGCGATCACTCCGGAAACCTGCAACGGGGAGAGGCATGGCATTCGGCAAGGGACATCATCTCAGCCTGATCGACGGCTCCGCATTTGTCTTTCGTGCATTTCATGCGCTTCCGCCTCTCACGAGAAGATCCGACGGACTGCCCGTCGGAGCGGTTTCGGGCTTTGTCAACATGCTCTGGAAGATGATGGAGGACAACAAGGGCCCGGAAGCTCCGACCCACATGGCCGTCGTCTTCGACAAGGGCTCGCATACGTTCAGAAATGACCTCTACGACCTGTACAAGGCGAACCGGGAGGAAATGCCCGAAGACCTGCGGCCCCAGATCCCTCTGACGCGCGATGCCACCCGCGCCTTCAACATCGCCTGCCTCGAAGAAGAAGGCTACGAGGCGGATGACATCATTGCTACGCTCGCACGCATGGCTCGCGAGGCTGGCGGACGCGTCACGATCGTGTCTTCCGACAAGGATCTCATGCAACTCGTCGGAGATGGCGTGGAAATGCATGACGCCATGAAGAACGTCAGGATCGACGCCGATGGTGTAGAGGAACGGTTCGGCGTCGGTCCCGACAAGGTGATCGATGTTCAATCACTGGCCGGCGACAGCGTTGACAACATTCCCGGCGCACCTGGAATCGGCGTTAAGACGGCCGCACTCCTGATCAATGAATTCGGCGACCTCGACACCCTTCTTTCAAGGGCAGACGAGATCAAGCAGGAGAAGCGCCGACAGACACTTGTCGACCATAAGGAACAGATCCTCCTGTCGCGAAAGCTGGTGACGCTCGTCCCGGACATGGACCTGCCCTATTCCCTGGACTCGCTGGAGGTCAAGGAACCCGTGGCCGATGACCTTCTGGCCTTCCTGGCATCCATGGAGTTCCGAACCATTACCGGTCGGGTGGCGAAGGCGTTGGGAAAGGAAGTGCCAACCACGCAGGAAACCGCCGCCGAGCAGCGGGAAAGCAAGGCGCCGGAAGCGCAAGCCTTTGACCATGATGGATATGTGCGGATCAGCGACGCCGCGGCGCTCGACGCCTGGGTCGCCGATGCGCAGGCCTTGGGCCATATCGCCATCGACACCGAGACGACCGGCCTCGACGAGATGCGGGCCGAACTCGTGGGCATTTCGCTTGCGGTCAGGGCAGGCAAGGCATGCTACCTTCCGCTGATCCACAAGACATCGGCCGGGGAAGACCTCTTCGAATCGGGCGAGCTCGCAGAAGGCCAGATGACAGCGGAGGAGGCACTCGCGATCCTGAGGCCGATTCTTGAAGACCCTGCCATTCTCAAGATCGGGCAAAACCTGAAATACGACGCGAAGATCCTCGCGCGCCATGGAGTGCGGATTTCTCCCTTCGACGACACGCTCCTGATGTCCTATGCCATGAACGCCGGCCTTCACAATCACGGCATGGACACGCTCTCCGAGCGCTACCTCAGTCACCGCCCGATCGAGATCAAGTCGCTTCTTGGCACCGGCAAGAGCCAGATCACATTTGACAAGGTCCCGATCGAAGAAGCGGTCAAGTATGCATCCGAGGACGCCGACATAACGCTTAGGCTCTGGCAACTGTTCAAGCCTGATTTGCACAGGAAGAAAGTGACGACTGTCTACGAGACGCTGGAGCGCCCGCTGGTTCCGGTCCTGGCCGAAATGGAGATGCACGGCATCAAGGTGGATGCCGGCACGCTTGCACGAATGTCGAACTCGTTCGCGCAGAAGATGGCTGAACTGGAGGACACAATTCACACGCTTGCAGGCACGAAGTTCAATGTCGGCAGCCCCAGCCAGGTCGGCGACATCCTTTTTGACCGGATGGGCATTGCCGGGGGCAAGAAGGGCAAGACCGGAAAGTACGCGACGCCCGCAGTCGTGCTTGAAGATCTGGCGACGGAACACGAACTTCCAGGCCGGGTGCTGGACTGGCGGCAGCTCCAGAAACTCAAATCGACATATACCGACTCGTTGCAGGATCATGTCAATCCGGACACCGGACGCGTTCACACATCCTACTCGATCGCGGGTGCCAATACGGGACGCCTCGCTTCGACCGATCCCAATCTCCAGAACATCCCGGTGCGCACCGAGGAGGGTCGCCGGATCCGCGAAGCGTTCGTCGCCGAGGACGGACAGTGCCTTGTCAGTCTCGACTACTCGCAGATCGAACTGCGCATCCTTGCCCATGTCGCCGGCATCGAGGCGCTGAAGGAGGCGTTTCGCGACGGGCAAGACATCCATGCGGCCACGGCATCGGAGATGTTCGGCGTGCCGCTGGACGAGATGACACCGGACGTGAGGCGGCAGGCCAAGGCGATCAACTTTGGCGTTATCTACGGGATATCCGGCTTCGGCCTGGCACGGAATCTCCGCATTCCGCGCGCTGAGGCGCAGGGATTCATTGATCGGTATTTCGAACGCTTTCCCGGGATACGCGACTACATGGACGAAACTGTCGCCTTCGCCAAGGAGCATGAATATGTCGAGACGCTCTTCGGCCGTCGCATCAACACGCCGGAAATAAACAAGCGCGGTCCGCACGCCGGGTTCGCGAGACGCGCTGCCATCAACGCTCCCATTCAAGGGACGGCTGCGGACATCATTCGTCGCGCAATGATCAGAATGCCAGATGCCATCGCCAAGCTTCCAGCAAGGATGCTTCTGCAGGTGCACGACGAACTCCTTTTCGAGGTCGAAGACTCTGCCGTTGACGACCTGATCGGAGTTGCGCGTGACGTCATGGAGGGCGCTGCCGACCCGGCGGTCCATCTTGATATCCCGCTGATCGTCGACGCCGGCCAGGGCAGGAACTGGGCTGAGGCGCACTGAACCGGTCCAGAACGGACCCTTCGCAGGTCCTGACCCGGCCCGCCGGACGCGAGGCTCATTCTCCAATCGGCGACCGCGGACGCGGCAGGAACCGACCAAGGCCAACCGGGTCTGAATGTAATGGCGAGGAGGAACGTGGCGGAACCGATCAAGGATACCAGGAAAATGATTGCCGAGATGCAGCCGCGCCTGCATCCGGGCGTATTCGTGTTCTGTTCAGGCATCAGGGACGGCCTTGCTGCAGACGTCGCAGAAGTGGCGAAGGGCAGTTTTGTCGAGGACGAGGGACTGTCGTTCATCATACCGCAGGAGGAAACGGACCGATTCGGAATCGCCAACGGAATTCCGATGAGACAGATCACGCTAATGGTCCGATCCGCACTCGACGGCGTTGGCTTGACGGCCGCAGTCTCGTCCGCCCTCGCCGCGCAGGGAATACCGGCGAACGTCGTCGCGGCAACCCGACACGATCATGTCTTCGTTCCGGCAGATCGGGCGGAAGAAGCCTTGGCCATCCTGCTCGCACAGCAGGTAGAAGCGCGGGCCGGACCATGAGCGCAGCAGCGAACAGGCCTCATGTCGAGGTACGTTCAATGGAAGAACTCGGGGCGTGGCTGGCACACAACCACGATTCGTCAGAATCGGTCTGGCTGGTAACCTACAAGAAGATCCACATCGCCCACATTCCTTGGGGTGACGTGGTTGAGGAACTGATCGCCTGGGGCTGGATAGACAGCGCGGTTCGTTCAGTTGACGAGATACGATACAAGCACTTGATCTCCCCTCGGAGAGACAGTTCGGCCTGGTCTGCAGCAAGCAAGGGCATCGTCGCAAGGCTCCGGACTGAAGGTCGCATGCAGCCGTCGGGCGAAGCACGGGTCGCCGTCGCGAAAAAAAACGGCATGTGGACCTTCCTGGATGACGTCGAGCGGCTCGAGGTGCCGGATGACCTGGCCGAGGCGCTTGGCCCGGCGCGCTCGACTTTTGACAGCTGGTCCCGGTCGATCAAGCGTGAATGGCTCGAAAAGATCAAGCGGGCAAAGACCGACCCGACACGCGCCAAACGCATCGCGGAATGCGCCCGGGCCGCGCGGCAGAATCTCAAGAACGGAGGGCTTGCCTGAACGGACATGCCGGGGAACCTGGCCAGCAGACCGTCTCGGACTCAAGGCGGAACGTGGACGAAGTGCCGCCTGCCTCTTTCCACTGCCCTCCCCCTCTTCTATGAGTGCAGCATCCTTGAAGGGAAGGGACATGCAGGAACCCGAGATCACCGAAGATCTGATCACCGCCCACGGGTTCACCCCTGAGGAATACCAGGAAGTCATCCGCATACTGAATCGGGAGCCGACCTTTACCGAGCTCGGCATATTCTCCGCAATGTGGAACGAGCATTGCTCGTACAAGTCATCGAAGAAATGGCTGAAGACCCTGCCGACGTCGGGACCGCAGGTCATCTGCGGCCCAGGCGAAAACGCGGGCGTCGTCGATATCGGGGATGGCCAGGCCGTGGTCTTCAAGATGGAGAGCCACAACCATCCTTCGTATATCGAGCCCTATCAAGGAGCGGCGACCGGGATGGGAGGCATACTCCGCGACATCTTCACCATGGGCGCAAGGCCGGTTGCCGCGATGAATGCGCTTTCATTCGGTGAGCCTGAACATCCGAGAACCAAGCGCCTTGTGTCGGGAGTCGTCGAGGGAATCGGTGGCTACGGCAATGCCTTTGGCGTGCCGACGACAGGCGGCGAAGTACGGCTTCACAGAAGCTACAACGGAAACTGCCTCGTGAACGCCTTCGCCGCCGGCATCGTGGACACCGACAGGATCTTCTATTCTGCCGCGAGCGGTGTCGGCATGCCTGTCGTCTATCTTGGCGCGAAGACGGGACGCGACGGCGTGGGAGGAGCCACGATGGCCTCCGCGGAGTTCGACGGAAACAGCGAGGACAAGCGGCCTACCGTTCAGGTGGGCGATCCCTTCACCGAAAAGCGCCTGCTCGAAGCCTGCCTTGAATTGATGGCCACAGATGCAGTGATCTCGATCCAGGACATGGGCGCTGCGGGCCTCACCTGCTCTGCGGTGGAGATGGGTGACAAGGGCGGTCTCGGCGTCAGGCTCGATCTTGATGTCGTGCCACAGCGCGAAGAGGCCATGACGGCCTACGAAATGATGCTCAGCGAGAGCCAGGAACGAATGCTGATGGTGCTAAAGCCCGAGTTCGAGGCGGAAGCGAAGGCAATCTTCGAAAAGTGGGATCTCGACTTCGCGATCGTGGGCGAGACCATCGAGGAAGACCGCTTTCTCGTCATTCACCAAGGCGAAACCAAGGCGGACCTGCCGCTTTCGAGGCTTTCGTCCAGCGCACCAGAATACGACCGTCCATGGATCGAGACGCCCCCGCCCGCCCCGCTGGCGGACGTACCCGAGATCGACCCGATCGACGGGCTCAAGGCGCTTGTCGGCTCGCCCAACTACGCACGCAAGCATTGGGTTTGGGAGCAGTATGACAGCCAGGTCACGGCAAACACCGTGCGCACCCCGGGTCGCGGCCCTGGCATCGTCCGGGATCGAAAGACCGGCAAGATGCTGGCGTTCACCTCTGACGTGACGCCGAGATACGTGAAGGCACATCCGTTCGAGGGCGGAAAGCAGGCCGTGGCGGAGGCCTACAGGAACCTGACGGCCGCCGGAGCCAGGCCGCTTGCGGCGACCGACAACCTGAATTTCGGCAACCCGGAAAGGCCGCAGATCATGGGCCAGTTCGTCGGTGTCATCAAGGGGATTGCAGAGGCCTGCACCGCCCTGGACATGCCGATCGTTTCCGGCAACGTATCGTTCTACAACGAAACCGACGGCCAGCCGATCCTGCCGACGCCGACCATCGGCGCCGTCGGTCTTGTCCGGCCCGAAGAAACCCTCGTGCCAGGCGAAGTCCAGGACGGAGACTGGGCGCTCTTGATCGGGGAAACGGCCGGATGGCTTGGCCAGTCCGCGCTGCTGGCCGAGGCCTTTGGCCGCGAGGAAGGGGAAGCCCCGACGGTCGATCTCGCCGCCGAGCGCGCCCACGGCGAATTCCTCAGGGAACACAGCACACTGATCCACGCAGCGACCGATCTGTCAGACGGCGGCCTCGCGCTTGCAGCCTTCGAACTGGCGGATGCGGCAGGACTGGGCGTCACGCTTGACACGGATGAAGTTGGAGCACTGTTCGGCGAGGATCAGGCCCGCTACCTGATTGCCTGCGGTTTTGACCAGGCCGAGGCCATTATGGCAGGGGCATCCCAAGCTGGCATCCCTGTCAGCCAAGTCGGACGCTTCGGTGGAAACCAGGTCTCGCTCGGCGGCGCATCGGCACCGCTCGCCGAACTCTCCGAACTTTATCGCAGCGCCTTTGCCGACGTGCTTTCATTGCATGACGGCTAGACACGACCCACCATTGGGTGTCGGTCGTGCAGGAACAAATCCGTGTCGAATTCCGGAAGAGAAATGAGCCTGAACTGCAGATAGGTTGCAACGCTTCTTTTGCTTTCCGTTATACCGTTGCTGTGCTTGAACATGCTCTCGCCGCCACCGGGCATTATGGCGCACGATTCCAAGTTTCCGTATGACGCCTTGTCATGGGTGTTTTCCGGGCATCCGGCATCCACGAACATTTTCAGGTTTGCGCAGGGCCATTGGCAGATAGGTTCCGTCGCAAGTCCAAATTGTTCTGACGTTGTGCATCTTCCTGGCCATGGCAATTGGCTGCGCCGTATCAGAGAGCTTCGTTGCATTTCTGACTTTCAGAATACTGCACGGCGCTGTTGCGTCCGGCATGGTGCTGTCGCGGGCAATCGCGAGTGAAATATTTGACAAGAACGGGATGGCAAGAACCATGTCCAGGACCAATTACGGCGGGATTCCTGATCGGAAGTCTCTCGTCTGGATGGTTGCTTGGATTTGGCAAATTTCGTGCAGTTCTCCTGTCCAGCCGCCTCGCTGCCACCCTTGACCTGACCGTTTGTGTTTTCGCCCATTGCGCAGGGCGGGAATTTCCAGTGCGTCTGTTCGGAAGCACATTGCTGGTCGGATTGGGCAATGGCTTGACTTTGCCAAACGCCTGAGCGTCGATCACGCTGTACGCAGGAATCTGGCGACCAATGCGTTCGGCATCGGTGAACTTGATGCTGCCGGCGGCAATCGTCAGCCTGATGATTTTAGTTTGGATGTCTTTCAAGGTCCAGGAACGCATTGCTGAAGATCGATGAAACTCACGCAAATTCAAACGTTTACGTGTTCATGGCAGGCGGATGCCGGACCGTTGGCGTCCGGTCGCGAGGTGCAAGCGATCCGTCTTGACGCCATGCCGGACGCTGCAGCATAGGAGACAACAACATGACGCAGACGAGTCATCGCGCCGCGCATGGACATGCACATCAAGGAATTCGCGAAGACGCCTGCCTCGGGCATTGATGCCGACGCGACTTGCAGACATCGCCGTCATCCGATCTGGCAGAGCGGCGGTCGCCCTTCTGATCTTGCCGTTTATCAGTCGCAATGTGCCTGTCGGCCCGAAATCGCAATCACAAGACGGTCACCGCAGCTTCATGGAACCGCTGCGAGCTTGTGGGATCGAATTCGTTTACCGGTCGATGTCAGGGATCATCTGAGGATAGGTTCCCGACTCCCAGCAGGGCGCCTGCCTCGACCTCCACGGTCCACTTGCCGGCACGAACATATTGCTGTGTGGCGTCCGTGAAAGGCTGGAAGTCCCAATTGGGCGGTTTGCCCGATTGATGGCTTCGATGGATCAGCCTGCGCCGATTTTGGTCCTTGACGATTCGGGCCTTTAGCGACCGGGCGTCCCAAAGGTCCCGAGCGGCACTGGCAAGTTCAGAAAGCGTCGCAGCATGACGCGGTTCGTTTGCAAGATTCACCAACTCGTCGGGATCCGTTTCCAGATCAAACAAGAGTGGCGGATCCGTCTCGCTGTAAAACAGCTTCATGCGTCCCTTCAGCAGCATGAAGGTCGGTTCAAACACTCCCTCGGACAAGAATTCCCCCGGAACCATCCTGGGCTGGATCGAACCGCCTCCGAGAAGTGGAACGAGCGAGGTCCCGTCTGTTTCAAGCACCTCTCCGGAAACTCCCCCAAGGTCGGCAATCGTGGGCAAAATGTCCAGAAGAGAGACGGTTTCGCTGACCCTGGCTGGGTCCAGCCGTCCTGGCGCCCAAAAGATCAAGGGCACCCGAGCGGACCATTCAAAGAATGTCTTCTTGTAGTAGAGACCGCGCTCGCCCATCATGTCGCCATGGTCTGACGCAAAGATCACGATGGTGTTTTCGACAAGGCCGGTTTCCTCCAAGACACGCAAGATTTCCGCAATCTTGCTGTCAACATACTCGATCGAGGCATAGTATCCGTGCCTGGCATTTCGGATGACGTCGTCGCTCACTTCCGCTTCACCGACGGCGTAATGTGCATGGATGCGGGCGCTATGGGCGTCCATCTCTTCAACCTTGATTGGGGGTACCTTCGGCAAGTCAATGTCGTCACGCGAGTACATTGACCAGAATTCAGGCCTGGCAACGTAAGGGTCGTGTGGTGAGGTGAAGGAGACTGTCAGCAGAAATGAATGCGGGTTGGCGTCTCGTGCGCGGTCATAAAGCCACCGCACCGCTTGCGCATTGACGTCATCGTCGTAGTCGATCTGCAGTGACCGATGGCAGGGTCCGGTCTCCAGCACGTTCTGCATGTCCTGAAACCGCACCTTGGCCGCCGGCTCCGCCCAGTTCGGTGTCCATCCGAAGTCCGATGGATAGATGTCGGTGGTCAGGCGCTCCTCATAGCCGTGAAGCTGATCCGGGCCCGTGAAATGCATCTTGCCGGAAAGACACGTCCGATACCCCGCCAACCGCAAATAGTGGGCGAAGGTGGGAATCGCGGCGGAAAAATCGTGAGCGTTGTCAAATCCCCCAGCCTTCGACGGCATCAGGCCCGACATCATCGATGTTCGCGACGGCCCGCACAGCGGCGAGTTGCAATAGGCGTTTTCAAATGCCACCCCCTCTGCCGCCAGCCGCGACAGCGTGGGTGCCTTGACCACTGGATGACCATAGAACGGCAGTGCCTTGGCGGACAATTGGTCCGCCATGACGAATACAATATTGGGCCTTTTCATCGAATTCTCCAGGTATTTTGCAAATTGTTGACAGTCGACATCCGGTCGTCAATGGTCATGGATGAAGTGGCGTGGATTGGGGGGAGCATTGCACGAGTGGGATTTTGCAGCGACCCTGGCAGATATGGACTTTCTGTTGCTGGGGCTTTGGAACACCATGAAAGTGTTCACCCTAGCGCTTCTATTTGGGATTCCGTTGGGACTTGGACTCGCTCTTGGACGAATGTCACGGGTTCCGATCCTGACGCAATTCTGCTCCTTCGTCATCGAGTTTTTTCGCACCACTCCACCGCTGGTACAACTGTTCTGGTTCTTCTTCGCGCTGCCGATCTTGATCAGCGTGCAGATGACACCCTTCGTGGCATCGGTCCTGACATTCTCCATTCAATCTTCGGCATTCTTTGCCGAGATTTTTCGTGGCGGAATCAACTCGATCGATAGAGGTCAATGGGAAGCTGCAAAAGCAATCGGAATGAACCGTCTCGCAAGCCTGCGTCGCGTCATTCTGCCGCAGGCGGTCAAGCGCATGGTTCC
Source organism: Silicimonas sp. (assembly GCA_022824315.1). Lineage (GTDB taxonomy): Bacteria > Pseudomonadota > Alphaproteobacteria > Rhodobacterales > Rhodobacteraceae > JAJEFO01. Next base: position 31,468 of record JAJEAC010000188.1, read on the forward strand.
GGCCTTTGCGGAACGCTCGATCGAGCTCTTGAAAACGACCACGCTGATCTCGACCGTCTCTTATGCTGACCTGATGTTTCAGGCCAATGAACTGGCGTCAAAAACCTTCCGTCCGCTGGAAGTCTACACTGTCGTGGCGGTAATGTACTTCTTCCTGATCCTGGTGTTCTCGCAGCTGACGATCCTGCTGGAGCATCGCATGGCGCGCACTGGCGAAGGCACGCTGAGATAGGGCAATGCAATGAATTACAAGTGGAATTTCGGTTCTGTCGTCGAATACTGGGACGTCTTGCTAATAGGGCTTTGGGGCACGCTGACCATTTTTGCCGTGACATGCACGCTAGGCCTCGGCTTTGGGCTTGTCGTGGGCATGATGCGTTATTCCAAAAGCGGCTGGATCAACTATCCGGCAAGGGTCTTTGTCGAGATCTTCCGCAATACCCCGGTCCTTGTTCAAATCATATGGTTCTTTTTTGCGCTGCCTGTGTTGATTGGGGTTGAGATCAGCGCGTTCCTCGCAGCGGTTCTGGGCATGACACTCAACACTATCGCATTCTCGTCAGAAGTCTATCGCGGGGGCATCCAATCGATAGAACGTGAGCAATGGGAGGCAGGCAAGTCCATTGGGATGAGATATGATCAGACGATGCGTCGGATCATCCTGCCGCAGGCACTCAAGCGCATGCTGCCACCCCTGACCAGCCGTGGCATTGAGGTCTTCAAGATGTCCACGCTTGCCTCAGTTGTCGCGTACCCCGAGACCCTGCAACAAGCCAAACTGATCGCCTCGTACGAGTTCAATCCGATTGAAGCCTATACCGTCGTCGCACTGCTCTTCTTTCTAGTGCTTCTACCGATGGTGCAATTGACATACGTGCTTGAACGCCGTTTCGGAAAAAGTGATTAGGAACCATCCATGACGCCTGCCGTAGAAGTCCGTGGCCTGCATAAGCAATTCGGTGATCTAGAAGTGCTCAAGGGCATAGATTTGGACGTGATGCCTGGCGAGGCAGTAGTTCTCCTTGGCTCCAGCGGATCGGGGAAGTCGACGCTTCTGAGATGCATAAACTTCATGGAAGAGCCGACGGAGGGACGAATTCGTGTGGGCGGCAAACTGATCGGGACGGAACGCAGTGGTCGGATGACCTATCGAGAAGCGGACCTTTGCAAGCTGCGCACCCGCGTTGGGATGGTCTTCCAGCATTTCAATCTTTTTCCGCACATGAACACACTGGAAAACGTCATGGAGGGTCAGGTCATGGTGCTCGGTCGCTCCAAGGCGGAAGCGAAAGAAAATGCGATGCTGCAGCTCGCTCGCGTGGGTCTTGAGGACAAGGCCCCGGAATACCCTGCCCGGCTTTCTGGAGGTCAGAAACAACGTGTCGCGATCGCACGAGCCTTGGCGATGGACCCCGAAGTCATGCTGTTCGACGAAGTGACCTCAGCCCTTGATCCTGAATTGGTGGGCGAAGTATTGAAAGCGATGCGGCAACTTGCAGAGGAAGGCATGACGATGGTCTGCGTCACGCACGAGATTGGCTTTGCCTATCATGTCGCCAACAAGGTCTGTTTCTTGCACGACGGCCAGATTCTCGAAGAAGGAGCGCCTCAAATGGTGCTGAAGTCGCCTGAGACTGCGCGGGTGCGCGACTTCCTCGAAGGCCATTCACTCTTTAGACTTCCAGACTGAGCAACCAACAAGGAGGTATCACCGTGAAAAACTTGCTCAAGAACTTCATGGGGGTCGCCGCGGCGCTGGCCGCGTTGACCCTTTCCACCGCCATGGCACACGCCCAGTCGACTTGGGACGCAATCCAAGAACGCGGGACATTGCGAATCGGTGTCACGCAAGCCCCGCCATGGTTCACCAAGGACGTCCGGACAGGCGAATGGACCGGTGGGCTTGGCATCACGCTTGGCCAGAAGATGGCCGAAGCGCTGGAAGTCGAGCTTGAAACGGTCGAAGTGACTTGGGGCACTTCAATCGCAGCACTTCAGTCGAACAAGATCGACTTGATGTATTTCCTTTCGCCTACTGCCTCACGCGCAAGAACCGTCGACTTTACGCGCAGCCCGGTGGTCTTCCTGTCGCAGGCAGTTCTTGCTGCCGAAGGTGTGGATGCCTCGACATGGGAAGGACTGAACAATGGAGATACAAGCATCTCTGTCCCGCAGGCAACATCGATGGACCAGTTCCTGACACGCATGGCGTCGAACGCCGACATCCAGCGGTTTCCGGACAACGCTGCCTCGATCGCCGCGTTCCAGTCGGGCCGGGTGGACGCGGTTTCTTTGATGCTGCCGCCGCTCTTGTCGGCGCGACAAAAGCTGGGCCAAGGGGTAATCTCGGTGCCAACCCCTGCGTTCACCGCACCCGCCAATGTTGCCGTACGCCGGGAAGACGACAAGACTTGGCGCGACTGGCTCGATACCACGGTTTTCTTTTGGTATGAGACCGGTCGCATTCAGGGATGGTACGAGGACTTCCTGGTTGAATTCGGCGTCGATCCCAACGACAGCCCGCCCATGCAGCGCGAACTGCTGTTTATGCGTTGAATGTGCCCTCATGGGGCGGAGTCATCCGCCCCATGGCTTCAATAGAGTGCCAAGCATTGTCGATTGGCGAATTCCGTCCGCTGCCCCTGGGCGAACAGGTCCGTGACGTGCTGAGGGACCGGACAATTTCGGGCGAACCGGACCTTGGCGCACAACCGACGGAAACCGATCTGGCAAGCAGGCCGAAAGCCAGCCGTAGTCCCTTTCGCGAAGCAATGAACGCTTCCGCAGGACGTGTGATCAAGTCGAATTCACCTATCCCGGCTCGATTCTGCAGAGTCCGAAACATCGCCGGACCCCACCATCACCGCACATCCCAACGGGTGCTTCAGACCGATCGCGTGATCCCGCCGTCCACGCGGATGTTCTGGCCCGTGATATACGCTCCGGCCTCCGAAGCTAGGAACGCCACGACCCCGCCGACCTCCGTGAGCGACTTTCCGTAACGCCCCATCGGGATCTTCTCCCGAAACTCTTCCTTTTCGGGGAGACTGTCGATGAAGCCTGGCAAGATGTTGTTCATGCGGATGTTCTCTGCTGCATACCTGTCGGAGAAAAGCTTGCAGAACGACGCCAGACCGGCCCGCATGACACCGCTTGTCGGGAACACCGGACTCGGCTCGAACGCGGCAAAGGTCGAGATGTTGATGATGCTTCCTCCGCCCTGGGCCTGCATGATTGGCGTCACAAGCCGCGTCGGGCGTACGGCGCCCAGGAAGTAGACCTCCATTCCCTCGTGCCAATCGCCGTCAGTCAGTTCGAGGATGTCCGCGCGTGGCCCGTGGCCTGCCGAGTTCACCAGCACGTCGATGCGGCCCCACTCGTTCATGGCGGCATCGACAAGCCGCTGCAGGTCGGCGTCCTCGCGGTTCGATCCTGTCACGCCCACTCCATCGAGCTCCTTCGCAAGCGCCTCCCCCTTTCCTGATGAGGAGAGTATCCCCACGTTGAAGCCGCTTGCGGCCAGGGCGCGAGCGCTGTCCGCACCCATGCCGCTTCCACCTGCCGTGATAAGCGCGGTTCTTGTCATTGCATTCTCCCTTGTCAGTCAACTCCATCCTTCACTGCGGCAAGAAGCGCGTCAGCGCCGCGCGCAAGGACCGATGTGTCCGTTCCGCAAGCCACGAAGGTGAAGCCCTCGTTCAGGAGTTCCGCCGCAAGCCCCGCGTCCAGGACCAGCGTACCGACGGGCTTGCCGGCCTCCTGCACGGCGCCAGCGGCCGCGCGGACCAGTTCCCAGACTTCCGGCGCCATGGGCCGCCCCAACTTGCCGATGTCCGCCGCAATGTCGGCGGGGCCGAAGAATATTCCGGAGACCCCGTCGATTCCCGCGATTTCGGCGGCCTGTTCCATCGCCGCACGCGTTTCCAGCTGGAGAAGTACGGTGGTTTCGGCCTCGACGCGCTGGACATAGTCCGTCACGCGCCCGAACTTCGTTGCGCGGGTCGAACCCGCAACGCCCCTTACGCCTCGCGGCGGATAGCGGGTTGCGGCGACTGCCTGACGCGCCTCTTCGACGGACTGGATCATCGGGAAGAGGAGGCCTGGCGCACCGATGTCTAGCATCCGCTTAACGGCCACGGGGTCGTTCCATTCCACGCGCACGATCGGCGTCGTGCCGTAGGGAGCAAACGCCTGCAGCTGACCGAGAACGCTGAAATAGTCGCCGGGGCTGTGCTCCGTGTCGATCAGCGCCCAATCATAGCCCGAAGGAGCCACGACCTCGGCGGCAAGATTGCTCCCCAAGTTGATCCAGATCCCGACCTGCCTCTCGCCGGCCGCGATCGCGTGCGTGAACCGGTTTCGCTCATACTCCATTCAGATTACCGCCCTTTCGAAAATTGGGGCATTCTTCACGATCCGCTCATAGTTGAAAAGCGCCAGATCCAACGCCCTGTATTCCCCGTAGGTCAGCCACTCCGCCGTGCCGCGGCCCATTGCCGGCGACTGTTGCAGGCCGTGGCCCGAAAACCCGTTCAGGAAGATGAAGTTGCCGACCTCGGGATGCGGACCCATGATCGCGTTCTGGTCAAACGTGTTGTAGGCGTAGTGACCTGCCCATTCGCTCGTTACCTTGATGGACTCGAACGCGGGGATGCGGGTTGCCAATGTCGGCCAGATAAAGTCCTGCCACAATGAATGATCCATCGCGAAATCGCCGTAATCCACCGCAGGATCATGATCGGAGTGTCCGCCGGCCAGATATGTGCCGCCGCCGCTTTCGCGTACGTGAACGCCCGACGGGTCGATGGTCAGCGGCAGTTCCTGTTCAAGCGGCCTCTCGGCGGAGAAAATCCAGGAGAAGCGCTTTCGCGGCTCGACCGGCACCTCGAGGCCGGCCATGGCCGCCGTACGCGAAGCGCGCGGTCCCGACGCGTTCACGACCTGTCCGCAGGCAACCACCTCGCCCGACTTCAGCGTGACACTCTCGACGCGTCCACCCGAGCGTGTCATTGCGACCACCTCGTTCTCGACATATTCGACGCCCCGTTCGCGCGCGCTCCGACGAAGCCAGTCGAAGACCGTCGGTCCGTCCCAATAGCCCTCGTCGACCGTGTTGATCGATCCAAGCAAGATGTCTTCGACATTGTAGAACGGATAGGTCGCCTTGATTTCGTCGGCGCTCATCAGGACAGTCCCGGCACCCGCCGCACGCTGAACCTCGAGATTTGCCCGAAGTACGTCGGCGAACCTCTCGGTATCGGCAAGATACATGTAGCCGTGGCAGCGCAGCAGGATCTCCGGCACCCGCTCGTCGCCCCCAAGGTAGCTCCTGAAGTTCTTTACGAACTCCGCCGCAAACTGGCTGATCCGAACGTTCAGATCCTCCGAGAACTGCTGGCGCATGCAGGAGTTGGTGTGCGCGGTCGAGCAGGCTTCGTAGGTCGTGTCGCGCTCGACCACGAGAACGCGACCGTCAAAGTCCGGGCATTCGGTCAGGAACCAGGCAGTGGACGACCCCATCATCGCCCCGCCGACGATCACGACGTCATAGGTCGAATGCGTGGGCGCCTCGGCGATCACGGCCATTCAGAAGGCCTCCCCTTTGCGTGCGGCCTCCTCGACCTCCCGAATGTCCTCAGGCGAAAGGCCGTAGTCATGGGCGGCCGTCTCGGCGGAAATGTACCCTCGCGCAAGATCGCGCTTCACGAGCGCCGGATCCCTGTCCGCAGGGTCGCCGTATCCACCGCCTCCCGGGAAGGCCAGCATCACCTTGCGTCCATTCGGAACGAACTGCTTTCCCTTGCCGCGCATCGGAGTGCCGTCGTCACGCGCAATCGTCGTCGGTGCGCCGGGATGACCTCCGTTGCGGCCGCGTGCCGGATGATGGATCCGATCGAACATGGCTTGAAAGTCGAACTCGTGGCCCTTCGTCGCGCCGATTTCCATGTACTGGCCAAGGCCCCCTCGCTGCCGGCCGGCCCCACCGGAATCGGGGCGAAGCTCCTTCCGCCAGATAATCACGGGTCCGGTGTGCTCGGTCGCCTCGACGGGCATGGTCATGACGCCGGACGGAAAGGCGGTGGCATTCAACCCATCATGTTCGGGGCGCGCTCCTGAACCGCCGGAATTGAATGTCAGCACCTCACCTCGCCGGGCAGTGCCCGAGGCAGGTGCGTCAGGGCTGGGCCTGAGCGAAAGCTGGAAATTGCAAAGGCATCCGGCTCCTTCGGCGGGAACGACGCCGGGCAGGATCCTGTCGAGGGCGCCATAGACGGCGTCCGGGACGAAGTGCCCGATGATGTGCCGCAGCGCGACGGGGGCTGGATGCACGGCGTTCACGATCGTGCCTTCCGGAGCCATCACCTCGAATGGCTCAAGCGATGCATGGTTGTTCGGGATGTCTGGCGCAATGGCGCACTTGAGCGCATAGCAGGCATAGGCCTTTGCATAGACGAACGGACAGTTGATGCCCCTCTTGTCGATGCCGCTCGTGCCCTCGAAGTCGACCAGGATCCGGTCGTTCTTGACAGACAGCCTGACCGCGAGGGTGATCGGGGTATCGAAGCCATCCACCGTCATCGAGCCGCTGGCCTCCTTTCGGGGCAGCGCGGCAATCCTCTCGACGGTCGCGCGGCGGGAGTTCTCGAGAATGAAGCCTGCAATGCCTTCGAGGGTCTTGAGCCGGAACTCGTTCATCATGTCCGAGAGGCGACGATGCCCGATCTCGTTGCAAGTGGCGAGCGCATACATGTCACCGATCAGCTGATCCGGTTCACGCACGTTGCCACGCACGATGCGCAGCAGGGTTTCATCCACCTCACCGCGTTCCGCAAATTTCATGATCGGGATGTACAGGCCTTCCTCGAAGACGCTGTGGGCATCAGCACCGAAGCCCCGCCCTCCGATGTCTACGATATGGGCCGTGCAGGCAAGGAAGCCCACGAGCACGCCGTCGTGAAAGGACGGTGTCACCATGGTGATGTCATGCAGATGCCCGGTGCCCTCCCAAGGATCGTTGGTGATGTAGATGTCGCCCTCGAAAATGCCCTGCCGCCCGATCCTGCGAATGAAATGCGCCACCGCGTCCGCCATGGCGTTCACATGGCCAGGTGTCCCGGTCACGGCCTGGGCCAGCATCCGGCCCTGCGCGTCATAGACGCCCGCCGACAGATCGCCGGCCTCACGGACGCTTGTGGAAAAGGCCGTGCGCACCAAGGCCTGCGCCTGTTCCTCGACAACGGAAATCAGGCGGTTCCACATCACTTGGAAGGACACGTTCGAGGGTTTCATGAACTACCCTTTCACCTGGATGTCGATGCAGCCGTCGGGCCGGCAAATCGCCTTGCTGCCAGCCGGCAAGATGATCGTCGTCTCGCCCTCGGTGACGGCCGCGGGTCCGACGACGTGCTCTCCGGGCAACATGGAACTCCTGTCGACCGTGACGGCGTCCTGATGCCGGCCACTCGCAGGATCGACAATGCGCCGCCTTCCGGACTCCCTCGCCTTGCTTCCGGCCGGCATCACGCTCACCGGCTCCACAGCTTCCGCAGGCGTCGACGCCTTGACGGACCAGACCGTGATCTCCACGTCCAGGCCCGCAACCGGGCGTCCGAAGAGTCTCGTGTAGTCCTGCTCGAACCGTTTCAGGAATGTCGCCGCAACCGGCTCTCTTGCCTGCTCCAGGGACAGCTGGATCGGGATCTCCCAACCCTGCCCTGAGTATCGCATGTAGACCTTGAACTCGGAGATGATCTCGCTCGTTGCATCGCAGGTCCGGACGAAGCCGGTCGCGTCCTTCTCCAGTTCGGCAAACAGGTTCTTTCCCCGTGTCGGATCGAAATCCGAGAGCCTCATGTAAATCGAACGGTTGGCCTCGAAACTGAACGGCGCGCGCAGGAACCCGATCGCCGAGCCGACGCTTGCGGCAGGCGGCACGATCAACCGCTCTATGCCCAGTTTCCCGGCTACCCGTCCGGCATGCAGTGGTGCGGCACCTCCAAACGCGATCATCGTGTACTCGCCGAGGTCTTCGCCGTTCTCCACGGCATGGACACGCGCCGCGTTCGCCATGCTTTCGTCTACGACCTCCGACACGCAGAGGGCCGCCTCGTCCAGCACCATGTCAAGCGCGTCGCCCACATGAGTGGCGAGCGCCCTTTCCGAAAGGCCGGGCTGAAGCTTGATTGATCCGCCGGCAAAGTTGTCCGGATCGATCCTGCCCAGCACCAGGTCCGCGTCCGTCACGCCGGGATGCTCGCCGCCGCGGCCGTAGCAGGCCGGACCAGGCTCCGAGCCAGCGCTTTCCGGGCCGACCCGGATCTGACGCATTGCATCCACTCGGGCGAGGCTGCCGCCTCCGGCCCCGATCTCAACCATGTCGATCACGGGGATCGAGATCGGCATGCCCGAGCCCTTCTTGAACCGGTAGGTTCGGGCCACCTCGAAGACCCGAGATGTCCGCGGGGTCTGGTCCTTGATGAGACATATCTTTGCGGTTGTCCCACCCATGTCGTAGCTCAGCACTTTCCCGATTCCCAGACGTGCAGCGACATGCGAAGCATAGACCGCACCGCCAGCCGGACCGGATTCGACCAGGCGGACAGGAAACTCGGCGGCGCTCTCCAGCGAGATGATCCCGCCGCCGGAGTGCATCAGGAAGATATCGCAGTCCGCACCCTCCGCCCGCAGGCGGCCTTCGAGACGGCTGAGATAGGAATTCATCAGCGGCTTGATGTAGGCATTGGCCAGAACCGTGTTGAAACGCTCGTATTCGCGCATCTGCGGGCTGACCTCTGACGAGAGCGACACCATGGCATCCGGCATCCGTTCGGCCAGAACCTCTCGCACCAACACCTCATGCGCATTGTTGACATAGGAGTGGATGAATCCGACGGCGACGCTCTCGACGCCAGCCTCGGCGATCCGGTCAACCGCGGCCTCGACTTCGCTCCGGTCCAGGGGGACCAGCACATCGCCGCCCGCACTCACCCGTTCGCGAACGGTGAATCTCATCTGCCGCGGCGCAAGGGGCTCGGGCAGGTTCAGGTTCAGGTCATATTGCTCGAACCGGGATTCGGTGCGCATTTCGATGACGTCACGAAATCCCTCGGTCGTGATCAGCGCCGACTTTGCGCCCCTGCGCTCGATAAGGGCATTGGTCGCCAACGTCGTGCCATGAATGATCTGCCCGATGTCGCCGGGGCGAATCCCCGCCTTGCCGCATGCCTGGAGCATTCCGTCGACGATTGCGTCCTCAGGAGCCCCATGGGTGGTAAGAACCTTGGCCAGGAACTGCTCGTCATCGCGCTCCAGCACGATGTCGGTAAAGGTCCCGCCGATATCAACGCCGAGTCGGATGGAGCCAGGAGTCACGTGGTCAGTCCCCGCAGAAATTCGGAAAGTCTCCGGAATCACGTGCGTATGTCTCAAGCGAGCGAAGAAAAAACGCAAACGCAATCTTGAACCGATGGCGCGCCTCCATCGAACCCTCGACGAACTCGTTCGTCCGAACGTTAAGCCAACTGGCCTGGGGCGGGCCCCCGCTTCCCGGATGCCGGTCTTGGCGAACGGAGAGTTCACAAGCCTGATTGAAACGCGCAGCTTGCAGGGCCTGCTCTTGCACCCTAGATTCGCAACAGACATTGTGAAGGAACGACCCATGCCGATGCAGCCTCACGAAATCGAAGCGCTCCTGCGAGAGCGCTTCCCGAACGCCACCATACAGATCGGTGGCGATGACGGCGTCCACATGTCGGCGATGGTGATCGACGAGAGCTTTCGGGGAATGAATCGCGTTGAGCAGCAACGCGCGGTCTATGCGGCGCTGAAGGGCCGGATGGACGGGCCGGACGGCGAGTTGCACGCGCTGGCACTGACCACCAGGGCCCCGGAATAGCCGCCCTCGGGGGCGGTCATCCCGAAAGACGCCTCGTACGCTTTGCAATTCGGGTCACCGCGGACTATCTGTCAGATACATGGCCGCGATCGCAGAGAGACAGACATGACCGCGCAGGAACAGATCAAGGATACCGTCGACGCCAATGACGTGGTGCTCTTCATGAAGGGCACCAAGGTGATGCCGCAATGCGGGTTTTCGAGCCGCGTGGCCGGCGTGCTGAATTTCATGGGCGTCGAGTTCAGGGACGTGAACGTCCTCGCCGACGAAAAGATTCGGCAGGGCATCAAGGATTACTCCGACTGGCCGACGATTCCGCAGCTTTACGTCAAGGGCGAGTTCGTCGGCGGCTGCGACATTGTCACCGAGATGACCCTTTCGGGCGAACTGGACCAGCTCTTCGACGACAAGGGCGTCGCCTACGACAAGGACGCGGCCGACAAGATCCGGGAGCACAACAGCGAGTAGCCTGCGGCACTTCTTCCTGGCAACGACATTGGCTTGCAAGGCCGGCATTCGCTGCCGCCGCTACGGGTCGGGCCGTCACCAGGTCGCGCAGGGCAATGCAGTCCGTTGAATTGCCGGGTTCATGGGAGCGCGCCAGACAAGGCCGAATTTCCCGTCGCGCCGCAACAAGATCCCTGTTGCCAATCCCATGCGCGTGCTCTTTGGTCTATCCGCTGGCCAGACAGGATTGCTCATGCGGATCAAAAACCTGACCACAGCCGCCGCACTGCTGACAGCGACAGCGCTGGACGCAGGGGCCGAGACGTTGCGCTGGGCGCGGGCGGGTGACTCCCATTATCCCGCCGCATGCAAATGCGTGTTCCCCGTTGCGCTGGGCGCGGGCGGGTGACTCGCTGACGCTCGACCCCACGCACAGAACGAAGGCCCGACGTCCGCGCTGGCGCACCAGATCATGGAGCCCTTTGTCCTCCGGGACATGACCGGCAGGATCGTTCCTGCGCTGGCGACCGTATGGAGACCGTCCGAAAGCGATCCGAACGTCTGGGTCTTCAAGCTGCGCGAAGGAGTGACCTTCCACGACGGCGCGGAGTTCGACAGCGAGGACGCGGTCTTCTCGTTCAACCGCGCCATGACCCCGGAGAGCGACTTCAAGACGCTTCTCGCGTCGGTCAAGGAGGTGCGCGCGCCCGAAAAATACGTGTTCGAGATCGTCACCGAAAGACCGAACCCGATCATGCCGGCCAACCTCACGAACATCTTCATCCTCGACAAGGGCTGGGCCGAGGCGAGCAACGCGGAGAAGGTGCAGGACTACGGGGGCGGCGAGACCACCCATGCCGCCAGGAACGCCAACGGAACGGGCCCCTACAAGCTCGTCAGCCGCGAGCCCGACACCAGGACGGTGCTCACGATCAACGAGGACTACTGGGGCGAGGACGAATTCCCGATGGAGGTGACGGACATCGTCTACACCCCGATCATGAACGGCGCCACCCGTGTCGCCGCGCTGCTGTCGGGCGAGGTGGACTTCATCCAGGATGTTCCGGTTCAGGACATCGCGCGCGTCTCGGGCAGCGACGGTCTTGACGTGCGCACCGCCCTGCAGAACCGCGTGATCTTCTTCGGAATGAATGTCGGCGATGACGACCTGGTCACGGACGATGTCGACGGAAGGAACCCCTTTGGCGACGTCCGCGTCCGGCAGGCAATCAACATCGCGATCAACCGGGACGCCATCAAGAAGATCGTGATGCGCGACCAGTCCCAGCCCACAGGTGTCATCATGCCACCCTTCGTCAACGGCTGGACGGAAGCGCTCAACCAGGCGCCGAACGCTGACATCGAGACCGCGAAGTCACTCATGGCCGAGGCCGGCTACGGCAACGGGTTCTCGATCCGGCTCAACTGCCCGAACGATCGCTACGTCAACGACGAATCCATCTGTCGGGCGGCGGTCGGGATGCTGGCGCAGATCGGGATCGCGGTGACCATGGAAGCGCTGCCAAAGGCTCAGCACTTCCCGCTGATCAACAACCTGAAGACCGACTTCTACCTGCTCGGCTGGGGCGTGCAGACCTACGACTCGGAGCACATCTTCAACTTTCTGGTTCATTCGCGCGACGAAAAGTACGGTTCGTGGAACGGCACGCGCTTCAGCGACGCGGATCTCGATGCAAAGATCGAAGCACTGGCCACCGAGATCGATCTGGCCGAGCGCGATCGCATGATCGCCGAGATATGGCGGGCGGTCCAGGACGAGCGGATCTACATCCCGATCCACCACCAGGTGCTGAACTGGGGCATGAAATCGAACATCCGGACCATCGTGGCGGCCGACGACACGGCCAAGTTCAAGTATTTCAGCTTCGACTGACGCCGAGACGACCCCAAGGACGGCACGGACACCGCCTTCCGCCCCTTGACGCCGCCCGCCGCGGGCCGCAATGCCTGACTGCAAAATCCATGCACACGGCCAATACTTCAGCCTGGCAAACTGGGAGGACAGATCATGCAGACCAAATACCTGACTGTTGCGGCGGCATTGCTGGCGGCTACATCGCTGGGAGCGAGCGCCGAAACGTTGCGCTGGGCGCGGGCGGGCGATTCGCTGACGCTCGACCCGCACGCGCAGAACGAAGGCCCGACCTCCGCGCTGGCGCACCAGATCATGGAGCCGCTGGTCATGCGGGACATGACAGGCGCGATCGTGCCGGCTCTGGCGACCAAATGGGGCCCGTCCGAAAGCGATCCGAATGTCTGGGTCTTCACGCTGCGCGATGGCGTGAGATTCCATGACGGTGCGGAGTTTGACAGCGAGGACGCGGTCTTTTCGTTCAACCGCGCCATGACTCCGGACAGCGACTACAAGGAGCTTCTCGCCTCGGTCAAGGAGGTGCGCGCACCCAGCAGTCACGTGTTCGAGATCGTGACCGACGGGCCGAACCCGATCATGCCATCCAACCTCACAAACCTGTTCATCATCGACAAGGGCTGGGCGGAGGCGAACAACGCGGTGAAGGTGCAGGACTACGAGGGCGGCGAAGACACCTACGCAGCCAAGAACGCCAACGGCACCGGTCCCTACAAGCTTGCGAGCCGCGAGCCCGACACCAAGACAGTGCTCACGATCAACGAGGACTACTGGGGCAAGGGCGAATTCCCGATGGAGGTAACGGACATCGTCTACACGCCGATCCAGAACGCCGCGACCCGAGTCGCGGCGCTCCTCTCCGGCGAGGTGGACTTCATCCAGGACGTGCCGGTGCAAGACTTGTCGCGCGTTGCCAGCAGCGATGGGCTGGACGTGCGAACCGCGCCGCAAAACCGCGTGATCTTCTTCGGAATGAATGTCGGCGATGACGACCTGGCCACGGACAATGTCGACGGAAAGAACCCGTTCGCAGACATCCGGGTGCGACGGGCAATGAACATCGCGATCAACCGCGATGCCATAATGAAGGTCGTGATGCGTGAGCAGTCTCAGCCGGCAGGAGTCATCATGCCGCCCTTCGTCAACGGCTGGACCGGCGCGCTGGACCAGGTTCCGGACCACGACATCGACGCCGCAAAGGCGCTCATGGCCGAGGCCGGCTACGGAGACGGTTTCTCGATCCGGCTCAACTGCCCGAACGACCGATACATCAACGACGAGGCCATCTGCCAGGCGGCGGTCGGGATGCTGGCGCAGATCGGTGTCACGGTCACCCTGGAGGCCTTGCCCAAGGCACAGCACTTCCCGCTGATCAACAAGCTGGAAACCGACTTCTACATGCTCGGCTGGGGCGTCCCGACCTACGATTCCGAATATATCTTCAACTTCCTCGTCCATTCGCGGGACGAAAAGTACGGATCGTGGAACGGCACGCGCTTCGGTGACGCCGGACTCGACGCCAAGATCGAAGCGCTCGCTTCGGAGACGGACCTGCCGAAGCGCAACAGCATGATCGCCGAGATCTGGCAGACGGTTCAGGACGCGCAGATCTACGTGCCGATCCACCACCAGGTGCTGAACTGGGGCATGAGATCCGACATCCAGACCATCGTCGCGCCGGACGACGCGGCCAAGTTCAAGTATTTCCGCTTCAACTGAAGCGGCTACAGCCCGGAGGGCGGCGCACGGGCCGCCTTCCGGCCCCCGAACTGCCATGCACCGCAGGGCGCCGTGTCCATCCATCGACCTTTCCTGCGCCGTTCCGGCCCGGCACCACGAGTTTCGGGATCCATCACCCTCGTCATTGCGAACCTAGTCGGCAACCGTGCACCGCGGAATGCGGAGCGACCACGCCTTGCCATCCGCGACAAAACTGCCAGAGTGGCGCCTGCTGACACAAAGGCGGATTCAATGACAGCAAGAGCTTCAACAGGTATGCTGGGATTTCTATTGGCAACCTGCATTGCTGCCAGCACGCATGCCGAAACCTTCAGATGGGCGGGAACCACCGACCCGCAGACAATGGATCCGCATGCCGTGAGCTCGGCGCCGGTTCTCGGCTTCCTGAACAACGTCTACGAGGGCCTCGTACGCCGCGGCAGAGACATGTCGATCGAACCCGCACTGGCCACGAGCTGGGACCCTATCGGTGACGGGGAGGGCTGGCGCTTCTTCCTCCGTCAGGGTGTCACTTTCCACGATGGAAGCGCGTTCAGCGCCGACGACGTGATCTTCTCATACGAACGCGCATCATCGGAAGAGTCGGACGTGCGCAGCTGGTTTGCGACCGTAGCGGACGTGACCAAGGTCGACGACTTCACGATAGACATCATGACCAACGTGCCCAACCCGATCTTCCCGGATTCGATCGCCAACTGGATGATGATGGATGCGGGCTGGGCGGAGGTGAATGGCGCGGCTCTGCCGGACAAGGAATCCGGCAACCATGCCACGCTCAACGCCAATGGCACCGGCGCCTTCGTGCTGAGTGGCCGCCAGCCCGGTCTGGAGACCGTCCTTCGGCCGTTCGGCGACTGGTGGGGCAACGTCGAGCACAACATCGCCGAGGCGACGTTCCTGCCCATCCAGAACCCGGCCACGGCCGTCGCCGCCCTGCTCTCGGGCGATGTCGACCTGATCAACCCGGTGCCAATCCAGGATGCCGAACGGCTGTCCGGGCAGGACGCGGTCAAGGTCATCAGGGGCATCGAGGCCCGTGTCATCATGTTCGGCTTCGCCCACGAGGCGGATGCCCTCAAGTACGGCCCCGACACTGGTGGTCCGAATCCTTTCAGGGACGTGCGGGTGCGCGAAGCGGTGGCACGCGCGATCAACGTGCCTGCCATCCTGCAAACAATCATGCGCGGCAGCGCCGAACCGGCAAGCCGGCTTGTCAGCCCCGCGATGCGCGGATTCTCCACGGCAAATGCCATGCGCCCGACATTCGATCCGGATCGTGCAAGGACATTGCGCGCCGAAGCCGGCTATCCTGACGGGTTCGGCTTCGGTCTCAAGTGCCCGAACGACCGCTACCTGAACGACGAGGCCGTTTGCCAGGCCGTCGTCGGCATGCTGGCTCAGGTGGGCATCACGGCTGAACTCGACGCGATGCCGGTTCGCAACTACTGGCCGGAACTGCGCGAGAACAACTTTGACATGTACATGCTCGGCTGGTCGCCCGGCACGTTCGATCACGAGCATCCGATCCGATTCCTCGCGTCCACTCCGAACAGCGAGAAGAAACTTGGCAGCTGGAACTTCGGGGGATACTCGAATGCCAGGATCGATGAGCTCCTGCCGATGATCCAGTCCGAGATCCACGACACCAAGCGGCAGGCGATGCTGGACGAGGTGACGGCGCTCTATCAGGACGAGCATGCCTACGTGACGATGTACGTCCAGCCGCTCGTTTGGGGCGCCCAATCCAATGTTGAACTGACGCAGCGGCCGGACAACTTCTTCATCCTGCGTTGGGTGAGGATCAACTGACCTTGCGGACGCAGTACCGTCGGCCCGCCTCCGGGCGGGTCGAACTCGTTCCCGGCCTGCGCCTCCGCCGCCGTACCGGTCGCGAGGAAGCCAAGTGCTGAACTACGTCATTCGCCGCATCTTCCAGTCCGTCGTCGTGCTGCTCATCGTCGGCCTCGTGGCGTTCTCCATGTTCCGGTTCGTGGGCGATCCGATCGACAACATGCTTGGTCAGGAGCGCACACAGGCGGACATAGAGCGCCTGCGTACGCAACTCGGACTCGACCAGCCATTCCCCTTGCAATACTGGCGCTTCCTCGAGAACGCGGTGCAGGGCAATTTCGGCGTCAGCTACAGGCAAGGTCGCCCGGTGGCAGAGATCATCGCCGAGCGTGCGCGCCAGCAACGCTGGAACTGGCGGCCGTCAGCGGTCTCCTTGCGATCGTGATAGGCATCGTTCTCGGCGTCTTCACTGCGATTCGACGCGACGGCTGGGCTTCGAACGTGATCATGGCCGGATCGCTCATTGGTGTCAGTCTTCCCACGTTTCTCATAGGCATCCTGCTGATCTACGTCTTCTCGGTGGAGCTCGACCTGCTGCCCAGTTTCGGGCGCGGCGACGTGGTTGATGTCGGCGGATGGTCCACCGGCTTCCTCACCGCGAGCGGCCTCTAGGCGCTTGTACTGCCTGCAATCACGCTCGGCCTGTACCAGATGACGCTGATCATGCGGCTTGTGCGCGCCGAAATGCTCGAGGTTCTCCGGCAGGACTACATCAATTTTGCCCGCGCCAGGGGACTCTCCGAACGCGTCGTGAACTTCCGCCATGCCCTGAAGAACACGCTCGTCCCGGTCATCACCGTGACCGGCCTGCAGCTCGGCTCGATCATCGCCTTCGCGATCATCACCGAAACGGTGTTCCAGTGGCCAGGCGTCGGACTGCTCTTCATCAATGCCATCCAGTTCGTCGACATCCCGGTGATGGCGGCTTACCTGATGCTGATCTCGGTCATGTTCGTCGGAATCAACCTCTTGGTCGATCTCCTCTACGTCGCGATCGATCCGCGGCTCCGCGGCGAGGGGAACACGACATGACCAGCGCGCGCACGGCACCCGACCGGCATAACCCGGTGGCCATGCGGATCAGGGCGATGTGGCAAAGCGATCTCGCGTGGACATTCCGCCACTCGCCGGTTGCCATGGTCTCCTTCGTCGTGGTCGTGCTCCTGGTCTCGGGAGCCCTCCTCGCCCCGCTGATCGCGCCGCACGACCCGTTCGCTCCCGCGACGCTCAACCTGATGAACGGGTTCACGGCGCCGGGCGCGCCAAATGCGTTTACCGGAGAGCTTCTGGCTCGGCACCGACGACCAGGGCCGTGACGTCTTCTCGACCATTCTCTTTGGCATGCGCATCTCGCTTTTGGTGGGCTTCGCGGCGGTATTGCTCGGCATGACGATCGGAGTGACATTGGGCCTGATTGCCGGCTACCGAGGCGGCTGGACGGAAACGATCATCATGCGCCGACGTGCAATTGACCTTCCCCGCGATTCTCGTTGCTATGCTCATATTTGGCATCGCCAAGGGGTTCACGCCCGTCGAATACCGGGACCAGATCGCCATCTGGGTTCTGATTCTCGCGATCGGCCTCTCCGACTGGGTCCAGTTTGCGCGGGTCGTGCGTGGGGCAACGCTGGTCGAGACGAAGAAAGAGTACGTGCAGGCCGCGCAACTCATCGGCAGATCGGGGACCGCAATCATGATCCGCCACATCCTGCCAAACGTCCTCTCGCCCGTACTGGTGATCGCGACGATCTCGCTTGCGCTCGCCATCATCGCCGAGGCGACGCTGTCCTTCCTCGGCGTCGGCGCACCACCCACGCAGCCTTCGCTCGGCACCCTGATCCGGATCGGCCAGGGATTCCTCTTCTCCGGCGAATGGTGGATTCTCTTCTTCCCCGCCTGCACGCTGCTTGCGCTCGCGCTCTCCGTGAATCTTCTCGGCGACTGGCTGCGCGACGCGTTGAACCCGAAGCTGAGATAGGCATGGCACGGATCACGATCCCGATCGGCGGACAGCGGCACCTCGTGCCGATGCCGGGCAACCGATGAGCGCAATTCTCGACATTGCCGACCTGACGGTCGAGTTTCCGACGCGAAGGGAGATCTTCGTTGCCGTCGACGGGGCCAGCCTGACGGTCGAGCCTGGCGAGATCCATGGTCTTGTCGGCGAATCCGGGGCCGGAAAGTCGACCATTGGTGCCGCCGTCATGGCATTGCTCGAGCGCCCAGGAAGAATCGCGGGTGGCACGATCCGCCTCAGGAAAGAGATCATCTCGGGACGTGACCGGGCCGCGATGCGGAGCCTGCGCGGACGCGAGATCAGCATGATCTTCCAGGATCCGCTGACTTCGCTGAACCCGCTCTTTACGATTCGCGAGCAGTTGACGGAAACCATCAAGACCCATTTGAGCGTGACTGACGCCGAAGCGCACGAGCGGGCGCATGATCTCCTTGCACGAGTCGGAATCCCCGAGCCCGAGATACGACTCGACCAGTACCCGCACCAGTTCTCCGGCGGCATGCGGCAGCACGTTGTCATTGCGCTTGCCCTGTGCTCGGAGCCCGACGTCATCATCGCCGACGAGCCGACAACCGCGCTCGACGTCTCGATCCAGGCCAAGATCCTGGATCTCATCAGGGAACTCGCGAACGAGCGCCAGGTCGGCGTGATCCTCATCACCCACGACATGGGCGTCATTGCCGACACAACGGACCGCGTCACCGTCATGCACCAAGGCAAGGTCGTGGAGACAGGCGCCACGAGGCTCGTTCTGGGCAAGCCGAGCCATCCCTACACCAAATCGCTCATCGCAGCCGTCCCGCGCCCCAACGTGAAGCTGCACCGGTTTCCGCTCATTTCCTACGACGGACGCACCACCGAATTCCGGATCAATGACCTGGCGCGGAACTGGAGCAGGCCGGATACCGTCTCCGCCAAGCCGCTCTTCGAAATTGGCGGACTTACCAAGCGCTTCCTGCAGAAACGCTCCTTCATCCCGTCGCGGCGGCAATATCTTGTCGCCGTGAACAACGTCAGATTCGACATTCGCCAAGGTGAGGTGTTCGGAATCGTCGGCGAGTGGGGTCCGGAAAATCCACTGTCGCACGCATGATCGCCGGGCTTTACAGGGTCGACGGCGGCACGATTCTCTATGACGGACAGCCTGTCACCGGCTCCGGCTCCCTTGCCTGGTACCGCCGCCAGATCCAGATGATCTTTCAGGATCCCTACTCGTCGTTCAACCCGCGCATGCGGGTGGACGCCATCGTCGCCGAGCCCGCGCTCCATCACGGGCTCCTGTCCGGCAAGGCGCTGAGACACCGGATCGACGAACTGCTCGAACATGTCGGGCTGGGCGCAGCCGCGGGGTTCAAGTATCCGCACGAGTTTTCCGGCGGCCAGCGCCAGCGAATCTCCATTGCCCGAGCGCTTGCAACGCAACCGAAATTCCTGATCTGCGACGAACCGACATCCGCCCTCGACGTCTCGATCCAGGCGCAGATTCTCAACATCCTGAAAGACCTGCAGGAGCACCTGAACCTGACGATGCTGTTCATCTCGCACGATCTTCCGGTGGTGCGTCAGATGTGTGATCGGGTCGCCGTCATGCAGAACGGCCGCCTAGTGGAAATTCAGGATGCAGAATCGCTCTTCGCCGCGCCCCGGGAAGACTACACGCGATCGCTCCTCAACCTGATGCCGCGTCTCGACGGGCTTGCGACCGAAGGCATCGAGGATCAAGTCGAAGCCTGAGCGGCATTCGCAATGCCCGCGGTTGAGCCAGAGACAGGACACCCAGCGAACCGTTGCCGACTTGCTTCAAACTTCGCAACCGGCGTCTGCTATGCGTGGGCTCCTGACGTCTTCTCGGCCAATTTCGCCAGTGCTTCGGCACGTTCGGCAATCCTGGCAAGGGCTTCCGACACCTTGTCCTCGGGTGGCGCAGCTTGCATCCGCCCTTGCTCAACCTCACCTTCCAGATCCTTGATTCGGGCCTCCTGCCGGGCGACCGTTTCCTCCAGTTGCCGCGTGTTGCTCGCGGCAACGACATGTTTGTCGGCCAACATGAGCCCGGCCATCAGAAGCATCTGCGCTTCGGGAAGACGTCGGGCCTGACCCTCAAGTGTCTTTGCTTCGGTGTTGAGCAGCCCGGCCGCCTGATGAAGAGCGCTCTCTTCGCCGTCCTTGCAGGACACTTTGAAAAGCCGTTCGCCGATCCGAATCGAAACCTCGGGCATCATCCAGCCTCCTTCAGCACGGGTTCAAGCATCGCCAAGACTTCCTCGATCTCCGCCTTCTCCGCATCGCGAGTGGCGCGAAGGCCGGCAAGCTCGCCTTCCAGGGCGAAATTCAGCAGATCCGCTTGCACCAGGCGTTCGGCATGCGCCGCACGGAGCGCAGCGTTCGATTCCCTGAGAGTCCGGTTCACCGCCCGCATCTGCTGAACCAGGGCGTCCCGGGTCCTGAGCGCCTCCTGCAAACGCGTCACGTCGACCTTTAGCCCCTCCATGACGCCGTCCCGGCCTTCACCCTCCGCGTTCGGACCCGTCCGGTCCAACGCCCTTTCCGTCCTGTCCAAAGCGGAGAGGATTCTGCTTTCGAGCTCGGACATGTCACTCATGATTGCTCCTGGCTTGCGAATCCACTGGCCGAACACTTGACGCCTAGGCCGCGAATCGACTCCAGGCAACAGGGCCTGCTCCGAGCATAGCGCATGCAGCGGCAGTTTCACCCACTTTCCGAACGATGCGCTACGGCTCGCCTTGCGTTCGACAAGTTGGCTGTTAAGAACCAAGACGATATGGACCAGCCAAGGGCGGCAGCATGGACATCGATACCCTGAAAGAACTGCATCCGGACCACTTCGAACGCGCCGCGGCCATTCGCGTGCTTGCCATGGATGCGGTCCAGGCCGCCAATTCAGGCCACCCCGGGATGCCCATGGGCATGGCAGACGTGGCGACGGTACTCTTCGAAAGGCATCTCAAGTTCGATGCGGCCGACCCTGACTGGCCGGATCGCGACCGTTTCATCCTGTCTGCGGGCCATGGCTCGATGCTGCTCTACGCGTTGCTCCACCTCACCGGCTACGAGGACATGACGCTCGACCAGATCAAGCGTTTTCGCCAGATTGGCTCGATCACGGCAGGTCATCCTGAATTCGGGCATGCCAAGGGGATCGAAACGACAACTGGACCTCTTGGCCAGGGCCTTGCGAATGCGGTCGGATTCGCCATTGCAGAAGAAGCCCTCCGGGCTCGGTTCGGGAAAAAGGTCGTCAACCACTTCACGTATGTCATCGCAGGCGACGGATGCCTGATGGAAGGACTGAGCCAGGAGGCGATCGGACTTGCAGGCATGCAACGGCTCTCAAGGCTGATCGTGCTCTGGGACGACAACGACATCTCGATTGACGGCAGCATCGCGCTTTCGGACATAACCGACCAGAAGCGGCGCTTCCAGGCCTCGGGCTGGGAGGTCCTGGAATGCGATGGCCACGATCCCGAGGACATCGACCGCGCGCTGAGCAAGGCCCGCAAGGCGAAGAGGCCCACGATGATCGCGTGCAAGACCGTCATCGGATTCGGCGCGCCCAGCAAGCAGGGCACCGCGTCGGCCCATGGTTCGCCTCTTGGACAGGACGAAATCGAGGCGACACGTGCCGCCTACGGCTGGCAACATGCGCCCTTCGATTTGCCCGGTTCCATCCTTGAAGCCTGGCGAGTGATCGGTCGCCGTGGCGGTGAGGCCCGCAAGGCTTGGCAGGACCGCTTTGCGACCCTGTCGACCTCGCGCCAGGCTGACTTCGACCGGATCATGTCGGGAGGCGCACACAAACGGCTGATTCCCGTCGTCCGGGCCCTGAAAAGGACCCTGTCGAACGAGCAGCCCAAGGTGGCAACCCGGAAGGCGTCGGAAATGGCGCTGGAAGTGATTAATCCGGTCGTGGCGGAGACCATCGGAGGCTCGGCCGACCTGACCGGATCGAACAACACCAAGACCCCGGATCTTGGAATATTCGATTCCACGGATCGCAAGAGCCGCTACATCCACTACGGGGTCCGCGAACACGGCATGGCGGCCGCGATGGTCGGCATGGCACTCCATGGCGGTGTCAAACCCTACGGTGGCACGTTTCTTTGCTTTACCGACTACGCCAGGGGAGCAATTCGGCTGTCGGCTCTCATGGGCCTGCCCGTAACCTACGTAATGACCCATGATTCCATCGGATTGGGCGAGGATGGCCCCACCCACCAACCCGTCGAGCACCTGGCGATGCTGCGTGCAACACCCAATTGCCGCGTGATCCGTCCCGCTGATGCGGTTGAAACTGCCGAGGCATGGGAAATCGCGCTTTCGTCACGGCGAACCCCTACGATATTGGCCCTCTCGCGCCAGAGCCTGCCGACGGTGCGAACACAGCACAAGTCAAGAAACCTCACGGCCATGGGTGCCTACACCTTGGCTCGTCCCGGTTCAGGCCGGCGACGCGCCGTCCTGATCGCCACCGGTTCCGAGGTGTCCGTTGCGCTGGAGGCACGGTCGCTTCTGGAGGCGGAGGGAATTGGCACCAGCGTGGTCTCGATGCCCTGCGCAGAACTCTTCGCCGAACAGCATGACGCCTACCGCAGACGAGTGCTGCCTGCGGGCGCAGTCCGCGTCGCCATAGAGGCGGGCGTACGCCAGGGCTGGGACAGGTGGCTTCTTGGCGAGCGTGGCCGCGCAGGACGCGACGGGTTCGTAGGCATGGAGGGTTTCGGTGCTTCCGCGCCGGCTGGCGACCTGTACCGCCATTTTGGAATCACTGCAGAAAACGTCGCAGCAAGGGTTCGGTCGCTTCTGTAGTGGTGCGCCCAAGGCGCCGACCGATGCTCCGCGCGCCCTGTGCGATACCTGCATAGGCGTGCTGGACGCCTACTTGATCTTGCCTTCCCTGTATTCGACATGCCTGCGGGCGACCGGGTCGTACTTTCGCGCCGTCATCTTCTCGGTCATCGTGCGGGCGTTCTTCCTGGTTACGTAGAAGTGGCCCGTGTCCGCTGTCGAATTCAGACGAATCTTGATCGTCGTCGGCTTCGCCATTGCGTCTCTCCTCTCGGGCTCGGCCCTGAGGGCCGCGAGCCGTAATTCTCAAAACCCGAGTTTTAGACGCCGAGTACAGAGTGTCAACTGGATTCGATCCAGTTGCGGTGCTGACGTTGGCTTGCATCCGCATGTCCACGCAGGCCTGATAGCGAACGCCTTGCCGAATTCGGCCGACGGCAACCAAACAGGATCGCGGCACTGTACCAGACGCGGACAGCGATTCCTGGAGACAATGTGCGGATGGCGTGTAAGCCGGATTCTGTGCCCCGATTCCGGGGCGATGACCATTCATCTTGCCCCGCCGTTGCCGGAAGGGTCATGCTGCCTACCCGGGTCCCTGAACCGAAGCGCGTCCGTGCGGAACCCCTATTCGGCATTGCTCCCGGTGGGGCTTGCCGTGCCGGTCCTGTTGCCAGTCCCGCGGTGAGCTCTTACCTCACCGTTTCACCATTGCCCCGCGTGCGAGGCCGTCTGTTCTCTGTGGCGCTATCCCTCGGGTTGCCCCGGCCGGGAGTTACCCGGCACCGTCGCTTCGTGGAGTCCGGACTTTCCTCGAAACCTTCGTTTCGCGGCCATCCAGCCATCCGCAATGCGTTACATATGTGCATTGATTCCACCAAGCAAGTCGCGAGAGTTGCCAGTGCTGGCCGGAATTTCTCTTCTTGGCATTGACAAGGTCAACTTGGGGGTAGGCTAGGCGACCGGCATCCAATTCGAGTGCGTCTGCCGGGACTGAGTGGCTCGGGTTCAGCATTTCCCGAATTGCTGTGGACAATGCGGCACGAGCACAAAGCGGGCGGTAGCGGTTTTGAAACCGTCTGGCGTCGGCAACAACGAGATGATGGAGGTCCTTGCCGAAGCTTGCCCTGACTTTCATGTCGTGTGCGTGCAATTGCCTGGGCGGCCGGTCTCGGCGGCGAAGACTATCAATTCGTGACGGATACCGAATTTCTCCGCCGCGTGGACCAAGGCGCGTGCTGCTTGCACTGGACGGCCGCGATCTGTCCTACCGCACTCCGTCAACCATTCGCACGTGCGCCGAAAGCGGCGAATCCTTCCTGATCTGTCTGCTTCGCGCTGTCCAAGAAACCGCCGATCAGGTCTTTGGAAATTTCGCCGCTTTGCGACTCTCCGCATCCCCAAAACGCTTGCCCACTGCTTGGCCGGTCGCGGACGCAAGGCACAGGCAGATATCAGGGCCCGGCTCGCACGAGACGGGGCGAATCAACCGTCGGGCATCAACGCTGTGGATGTCGCAAACGATGGACTTTTTGAATACGCCATCCAAGTGGCGCTTCAGCCGGTCAGGGCAAAGCGATGCAAGGTTTGAAACATTCCATCCGTCCGCTCACCCACGAGCGCGATCTCGGCCATGTCAAACGGCTGCGGCAGCTCTGGAAGCCGTTCGCGGATTGCAGCGCCTGCAAGGGGACGCTGCATGCCAGTCAGCTTGTCCGTCAGGGTCATGTGAAACCGGAACTCATCCAGTACATAGGGGTATCCCCAGCGCAGAAGATTCGCCTCTTGGTTGAATGTCAGCCCGGCAGCGCGGCGACGCGCAAGCTCGGCGGGCGTGGGAGGTGCACGCAACTGGTCCAACCCTGCAACTATGTCACGCGCCAATTCCTGAAGCGCACGCGCATCTCCCACCGGGGTCAAGGCCAGAAATCGACCCATTACGGTAAGCTCTAGTCCAGACAGCCGAATCGGCGACTGGCGCTCAGCGATCCCTGCAACCGCGGCCTCAAGCGCCGCCCGCGTGTGCCTTCAGCCAACCGAAACGGTGGCATCAGCGTGCCATGGAACCCATATTTGCGCGGTCCCATGGTGAAGTCTTCAATCCCGGCCAATTCCGGTCTATCGCAGATCCGTGCATGGTCGATGTCCCAGCCCAGCCACCGGGCCCCGAATTCGGCCATCGGACCCTTAGGCGGCAGATAGTAGACACCAAAACGTGAGCATTCGGACATGAATTCACCGTTCCCAACTTCCGTGCCGCCCAGGCAACGTGACGAGTATGTGACAGAAAGTGCCTGCCTCGCCAACGCGCGTGTCGTGCTTGAGGATCGCGTGTTCACCGGCAGCGTCACGATCAGCCAGGGAGCCATCACTTCGATTGAAGAAACCGGCCATGTTCCCGCCGGTGCAATCGATCTTGCAGGCGATTTTCTGATTCCCGGACTTGTGGAACTCCACGCCGACAATCTTGAACGGCATATCGAGCCACGGACAAGTGTCCACTGGCCACACGCACCGGCGATCCTGGCCCACGACCGCGAACTCGCGTCCACGGGCATCACGACCGTGTTCGACGCCATGCGCGTGGGCTCGATCCCGTCCGGCAAGGGTCGGTACCTGCGTTACGCGCGTGAATTGTCGCGCGAATTGCTTGATCTGCGAGCGGAAGGGGCATTGAAGATCAGCCATTTCCTGCATCTGCGCGCTGAAGTGTGCTCGGAAACACTGATTGACGAATTGGCCGAATTCGGCCCGGAGGACCGAGTGGGCATCGTCAGCCTCATGGATCATACCCCCGGCCAACGACAGTTCACGGACATCAGCACAATGAAAACGCATGTCGCCACCAAGAAAGACATGAGGGATCAGGAATTTGACGATCACGTGGCCCGTCTTCGCGCGCTGCGGGCAAAGCACGGCGACAAGCATGAAGCCATGGCCGTCCAAGAGGCCAGGCGCCTCGGCGCAGTGCTGGCAAGTCACGATGACACCACAGCTGGCCAGGTCGCCGTTTCCGCAGCGCATGGCATTCGCCTGGCAGAGTTCCCGACGACGATCGAAGCAGCCGAAGCCTGGCGCGAGGCGGGCATTGCGATCATGATGGGTGCCCCGAACATAATTCGTGGCGAATCGCATTACAGCAATGTCTCGGCGCTTGATCTCGCCAAGCGTGATTTGCTGGATATCGTGTCATCAGACTACGTGCCCTCCGCGCTGTTGCTGGCGGCCTTCCGGCTCGCCGAGATTTGGCAGGATCTTCCCCGGGCCATCAGATGCATCAGCCAGGCACCCGCACACGCGGCCGGTCTCGCAAATCGTGGCGCAATTTCCACAGGCAACCGGGCGGACCTCGTTCGTCTTCGGGCCATCGCGTCGACTCACGCCGTCATCAGTGCTTGGGTCAACGGGCAGCGCGTCAGCTAGAGCTTGCCCGACCTTCCCCGAAACGATCGGGAATCCCAACGGCCTTGAAACCAGATTCGATGTACGCATCGAAATCAGGAGGCTGGCGCGAATGCCAAGTGCCTTCTCGTACGACTCTCACGGGCATGCCGGTGCGGCGATGCGGCCCAGTGACTCCCGACGCGTCGTGCCGACCTCCTGAGACATCGCCCGGTCCGTTGCCGCTATTAGGAACCGACCCGTCCCAATTCCAGGCCCGTCAGCCCGGCAAATGCCGGCTATTGCCAGAGATCTGCTCCGGCCCCAGAGGGACTGGCTCCAGGAACAGGCGCGGATGTTGCCCCGGAACCACGGTGAGGGACCTCACGCGCCGCATGAACGAGTATTTCGGCCTCGCGCCCGGCAGAGACGCGGCCTGAAGGCTCCTGAAGTGCCGCGGTCAGACTTCAGGAAGTTGACGCACCGCGCATGCGAGCGGGTCCGAACGGACGTGAATCGTCGGCGGGAAACACTGCTTCCATGATCGCTCGGCAATGGCCTCAACCCAATGGTCGGATCCGGAATGCGCCAGGGTCCGCACCCATGGTAATGTCGTGACCCAATGACGGGCCTACCTGTCCGATTTGGCGCTCAATCGACCATCAGGCGATTTCCGGGCGGCTCCCTGCGTTTCCCGAGGATACGGCAGACATGTGCGAACCGGACATCGTCGCGCGATTCCACGGCGACCCCGGACAACTCGGGCACTTCCGATGCTATGGCAAACTCGTTCCCAAGCCGATTCGATGCACGGATGCGTGAGCAAGCGACGATGGAGGTCACTCGCGTCATTCGGGGGACCAGACAAGCCTCATGCGACCTCCGCCGGAAACCCTCGTGCCAGTCCGGCCATGAGCGCCTTGTCATCCTCCGAAAGAGAACCTCTCGCATTCGAATTGAAGCGCTGGCGGAAGGCGGACAATATGGCGCTTTCCCCCGCGTCCACCGGGTAGCCGAACACGGCGGCATCTCGGATGAAGTTGCCGCCTGGCAAGGGTGCTGGCCATACCGAGAGGCCCTTCTCTGCGAGCCGCCGCCAGTCGAAGTGCCGCCCAGGGTCGCTCTTCCGGCCGGGGGCCATGTCGGAGTGCCCGATCACCGCCTTAGGAGGCAGGACATGACGGTCCAGAATGTCGGCGAGCAGAACTTCCAGCATTTCCATGAGCGGTTCGGTGAATTGCGACATGCCGTCATTGTCGAGTTCGATCCCGATGGAACGGGAATTCACGTCACTCCGCCCCGCCCAAGACCCGGCACCGGCATGCCATGCCCGCTTGTCCTCGCAAACCATCCGAAACACCGACCCGTCCCGCCCGACAAGATAGTGCGCGGAGACTTCGAATTCGCTGCCACAGAGGCGCTCGAGCGCCACCTCGGCAGTCTCCATTGCAGTATAGTGAATTACGACCAGTTCTATTTGAGCCCCGGATCGCCGTTCCCCAAAGCAGGACGCAGGCCTGTCGATGACCTCCATGCGTGGCCCTGCAGTGTCATGAAAAGTACGCATTCAGCAGTTCATTCTTCGTGGTGCAATACACGACTCTGGCCAACGCGGAACCTGATGCGTTGCCCAAGTGCGATGGTCGAGAGCCGGATCTGTCCTTTCAACATGATCCGGCTTCCAAGCTCCGAATCGTGCCTGCGGTCCCCTGCAAGCACCTGGATGAGACCTGGCGCGCACGACACCGCCCTGACTTTCGGGCGCTCTCATGTGCCTCCGTCGCATGGCCGCACAGGACATCTGATTCAGGATCGGCAAACATCAACCCTGTCCCGCAATCGGGCACCCCACATCCAATCAGCGAGGTGACCACGATGCGCCGGGCGACCACAGCATTGATCGCGGAACTGCCAAAGTTGATCTTCCGTTCCGTGGCAGGCCACCAGCAGAACGATGTTCTTCGCAAGAAGTGCTGACAGGCCTTTGTTTCCCAAGGGTGCCCTCCAAACACGTTCTTTGGCTGTTCCACCGCATGATCCACGCTATCCACACGACATCGCACCTTCGGTGCTGGTCCAATTCTAGTCCATTGATATCAAGTCGCTTTCCTCTGTCAAATTCGCGACTTCGTGCAAAACCATGGCGGATTCTGTTCCCCGCTGCAACTGCAGGGGAGAACAGATCGATGACATGCATCAATTTTACCGACGCCCGAATCACGGCGCTCAAGCCCTGCAGGGCCACCCACGACATCCGCGACACCAAGCTGAAGAGCGTCCCCGTCGGAATGGTCCCGACGTGGGAAGCGCATGCAGGCACGGCCAGCAAGATGTGGACAGCCGGACCGGGCATCGGCTCGGGCGGATTACGCAGCGGAGAAGCTCCCTGCGTCCGGCATCATTCCACCAGAACCAGCGATCCCGTGCAGAGATCAGCTGCGCACCATCGAGACCCCTGCGGCCCCGGCCATGCGCCGCGCCCACTCTTTGCCGGATCTGTTAGCCGGACGTGGCCGCCAATCCCCGCGGATGCTCACACGTGATCAGCGTGCCTCCGACCTCACGCTCCTGTGCCGCAGTTGACATGTGGATGAGCAAGTCTTGGATGCCGCCATGGGGCGGTGGCATGCCAATAACCGGCATCCGGCTGGACAACAATGTTGCCAGCACCTCCAAGGACATTGCGACCGACTGGAGGCGCCGACAAACGAGGGCTCTCCGCAATTCCACCGGCCGGATGCGGTGCGTCAAATCCCTCCTGAGACACGATCGCAGCCATCATGCGAGTTTGCCGCCAGGTCCTGCAAGGCGTGCCCGATTGGAGACTGTGCTGACCTGCGGCTGACATGCCGGGGCGAGCACGCGTCGTTCAGCCCGATCCTGCATGATCCGGCAGCGCTAGAATCTGTAGATGAGCGAAAATACCGCCTTGGTGTCGTTGGAATCCAGGAAACTGACATCACCCAGCGCGACCTGGGCGTCCTCGTAGTTCAGGCCGAAATTCGCGGACAGGCCCCTTGCCAGGTCGTACTGAATGCCCAGTGCCGCCGAGACTTCCTCCTGCCCTTCGACTTGGCCGTAATGGCCTTCGAGAGACAGGCCCCAGACCATGATCTTTCGGCGAATTCCCGACGAGATGTACCAGCGCATGGCGTTCACGCCTGCGGACGAAAGGCTCTCTTGCCCCAAGCCCACATCAAGCAACGTACTTCCGTAAACGACCTCCCCGACCAAGCTGTATCCTTGGCTCGTGAACAGGAGCGACCCGTCTGCAGCTTCGTATGAACCCTGACCGGCACGGAACGTGAAACGATAGTCCCTGCTACCGTTGCCGATCGGCCGCTGGAATGTCAGTCCCACGTCAACGTTGCCGTCATCGTCCACCACGCCGCTCGCCACGTACGGGCCAACCCGTCCAGCGTATCCTGCACTCCTGTCGGAAGGCTCGCCGTGGAAATCATCAAATGCCAGGACGGCATTTCCGAAGCCTCGGCGGCGGCGGGTCTGTTCGCGCACGGTCTCCGACACATTGCCCAGCAACGCGGTGCCCCAGACGCCCCCAACCGACAACGCCGCATCATCCGTGAATCTTTCGCTTTCCTCGGGAGACAGGGATTCGTCAGAGACGAGTTGACCGGCATAGCTCAACTCAACGCGCCACCGGTTCGGAAGCTGGGTCATGGCAACCGCGCCAAGGCTGCCGATCAGCCCCGGGCCGTTGTCATCGTCTTCATCCGATCCGCTCGTGTACCGGGCCTCGACTGCTCCGACAAGCGTCAGCGTAACGTCACCGATTTCCATCGCGACCGCTTCTTCAAGCGGCGAAAGGCGGCCAGGATTCGGCAGACCGCCCTGCGCCTCTGCGGTGCCAGTGACCGCGGCACCGATCAGGGCGAATGCCGAAGCGAGTCCAGAGCGCCGGAGGATTGTCGTACCCATCGCCTCAGCTCCGCTTCGGAAAGGTCGAGCGGAAGGCGTGTCGGGCAATGGCGCGCCCGGCAGCAAGACCTTGTACATTGTCGATTGCCCAGTGGACGCCGCCGTAGAGCCTGCTCATGCCGTTCTCTTCGGCCATGTGGCTGAGGCTTGTCCAATGCCGCGTGACACCCTGAAGCTGCGGCCACAATACCTGATCAGGCGACCTTCCGGAGAACGCGATGTCATCCCGTCCATGGATCAGGGCGATCATTTCCGCAGCTGCACCGCCAAACGTTGAATGCCCGGACGTGTACGACGGGAATTCCGGCGTGGGAATGTAGCTGCGCCAGCCGGCGCGCACGCTCACCCTGTTGTCTGGATTGCCGAATTCCGGCGCCCGTAACCGGATGGCCGTTTCGGGACGGAGCACGTCGTAGTGGTACTTGCTGTCCCAGGCCGAGATCGATGCATCGCATTGCGTCATGCCAACCAAGGCCATCGCCCGGGCGAGTCCAAGGAACCCGAGGCCGCGATCCTGGAGGAGCTGCATCGCAATGTACATGAAGTGGCCCGGATTCGTCACTCCCCAAGGCCCGTCTTCCCAGAACAGGGCCGCTTCCGACTGGTCCGCCGTGCGGGTCGTGCTGTCGTTGCCGCCCAACCTGCGGATCGTGTCAAACTCCTCCGCAAACTCCGGGCTGCCGGGATCGTGGAAGCCGGAGACCCGGAACTGCGAACCTGTCTTCATTGTCCAAGGCGTGATCATCCCGTGTCCGGGGTAGAGGCATCGCTCGAATGACGGGAAGGACGGTCCCGGCGAGGCACCGTAGAACGGAGCGGTCGGGCTCCACTGCAGGCTATCCCTGCGCCGTTCATACCGTCCGAGATAGTAGTTGACCTCGCTTGGTTCCGAACCGTCATCCGTTCGCTGTCCAAGCACGATCATGGCAGCCCTGCGGCCCCATGCCACGCCAAGGGACTTGGCTTCGCCGGCTGGGAAGCGCTTCAGAAACGCAGTGCGTTCAAAGAGGAACGGCTGCTGGAATGCCTCTGCTGCAGCGAGGGAAAAGGCGACGCCGTAGGCGACCTCGGGATCCGCGTCCTGCGGGCCGTTGCCGATCCCGAACGGCTCGCCATAGGTCCTCGCGATGCCGTTGGCGGCAAGGAACGCCGCTGCCGTGGCCAATCCCAGATTGTACGCCGCCCTCGGAGCCAGAATCCGCTGGTCCCGGATCTGCTGCAGGGCCGCGTCCACCCAATAAAAGACACTGCTCTGCCTGCCTGGCCCCAGAATCTGGCTGGCATAGGAAGAACCGTGTGCCCGCGTGACGGTGCCGGCCGCAAGGGGAATGGCGCCGACCGTGGCTGCAAGCGATCGCACGAACTGCCTTCTCGACAGGGGCGTTCCATGACGTGAATGGCATGAATGGTGCGTGGATCCGCGCAGTTGGTCGAGAGACGAGGGTACGGTACAGTGGGCTGAAGTCAAATTTGCCTCCAATTGATTTGGGATAAGTGAGCCGGATGACGTGCGAGTCCCGCCGAAAGCCGCATTGGTCGCTCTCCGGCAGGTCAACGAGCAGAAAGACGGGACTACGGGATGCCGCTCACAGGTCGATATTCAGGCCACGGATGTGCCGCGTGTGCCCGCCGGCGAACTTCGCCACATTGGAAGCTTGCCCCAAGCCGACATAGCTGCGGCTGGGACCTGGTGTGTTTTGGACATACCTCGACGGCATTCGAACCCATGGCCGACAAATCTAACGAACCCATTTTAAGCGCTGAGCAACTGCCGCGCGTATCCACACTTCAACTCACGCGGCAACAAACCACGGGAACGGGTGCCCGCTAGCATGGAGCGCAACTGGCAACAATGGGAAAGGCTCCACATCGGGAGAATTCTGCATCCAGTGCGACGATTTGCCCCCTCTGTGGCTGTCGTGGATCGCCTCTCGATTCGACGGTTTCTAGACGGGGGCCGCAAGCGTCATCAACGACGGTGTGTGCGGGCCCGACTGCATTCAGACTCCCGAAGGACGCGGCGCGTCGACGAACGCCACGGGCAATTGCGCGTTCAATGCACCGTAGGCACGACGCGCGAAATCGATTGCAGAGCCGGATGATTGCTACCGCAGGGCGCAATACCGATGACAGGAATGATCTGTAGGACCGGAGGCTCAGCCGTCCTTTCGTGCGATCCGGAAGGGGCCTGGGTCCCAGTTGCAGGCAAACCCGTCGCCGTCCGGATCGAGGCCCCTCCGGTCACGCTCTGGTCCGCCTGCCTCCAGAAATGCGGCCTGCGCCCGGTCGGTCCAGCCATACCTGGTGCAGGCACGGTTGTACCGCTCCTCGTTGAATTCGCCCCAACGGCGGTAGATCGGTTCGCCGACCTCGTTCGTTGCCGAGAGAGCATAGGCCACGATGTTGGGTTCCGATCCGTCGGGGCGGACGGGCAGATCCTCGGGCTCGACGACCCTTAGGGCCTCTCGCTGACGCTGAAGCCTGTCGCGGTCGCTTTCGATGGTCTCGCGCGAGCTTACTGCTTCAAAGTCCTGCTCGTCCGAAATGACGGCACGGTCGACTTCGCTTGAGACGGTCGCTCCCGCGTCGCCCTCCCCCTGCGCCAACGCGTCCGGATCTGGATCCGACTCTTCACCAGCTGGCCGCACGCGTGGATCGGCCGCAGGCGAATTCAGAGCCATGTCGCCCGGCGCATGTATGATGGCGATCTCGCTAGAAGGTTGGGATCGGGCCGCGGAGCCCGAATCCGGACTTTCAAGGGGAACCTCGTCCATGCAGGCAACAACACCCCCAAGGGCGATCATCGCAATCAGACGAAGGGTCATGTCCTGTATGTGCCAATGCCTCTTCTGCACCGGCATTCTACCACCATCTCTTCGGCTTTGCCACAAATCCGGCACGGTCCTCGATCGCCAGTGCGAAATCCAGCAATTCGCCCTCTTCCCAAGGCTTGCCAATGAGCTGGAGGCCGAGTGGCAGGCCGTCCGGATCCAGGCCGGCCGGCACGGAGATTCCGGGCAAGCCAGCAAGATTGACCGTCACCGTGAACACGTCATTGAGGTACATCTGCACAGGATCGTCGAACTTCTGGCCCAGAGGAAACGCGGCCGACGGAGTCGCGGGCGTAAGGATCGCGTCGACGCCTTCCGCGAACACGTCCTCGAAGTCCTTCTTGATGAGTGCCCGAACCTTGCGCGCATGATTGTAGTATGCGTCATAAAACCCGGCAGACAGCACATAGGTCCCTATCATGACTCGTCGCTTGACCTCGTCTCCGAATCCTTCGGCCCGGGTCCGTTCATACATTGCCGTAATGTCGTCGCCTTGGGCGAGCGTCGCCCGATGGCCGTAGCGCACGCCGTCGTAGCGTGCGAGATTCGACGACGCCTCTGCCGGAGCCACAACGTAATATGCGGGCAGTGCGACTTTCGTGTGCGGCAGCGAGATGTCCACCAAGGTTGCGCCGGCATCCTCCAGCATGCTGCGGCCCGACGCCCAGAGTTCGTCAATGGCTTCGGGCATTCCTTCCATTCGGTATTCCTTCGGAATTCCGACGGTCTTTCCCCTGACCTCTCCAGTCAGGATGCCTTCGAAATTCGGCACGGGAATGTCGGCGCTGGTGGAGTCTTTCGGGTCATGGCCGGACATGGCCTCAAGCATGATCGCGGCATCACGAACCGACTTCGTCATTGGTCCCGCCTGGTCAAGCGATGATGCGAAGGCGATGATGCCCCATCGGCTGACCCGGCCATATGTCGGCTTCACGCCGGTGATCCCGGTGAAGGCCGCTGGCTGGCGGATGGAACCACCCGTATCGGTTCCCGTGGCGCCCAGGCAGAGATCGGCGGCCACGGCCGCGGCAGACCCGCCGGACGAGCCGCCAGGGGTCAGCTCGGTGTCGCCCGACTTCCACGGATTCACGGTGTTGCCATAAACGCTGGTTTCGGTCGAACTGCCCATGGCAAACTCGTCCATGTTGAGCTTGCCAGTCATCACCGCTCCGGCTTCGAAGAGCCGAGAGGTCACGGTCGACTCGTAGGCGGGCTTGAAACCGGCCAGGATCCCACTCGCCGCCTGGCTCGGCACGCCCTCGGTGCAGAACAGGTCCTTGATGCCGACCGGAATTCCGCACATGGCCGGCGCCTGACCTGCGGCAAGGCGTGCGTCGGCCGCTTTGGCCTGTTCATGCGCGAGATCTGGCGTCGGATGCACCACCGCATTCAGGGCTGCAGCCTCTTCCACCGCCGCGAGGCACGCCTGAGTGAGTTCCATGCTTGTGATCTCGCCGACCCTGAGCCTGTCACGCGCCTCGGAGATCGATAGGGAATTGAGTCCGTCCATGCGCTACTCCACGACCTTTGGCACAACGAAGTAGCCCTCGCGCGCATCCGGAGCGTTTGCCAGCACCTTTTCGGCGATGCCGCCCCCGGCAATCCTGTCCTCCCGGCGCTTGAGCCGCATGGGCGTGACGCTGGTCATTGGCTCGACGTCCCTTACGTCAACCTCGCGCAACTGCTCGATGAAGCCGAGGATCGCATTGAATTCGCTGGCAAGCGCCGGCAGGTCCTCTTCATCGACCCTGATCCGGGCAAGGTGTGCAACGCGCCGGGCATCATCGCGGTCAATTGGCATAGGCGTTTTTCTCGATCGGTTACGCCCGCCCCTGTAGCGTGACCTGCCGACGATTCCAAGTCTTGAAGAAAGCTGAAAGGCGACGCCGTGACGCAATCGGGGAATGTGCGCCAGGAACGTCCGGCAGGCCGTTGCGGCAACGACCCTGCCTTGACCGCCAGAACGCCGCATTGACTCGATTTCCCTTCCTCTGCGGGTGTCAGGACGGAAGTTGGGAGGATGCCTTGCTGCAACACAACGTTCGACCAAGCCGTACGGACCCGAGGACTGCCAAGCGGATGGCGGGTCCGGGTTTCCGCGCAGGCGGCAGCATCCGCGCGAGGACGCCGCGCCGAACGGATGCGTCACCTGCCGACACGATTCGAAGCGGCTGCCGCGCGTCCGTTCGCGTGCTTTGCCGACGCATGAATGCTCGACCTGACCCCGGGCAAATTCGTCGACGGACCGTTGCACCCTTGGATCATCCCCGCCGATACGGATTCCACCTTCCACCCGTT
This sequence comes from Silicimonas sp., assembly GCA_022824315.1. Lineage (GTDB taxonomy): Bacteria > Pseudomonadota > Alphaproteobacteria > Rhodobacterales > Rhodobacteraceae > JAJEFO01. Next base: position 66,564 of record JAJEAC010000188.1, read on the forward strand.
GCTGCCTTGCCTTGCCCGTGGCTCGGAGTTACACCTTCGCGGTCAAATCCGGGAGGGCATCCATGTCCAGCGAACTCATCAACAGTTTCAAGACCGGTCCTGACGAGAACGGTCGCTTTGGAACGTTTGGAGGCCGCTTCGTCAGCGAAACGCTGATGCCGCTCATCCTTGACCTTGAGGCCGAGTACGAAAGGGCCAAGACCGACCAGGCCTTCTGGGACGAGATGAACCATCTCTGGACCCACTATGTCGGCCGACCGTCGCCGCTCTATTTCGCGGAGCGCCTGACCGAGCGCCTTGGTGGCGCGAAGGTCTACATGAAACGCGACGAGCTCAACCACACCGGCGCCCACAAGATCAACAACGTGCTCGGCCAGATCATCCTTGCGCGCCGCATGGGCAAGACACGCATCATCGCGGAAACCGGCGCCGGGCAGCACGGAGTCGCGACGGCCACGGTCTGCGCAAAGTTCGGCCTGCAATGCGTCGTCTACATGGGTTCGCATGATGTCGAAAGGCAGAAGCCGAACGTTTTCCGCATGAAGCTTCTCGGTGCCGAAGTGGTGCCCGTGACCTCAGGCCGGGGCACCCTGAAGGATGCGATGAATGACGCGCTTCGCGACTGGGTGACCTATGTCCGTGACACGTTCTATTGCATCGGCACCGTAGCTGGGCCTCATCCCTATCCGGCCATGGTTCGCGACTTTCAGTCCATCATCGGCAAGGAGGCTCGCGCCCAAATGATGGAGGCCGAAGGACGCCTGCCCGACACGGTCATTGCGGCAATCGGGGGCGGATCGAATGCCATGGGCCTCTTCCACCCGTTCCTGGACGACAGAAGCGTGCGCATCATTGGCGTCGAGGCGGGCGGCAAGGGCGTGGATGATCGGATGGAGCACTGCGCTTCGCTCACCGGTGGACGCCCTGGCGTCCTGCACGGCAACCGGACGTATTTGCTGCAGGATGACGACGGGCAGATTCTTGAAGGCTTCAGCATTTCCGCGGGGCTTGACTATCCCGGCATCGGGCCGGAGCACTCCTGGCTCCACGAAACAGGGCGCGCCGAATACGTTTCGGTCACCGATCGGGAAGCGCTCGAGGCGTTCCAGCTATCCTGCGAGACAGAAGGCATCATCCCGGCGCTTGAGCCCAGTCATGCGTTGGCCCATGTGGCAAAAATCGCGCCCGGCCTGCCGACGGAACATGTCATCTGCATGAACATGTGCGGTCGAGGCGACAAGGACATTTTCACGGTCGCCAAGGCGCTTGACTGGACCATGACCGAATCCGATTGAACTCGAAGGCCGCAGCGCAATATTGACTGCTGTGGTGGCCCATGACGTTCTCGGAAACCACGCAGAACTCGGAAGAGCCCGAAAGATCATTGTCTGACAATGTCCGTAGCCGACACGTTGGCAATGCCGCGGGCCGCGACGTCGATCTGTTCTCTGACAAGCCGTGGCAGCGAAAGATTCAGCTTCAGGAGTCCAACCCATGCCAAATGCACGCCTTTTTTGTAAATAAAGTCAGAATGTTGGATCATATGTTAATTTAATAGCAGTGAACTGATACTAAATGAACATGCTGGAGATTGCCAAGGAAGACGTCCTGTAGAGCCTTTGTCGTGACAACCCTTGGTGGGACGAAATCCATCAATCCCGAGGTGTCGCCTACACGCTGAAGAGAGCCTACCTCAGGCCGTTCGCAGAACTTGCGCTTGACTGGAACGTATGTCGCTCGACCGTGCTCATGGGGCCGCGCCGTGTCGGCAAAACGGTCATTCTCCACCAGTTCGTTGCGCGAGCATTGCGCAACGGATTTCCAGGTTCGAACATCATGTTCGCATCAGTTGATACGCCGCTATACAGCGGCATGCCGCTGGACCGGCTGCTGTCGCTCTTCGAGGAGCAAACACAGCATGATCCAACGGGGCGTCGCATCGTAATTTTCGACGAAATCCAGCATTTGAGGGAATGGGAGATTCACCTGAAGGTGCTGACCGACCGGCATCCGAATACCCGATTCATTGTTTCGGGATCGGCGGCGGCGGCGCTGAATCGGAAGAGCCAGGCATCCGGCGCGGGCAGGTTCACGGACTTCTTCCTGCCGCCACTTACCTTTGCCGAGTTTCTTGCCTTCAGAAACCTCGAAGACGCGTTTATCAAGGTTTCCCATCGTGGACCGGCGGTTCGCTATGGTGCGCATGACATCCAGCGCCTGAATGAAGAGTTCATTAACTACCTGAACTTTGGCGGCTATCCCGAGGCCGTCTTGAACGAGAGCGTTCAAGCCGATGTGCAGCGCTTTCTTGGGCGTGACATCATCGACAAGGTTCTCTTGAAGGATTTGCCAAGCCTTTACGGCATCCGGGACATCCAAGAACTCAACCGGCTGTTCAAAAAATTGCCTATCACTCGGGCCAAGAGATCAGCCTAGACGGGCTGGCACAGAATTCGGGTGCCACCAAGACCACCATCAACAGGTATCTGGAATATCTCGAAGCTGCCTTCCTGATCGTACGCGTGTATCGGGTGGACGATACAGGCAAGTCCTTCCAGCGCATGCGCAACTTTAAGGCATACCTAACCAACCCCTCGATGCGTTCGGCTCTGTTTGCCCCAGTCCATGACGGAGACGAGCCCATAGGCACCATGGCGGAAACTGCGATCTTCAGCCAATGGCTGCATTCGGACTTGATGCGCTACATCCGTTACGCACGATGGAAGCAAGGCAGAGCGGACCTAGAGGTGGATTTTGTCAGAATTGATTCGGCGAGGCTCAAGCCATTGTGCGCCTACGAGATCAAGTGGTCCGACCGATTCGCGGGAGATAGGTCCACGGAACTCAGAGGCTTGGTTGAGCTTGCAAAGAAACACGGCGACATCCCGCTGCCCGTTGGGGCGACAACGAGGACTCTCACACGCGTGACCGAAGTTGATGGAGTCGAAATCAAGCACTTTCCGTGTGCCGTGCACTGCTATCAGGTCGGCAAGAACGTGACCGAAGGACGTACTCCCTGACCAGACGCCATCGAGCCAATGCGAGGCCTTCAAATGGACGAGGTTCGCCACCGAACGAGGGCGGAGACGGGATTCCCATGGTCCGCGCGCCAGCCCCTGCCCGGGAAGCGTTCGACGACATGGCCAACGTCATTGCAGAAGATTTTGGACTTTCATCTTTCGGCAAGGCGTTGCAGATTCATCGCAATTCGATAAAATACAGGGCTTGCAAGCCAGTTCACGCGAGGATCGAGACATGTGGACAAGGGCCCTCGACATTGCACTTGGGAAGGTCGTCCAGATCGGCCTGCTGACGGTCGAATTGCCAGGTGGGAAGGTGCGCACGTTCGGCGACGGCAAAGGACCGCAGGCACGCGTGTCCGTTACGGACAGTGCAACTGTCCGGCATATGGTGATAAACCCGGAACTTGCAGTCGGCGAAGGCTACATGAACGGAACACTCGTCATCGAAAATGATGACCTCCACGGCTTTCTCGAACTGATCCTCCGCAATCTCGACGACCCGAATTGGGCTTGGTGGCAACGCGCGCACGTGAAGCTTCGCACAACCCTCAGACGGTTCATGCAGCACAATGCGGGCCGCATGTCCGTCAGGAACGTCGCCCATCACTACGACCTGTCGGGCGAGCTATACGAACTCTTCCTGGATGCGGACCGGCAGTATTCCTGCGCCTATTTCCGGTCGCGTGACGATTCGCTTGAAGCCGCGCAGGAGCAAAAGAAGGCCCACATCGCCCAGAAACTGAGAATCGAGCCGGGAATGCGCGTGCTCGACATCGGCTGCGGCTGGGGCGGAATGGGCCTCACGCTGGCGCGAAACCATGGCGCCCAGGTTCTCGGCATCACGCTTTCCAAGGAGCAGCTCGCGGTCGCGCAGGAGCGTGCGCGCGCAGAGGGCCTTGAGAATCGGGTCGAGTTCCGAATGGCCGACTACCGTGAGCTTTCGGGACGATTCGACCGGATCGTGTCGGTCGGCATGTTCGAACACGTGGGGCTGCCGTATTTCGACGCCTATTTCCGTTCCGTGCACGATCTGCTGACCTGCGACGGGGTGGCGCTCATCCATTCGATCGGAGTCTCTGAAGCGCCCTGCGCAACCAACCCGTGGATCGCCAAGTACATCTTTCCCGGCGGCTACGTGCCAAGCCTCTCGGAAATCGCGGCCTCGGTCGAGCGCCAGAATCTGTGGATTGCGGATATCGAATCCCTCCGACTCCACTACGCCTATACGCTCCGACACTGGTTCGACCGGTTCGTCGCGAACGCCGACAAGGTGATCGAGCTATACGACGAGAGATTCGTGAGGATGTGGAAATTCTACCTCGCCGCCTGCGAGCAGACCTTCCGGTTCCGGCGTCAGGGCGTGTTCCAGTTCCAGATATCACGCGAGGTCGATGCGGTTCCGATAACGCGGGACTACCTGTATTCCGGCATTCCAGAAGAGGAACTGCGGGCTGCCGAGTAGACGAGGCCCATCAACGCAATGCACGCAGGCCCGGTCGGGAACCGCCGCTATCGCCGTCCCTCCCAGAACCAGGTGCCGATCATCAGAAGCGAGGCGAGAAGCAGCATGGTCCATGCCGGCAGCAACGGCGACACGCGGATGTCCGCCGTCAGGTAGGCCTCGCGGGGCGTGATGCCGATCCATCCACGTCCCGAGGCGACCTGGCCTTGCCGTACCCGGCGAATGTCCGGCACGCCTTCGGCAACCTTGTGCACGCCGCCGCGCGTATCCGCCACCGGAACTGCCAGAAGCGCATCGCTCGCTATCGTGGTCGCGAACTCTCTCAGCGCAGCCGGTCCAAGCGCCGCGACACTTTCCCGGTCACCCTCCCTCAGCCGGTACAGCCCCGCTTCCGGAGCCTGCCAGGCCAGCGAGTAGCGACCGGGAGCGACTTCTTGCAGCGGCAGCAGGGTGACGTCTCCATTCGGACCGATGACCTCGACGTCTCCAACCTCGTCACCGATCGTCCGGCGCGTTATCGTCATGGTCAGGCCCTCCGAAATCGCGGTCAGGGCTTCCTCCTCCAGGTCGGGCTCCTTCATCATCCAGTGCGCTAGCCGCCTGAGCAGTTCCAGTTGCGGACCGCCTCCCTCGAAACCCCTCGACCAGAGCCAGGCGTGGTCCGACGCGAGAAGGGCAACGCGCCCCTCGCCAACCCGGTCAATTACCAGGAGCGGCGCGTCGTCCAAGCCCTCCATCAGGGTATGGCCGTCGTCCTTGGCAGCCACGTCGATTTGCCGAAGCCACCGGCCCCAGGCCCGTTCGGTGCGCGTTGCCGCGTCCTTGACCGGTTCCAGGCCCTCGGTCACCGGGTGACGCTGGCCGATGCGGGTCACTTTTGGCAAGTAGGCGAATTCGTGCACCAGCCCGCTCGGCATGGCCGGGAGAATCTCGGCGAGAGGCGAATGGTAGATTGATTCGGCCGTCGCAAAGTCCGGACCCGCCGCGACCAAAAGCGCCCCTCCACTCTCGACATGCTGCCTGATGCTGTCGAGATAGACTGCCGGCATAATGCCGCGCAGCTTGTAGCGGTCGAAGATTATCAGGTCGAACTCGCCGACCTTGTCCAGAAAGAGTTCACGCGTCGGAAAGGCGATCAGGCTGAGTTCGTTCACCGGAACGCCGTCCTGCTTTTCGGGCGGACGCAGGATGGTGAAATGCACAAGATCCACCGAGGCATCCGATTTCAGGAGATTGCGCCAGGTTCGCTCGCCGGCATGCGGCTGGCCGGAGACCAGCAAGACCCGCAAGCGATCCCGTACGCCGTTGATCTGCACAACCGCCGCATTGTTGCGCGTGGTCAGTTCGCCCGGATGTTCGGGCAACATGAACTGAATGACGTTCATGCCGCCGTGCCGGAGCGTCACCGAAAGCTCGACATCCTGACCGACCGGCACCCGGAACCGGTCAGGTGTTCCGCCATCCAGGGAGATGTCGATGTCAGCCGTCTCGGGAAGACTGCCCGGCACCGCTCCCTGATCCTCGACTTTCAGCGTCAAGGTGACGGGCTCGTCAATGATCGCAAATGCCGGGGCATTCCGAATCAGAAGACGGCGATCCCAGTCGCCGTCTTTCCCCGTCATGAGCAGGTGCATCGGCGCGGGAAGTTCCGGAAGGTGATCAATGTCATGCAGCTGCCCGTCGCTCACGAGAATCACACCCGCAAGGCGTGCGCGCGGCTCGCTTGCAATCGCGTCCGCAAGCGCTCTCATCAGGAGCGTGCCACGATTGCCGTCGCTGTCTTCCACATGAAACATGCGGAGTTCGACGTTGCCGAGGGCGTCGACTTCCTCCTCGACCGTCGCGATCGCTTCCGCGACCTGGGCAGGGCGAACATCGATGCTCTGGCTCGCGCTTTCGTCAGCCACAAGAAGGACCAGGTCCGACAGCGCCTCCCGCTCCTCGATCTGGGTCGACGGGTTCGCGACCCCCATCAGGAGCAGCGAAAGGGCAATCGCGCGGAGCCACCAGCCAGAAAGGCCGCCCCGGACAGCAATCACGATCAAGACCAGCGAAATCGCCGCCAGAGACCACAGCATCGCCCATGGAAGCAATGGCTCTAAGAAAATGCCGCTGACGACTTGCATGGCTCAACCGAGTCCCTGATGAAGTTGGCCGAACTGCCTTCGGGGCGGCGTCGGGAGTGCAAGCGGCGCGTGGAATGCCACCGTGAAGGCCTTGCCAAAGCGTGTCATTGCCCCAGCCTGTCGAGCAGGGCCGGAACGTGGACCTGGTCCGATTTGTAGTTCCCGGTCAGGACGTACATGATCAGGTTGACTCCGAAGCGATACGCGATCTCCCGCTGGCGCTCGCCGGAAAAGCCGCGCCCCACCGGGAACATGGGCCGTCCTTGCGCGTCCATGGCCCAAGCCGCCGCCCAGTCGTTCCCACCGATCACCACCGGCGTCACATTGTCGTTGAGATTCCTGAACGGCATGCCCTCGGCCTGCAACGCATCGGCGGGCGCCGCCTCGACCCAGACGTCCCGGCTGGCATGACGGCCCGGAAAATCCTGCAGGAGGTAGAAAGACCGGGTCAGCACGTGATCATGGGGAATTGGCTCCAGCGGCGGCACATCGAGTGACGTCGCCAGTTGCCTGAGCTTGGTCGCGTGCGAACCTCCCGAACCGAATCCGGATGTCCCCGCATCCCGCGTGTCGAAATGGATCAGCCCGCCCGCCCGGAGATACCGGTTGAGCTTTTCATAGGCTTCGGCCGACGGGCGCGGCTGCGTATCGGTCACCGGCCAGTACAGGAACGGAAGGACCGAGAGTTCATCCGTCTCAAGATTTACTCCGATCGGCTCGCCGGGCTCGACAGATGTTCTCTGGAACAGAATGTTCGAGAGCCCCCTCAACCCCGCTGCAGCCACACGATCCACTTCCGCGTCACCGGTGATGACATGTGCGAGCGTCACCTCCGACGCCGTCAAGACAAGCCGCTCGAAGTCCCGTTCCTGTGCAGGTGCGGGTGACGCGGGCCACAGGAGCATCGCAACGGCCCCTCCAGCCACGGTGCCCACCCGCGGCATGCGACCGGACTGCCAGAGCGTCGCTAGCACGTCGACCAGGAACACCATGATCGTCAGGAAGAGCAGCGGGCCCTTCAGGGGCAACGCCTGTGAGTCCGCAAATTCCTCAACCGGGACATCGACCGGCCAGACCGCAGCGGCCAACTGGTCCGATTCGCCAAACGCGTTGAGCGCAATCTTGCCGCTTTCGCCAGAATAGACTCCTGGCGGCAAGTCGGGGCTTGGCCTCTCGGTCACCAGCCTGGCCCCGTCGACGCCGGCAATCGCTCCTGCCGCATCCACATTGCCGAACCCGTCTAGACGTCGATCCAGCGTCCACACGGTACCTTCCAGATCCTCCGCAGCCGGCAACGTCTGCCGCGTGGAAACGGCCAGCCGTTCAAGCATCTGCACGAAGAGGCCGGACAACGGCAGGTTCGACCAATCCGCATTCGCAGTCACGTGGAACAGCACGACTTGTCCATTGCCCAAACGCTTTCGTGTAACGAGCGGTGTGCCATCCGCCAATGTGGCAATCGTTCGCTCGGCCATGCTCGGATCCGGCTGTGCCACGACCTGGCTCGACACCGTGACGTCCTCGGGAACAGCAAGCCCAAAAAACGGGCTCGCCGCCGAAAAGGCCCTGAGCCGCTTGGGCTCACCCCAGCTCATCGCTCCGCCGACCCGGCGTCCTCCCGCACGCAGTCGCACAGGCAGCAGGACGTCCTCTGCCTCGCGGCCGACGTCCGACGCCGCCAGGCGCGGTCCGGCAAACCGCAGCAGCAGGCCACCATTGCGCACCCACTCTTCGACCGCGCCGCGCTCGCTGCCGGCAAGCGAGGCCACGTCGGCGAGTACAATCACGTCCGGTTTGGCAAGGACGATGTCTTGAATGGTGCCGCGAATAAGGTCGGAACTCGGGCGCAACGCCTGTTCAAGGTAGTGCGTCGGCGATAGGAGCCGCGAGCCTTCCCGTTCCTCGCGCGCGGCAACGATGGCAATCTCGTGGCGGCTGAGGCTGTCATCCGTCAGGCTGACGGCGCCGGCGGAACGGACCCCTTCGATCTCGAACCGCGTTAACCTGTTCGTGAGCTCGGGCGGAAGCGACAGAACGGCCTCGGCCTCGCGCTCACCCTCAGGGATTTCCACGGCGACGCGTGCCAGTCGCCGCTCGATGCCAGCGGGGTCAAGGCCATGCGCAACAACCGCCGTCGTACTTGTTCCGGTGCTCCGGCTTCTTGCAACCGGCACCTGGATCGTCCCGTCACCGATTGTTGCAGGCTTCAGCGCAAGCACCGGACGCCGGGACTCAAAAACGGACACTTGGCCATGTGCCTGGAGTTCAGCCAGTGCCGCGCTTCGCCAGTCCTGCGCAATCCCGTCCGAAAGCCAGAAAGTGTCGAAGCTGCCGTCGAGCCCGGAAAGCCAGGAGAGCACTGCAGGACCGTCCGGCATCCATGGCTCGGGCGCAATTCCCGGAATGTCCGGCAGCCAGTTCCTTGCCGATCGGAACGGCAGGACCGGGTGTGACGGCAGGTCTGTCAGCGAGACAATGGCGGTCTCTCGACCGGCCACCGCCGCATCGCCAAGCAGACTCTCTACATGTTCGTTCCGCATCGACCAATTCGGTGCATCCGCCCAACTGCCGTCGAACAGCAACAGCAGCGGTCCGTCGCGTGCCGTGTCCGTTCGAGGACTCAGGACGGGATCCGCAAACCCGATGATGGCGGCTGCCACCGCCAGCATCCGAAGCAACAAAAGCCACCAGGGCGTCCGGTCGGCCTGCATCTCGTCATCCGCGAGGCCAAGCAACAGGGCGACGCCGGGAAAGAGCCGCCGAACCGGTGCCGGTGGCACGGTACGAAGCAGAATCCAGAGAATCGGCAGCAGCAGCAGACTCAGAAGCAGCCAAGGGCTGGCGAATGCCACGGGGCCAATCATCCACATCAACCAAGACTCCAAGGCGCGACCTGGGAGTCTGGCCGGATCGGACGCGAAAATTCCTGCTGCCTGAACAACACCGTCAATGCTCCCTGGCCAATGCCATGTACAGCCAGAGGAGGGCCGCCGAGGCCGGAGATCCGGTGCGGCACACGTTAAACTGCCAGCCCGCCAGCCTTGCAAGCTCCCACAGTTCGGCCTTCCTGTCCGCCAGCCGCTCCAGATAGCGATCGCGAAGCTCATCCGCCTTCAGGGTTTCGTGCGTGAGCGTTCCACCCATGGATTCAAAGACCGTGCGTCCTTGGAACGGGAAGGCCTCCTCCTGCGGATCAAGAACCTGGAGGAGCACACCTTCAATGGCACGGTCGGCGGCGCCGGTCACGGCCTGCCGGACGGGCTCCAGGTCACCCAGGAAGTCCGACAGCAGGACGGCGCGCGTCCGGGCCGGCGCATCGGCAAGCTCGGGCACGGGGTAGTCGGTGGCATCCTCCCCTTCGGCAATGGCGCTGTTCAGACGCATCAGCTGGGCATGACCGTTCCGCGGCGGCAAGCCGGAATTGGCCAGGCCCACGCGTTCTCCACCGCGCATCAGCAGAATTGCCAACGCCAAGGCCAGTCTCCGCGCCGTGTCGATCTTGCTCGGCAACGATCTTGACGACGCAAAGTGCATGGACCGCCCCATGTCCAGCCAGAACATCACCGACTGAACGGCCTGCCACTCCTTCTCGCGCACGAACAGCGCGTCATCGCTGCGGGCCGAGCGCCGCCAGTCGATCATGCTGATTTCGTCGCCTGCGCTGCTTGGCCGGTACTGCCAGAACTCGTCGCCTGATCCGACCCGCCTGCGCCCGTGCTCACCAGGCATGACGCAGGCCGCAAGACGTTCCGCGGATGCCAGCAAGGGAGGGAACGATTCGGCGAGAGTTTCCGCCTCACGGCGCAGTTGCGCGGTCGTTCTTGAAGCCGCCTGCGCCACGCTCAAGCCGCTTCCTCGATCCGGGATACGTGACGGGATACATCGTCGATGACTTCCTGCAACGTCAAGCCTTGGGCACGGGCAGCAAAACTGAGCGCCATGCGATGGGTGAGCACCGGTGTCGCAAGGGCCATCACATCCTCTTCGGACGGCGCGAGTCGTCCCTCGAGAAGCGCGCGCGCCCTGACCGTAAGCGCGAGGGCCTGCGCAGCGCGTGGACCGGGTCCCCAACTGACATGCTGCTGCACAATTTCGGGCGAATCCGCCTCCTCCGGGCGGCAGCAGCGCACCAGGTCAAGAATCGACTCCATCACGGATTCGCCAACAGGCATCCTGCGCACAACCGTCTGCGCGGCGACAAGCTCCCCGGGAGTCAGGACCTGAGTTGACTGCTCTTCATCAGCACCCGTGGTTGCAAGCAGGATGTCGCGCTCGGTCTCCCGGTCCGGGTAAGGAACATCAATCTGCACGAGAAACCGGTCCAATTGCGCTTCCGGCAAGGGATAGGTTCCCTCCTGCTCGATCGGGTTCTGCGTTGCCAGCACATGAAACGGCGCAGGCAAATCATGCTCTTCCCCCGCGATGGTCACCGACTTTTCCTGCATGGCCTGCAACAATGCGGACTGCGTCCTGGGGCTTGCCCGGTTTATCTCGTCGGCCATGAGCAACTGGCAGAACACCGGACCCTTGATGAACTTGAAGGCGCGACTGCCGTCGGCGCCGGTTTCCAAGACTTCAGACCCAAGAATGTCGGCAGGCATCAGGTCCGGCGTGAACTGGACCCGCTTGCCGTCCAGCCCCAAAACGGTCGAGAGCGTCTCCACGAGCCGTGTCTTGCCAAGCCCCGGCACGCCGACAAGCAGGCCATGCCCACCGCAGAGAATAGCCGACAGCACGAGATCCACCACGCGCTCCTGCCCAATGAACCGCTTGGTGATGCTGGTCTTGACGTCTGCCAGCCGTTCGCACAGCCCCTCGATCCCGGCCACCAGTTCGGATGACGCATCGGACATGGCAATCGCTCCCTTTCGCACTATTATGCGCAGTAGAACGAACTATTGCTCCGGGCACAAATGGCAAAATCCGAAGGTGGTCAAAACCCCGTGAAGCCCTCGGCAGAGAGCTTAGCCGCGACGGCCCGGGCTGCATCGCGGCGCGGGTTGCCTCCCGTCCACCTATGGAATCCGCCCGATTGCGGCGATCTCGACATGCGGATCGCAAGGGATGGCACGTGGTTCTATCTTGGCACGCCAATCGGACGACCAGAGCTCGTGCGGCTGTTTTCTACGATTCTCAGGAAGGACGGGGATCGCTATGTGCTGGTCACCCCCGTCGAGAAAGTGGGAATCACCGTTGATGACGCGCCGTTCGTGGCCGTCGACTTCACTGTCACAGGTGAAGGCACAGCTCAAACGCTAACCTTTGTGACCAATCTCGGCGACGACGCCATTGCGGGATTTGACCATCCGATCCGAGTCGAGCGGGACCCCGCGACCGGCGAGCCCTCGCCCTATGTCCACGTTCGCGCGAATCTCGAGGCGCTGATCGACCGCAAGAGCTTCTACAGGCTGGTGGAAATCGGGGCGCATCATGAACATGACGGTGCAAGCTGGTTTGGCCTTTGGTCCGGCGGTCAGTTCTTCCCGATCATTCCGTCAGCGGAATTGCCATAGGGGTCACAACCTGAAGGATTCCGGTTCAAGTCCCGCCCAGGCAACTACCGCGACGGACATGCCAGACAAGAGCGTTCCGGTCCTGGTCCTGTTGCTTTGGCACTGATTCCCGGCCGATTCGAGAAATGTATCGAGACCGCCGTGCGGCATGGCGGCCATCTCGGCCCACTGGCCGCCCACGGCAGACACGATGCGCCTGATCGAGTCCCTCATGGCAAATGCCGCCGTGTCGCGGTTCTCCCAATGGTCCGGCGCCACGACTAGCCCGCCGCCCTGTGCCGACAACATCCGCCAAATCGGATCGGATGCCCGGGCGGCCCGCAGGCGCGGTCGAGAGCCTCTCGACCAGTTCGCCCCACCGCACGGCAAGCTCGCGCGGTCGATCCACCATGCCTCCGGCTTGGCCGCCGTGCCCGATGGCGGCACGACGAATTTCCCTGCGGTCAAGCGAGAATTTGCGCAATGCCTGGATCAGGCAAGCCTCTTCTCGTAGAACACGCTCAGCGGATCCTCACCGTACGCGCCGAAAGGGGGGATGCGCACATATCCATGGCCCTCGTACAGCGCGAGTGCATCGGGTTGACGAACACCTGTCTCAAGGCGCGCAATGACGATTCCGCGCGAGATCAATCTCGATTCGAGCGCATCCAGCAGTGCGCCTCCTATGCCACGGCCACGAACTTCGGGACTGACATACATCCGCTTGATCTCACCGTATCGTGGTGACGTGCGGCTCGGGGGCATGCACTTGACTGCCCCGCAACCGACCGCCTCCCCGGCAACAAACACGGCGAGGAATGTAGCGTCATCCTGCTCCAGCGACTCGGCGGGATCGAGATGGTTGCTCGCGGCCGGGTACAGGGAGAGTTGAAGCTGGTCGAGCATGCCAATGAGCCGGCGCGCCCGCGGATCCGTAGGCGCAAGTGGCCCGATTTCGAAAGCCCCGCTTTCCGGAGTGTCTTGCATCTAATCTGTGACCCCCACCCAATCTTCAGTCACGCACCCATGCGAGGCATCGAGCAACCGCTTGATGCCTATGCGGGGTGTCATTCGGCGCACATCCATGCCTGTCAAGGTCGTTTCCTTCGCCTCATGCGCACGAAGAGATTTGCCGGGAACATGGTGAATGCAACTTGTTCACTCACTCCGGCCCGATTGACGGGCAACACGTCGAAGTTGCTGCACAGCATTGCGAGCACCGTTCTGATCTCGAGCATGGCAAGATTGCGCCCGGGGCAGAAGCGCGGACCGGCTCCGAAGGGGACGAACGCACGGTGATCGTGCGGGCCATGCCTCGCATCCTGTCTGAGGAGCCAGCGTTCGGGATCGAAGCGATCTCCGTGTACAAAGTGCTCGTCGCGGGTTGCCAGATGACGCAGCAGCATGAAGATCGTGGTTCCCTTGGGGACTTCGTGATCAAGGATCCTGGTATCGTTCAGGGGCTCCAGCATATGCAGTGGCGCAACAGGCTTGAGACGCATCGATTCGCTGCTGACGGCGTCGATCACTGGCATCCTCTTCGTTTGCTCGAAACTCTCCACTCCAGGGGAGTTCAATGCGGTGAGCGCATCGATCTCGCGTCGACAACGATCAATCCAGTCAGGATTTCCGGTAAGGAGATGAACCGTCCACGCAATCGTGTTTGCCGTCGTGTCCTCGCCAGCAAGCAGAAGGTTGCCGAGATTGGCGAATATCTCCTCATTGGTGACCCGGGAACCATCGGCCTCCATCTCGATGATGATGGCCTCAAGGAAGTCTCGAGGCGACTGGCGACGCCCTGGTTCGCGTTCAAGACGCTCGCGCACGGCCTTCACCATGGCGGCGAACTCAAGCTCTAGCGCGTCCAGCGCACGATCAAGTTCGCGATCCGCCGGAAGGCGGATGAAGCGCCAGTAGGGAAACGGCGAGTTCAAGCGTCTATGCAGAACCGGAAACACCTTGGCGAGATGGCGATGGATCGTTGGTCCCGACGTCTCCAGCGTGTTGATGTCGATGCCGAAAGCCAGCTGTGTGGTCACATCGACGGTGAAGCGCATCAGGTCGCGGCAGAGGTCGACGAGTTCTCCCGCGTCAGCTGCCCGCTCCCAGCGTCGCTGCAACCGCCCGACCGTAGTGGTGAGCTTGGGAAAGAAGTCCTCGATCCTTGCCCGGTTCAGCGCATCTACGACAATGCGGCGCTGTCTGCGCCACTCCTCTCCCTCCGCGGCAAAGACCCCCTTGAGCCGCATCTCGGAAGCCGCGGCTTCGAGATAGCTGGGGCGACGAAAGCCGTTCGGGCGATCGGCGAGGAGGCGTTGGATTTCGGCGCGATCCGAAAGCACCGCCACTCGGTGCGGGCCGAAACGGATTTGGTAGAGCGGACCGTATTCGCTTGCCCAGTCCTCAAGTGCGAGATGCAGGCGGTCGAAGCGGATCTGGTGCAGGTTGCCGATCAGGGGCAGTCCTCTCGGACCGGGCAGGCCTTCTGCCGCTGCCCTGCCGAGTCTGCTGTCAATAATGGTGCTCAAGTCTGTTCCTCGGCTTGCGGGCACCTCTCTCTGGGCACCGCAGATTCCCGCCTGGTCGGCGAGCCACGAAGCAATCCAGTTCGCGGTGATCACAGGTGAGAGCGCGAACGGTTGCTGTCCGCTGCACTTAGGACTTGCCGACACTCGAATCAACGCGCATGTGCCTTGACACCTCTGCCGGCAACCGGAAAGGAGCCTGGCCTGAGTGCCGACGCGTCGCCAGGACCGGGTTGAGCTTCCCCATCGTTCGGGGCTCAGGTCTCCGCTCGACCGCGCCGGTCGTCACGGAGGATGGCATAGAGCACATGGTTCCGCCAACACCCGTCGATCTGGAGGTAGCTCTGCGCCACGCCTTCATACTTGTAGCCACAGTTCTCGAGAAGACCACGTGAGGCCGCGTTTTCTGGCAGGCATGCGCTCTCGACCCTGCTCAGGTCGAGGACCTCGAACGCGTAATGCACCATCGCCGTCAGCGCCTCGCGCATATAGCCTTGCCGCGCATGGTCCACTCCGATCCAGTAGCCGATCATCCCGGACTGGCTCGGTCCTCGCCGGATGTTCTCCAGCGTGATGGCTCCCAGCAGGCATGCGTCGCTCCGCCGCAAGAGGAACAGCGGTACTGCCGTGCCTTCACGAATTGAGCGACGCGCCCAATGGACACGATTGACGAACCCCTTGCGAGTCAGGTGATCCGCTGACCATGACGGCTCCCAAGGCTTCAAGAACTCCGCGCTCTTCCGCCGCAATTCGGACCAAGTCTGGTAGTCGCCCTGGGCGGGAGGACGCAATACCATGCGTTCGGTATCGATTCTGACGCGGCCTCTCGTCCACAGCATCAGGCCGCCAGTTTGTCCGTGACTTCCTGAACCGTCGGAGCGGTCGCTACCGGTCCATAAAGCGCCAAGGCTCCCGCACCGGCAGACACCAGCCCGGCCGCCACCTCCCGCACCGACTGCACGCTGATTGAATTGACCTTCTCGATGGTTTCCTCGATCAATGGCACGCGATCCCAGATCGACAGGAGTTTCGCTAGACGCTCGGCACGACTCGCTGGCTGCTCGAGCCCCATCAGCAACCCCGCCTTAAGCTGCGCCCTTGCCCGAGCCACTTCCGACTCGGTAAGGTCATCAACCGACCGCCGCAGTTCATCCACCGTCAATGCCAGAAGCTCGGGAGCCTCCTTGCCGCTGGTTCCGGCATATATGGTCAGGAGACCACTGTCCGAATAGGCGCTCGCCTGCGCGAAAATCGTGTAGCACAGCCCACGCTTCTCACGCGCCTCCTGAAAGAGCCGAGAGGACATGCCGCCGCCCATCGCGATCGAATAGGCCTGCGCGGAATATACGGCATCGTCCCGATAGTCGGGACTCTCAAAGGCCAGCGCAACATGGGCTTGTTCCAGTCCCTTCTCAACCCTCGTCTCGCCTCCCAGAAAGCGGCCGGGCTCGGCTTCGGCCGATGTCCCGGGTGAAAGATGTGCAAACCTCGCCTCTGTTGCCCGGACGATCTCGTCGTGATCGACGGCGCCCGCTGCTGCAACGATCAGGTTGCCGGGCAAGTAGCGCTCGCCGACGAATCCAGACAAATCCTGGCGGCCGAAACGCTCGACCCGGGACGCAGGACCGAGAATCGGGCGGCCAAGAGGCTGGTCAGGAAAGGCCGTCTCCTGCAGCCAGTCGAAGATTATGTCGTCGGGCGTGTCCAGTACCTGGCCGATCTCTTGCAAGATCACGTGCCGCTCGATCTCGATCTCACCCGGATCGAAGGCCGGATTCAGGACGATGTCCGAAAGGACGTCCAGCGCAAGATCCGTGTGCTCCGCAAGGACGCGTGCATAGAAGGTCGTCATCTCGCGCGACGTATAGGCATTGATGTAGCCGCCGACATCTTCGATCGCCTCGGCGATCTGCAGCGCCGACCGGGTTCCAGTGCCCTTGAACGCCATGTGCTCAAGGAAGTGCGCGATTCCGTTCTGCTCGGTGCGCTCGTGGCGTCCGCCCGCCGCAACCCAGATGCCCAGAGAGGCGGACTGCAGCCCCGGCATGTGCTCGGTCACGACGCGAACGCCATTTGCAAGCCTGTGAAGTTCAACTGTCAAGCGGCCCGACCCTCCCTGATCGCACGGCAAAGTTCGGCGAGGTTGTTCTCAACCTGCGTCACTCGCTCGGGCCGCTCATAAAGATCTGCCATCCGGATGGGAAGGGGGGGACAAATGCCTGTCGCCCGCTCCACCGCGTCCGGGAACTTGGCAGGATCAGCCGTGGCGAGCGCAATCATCGGAACGCGCGGCTCTGCCAATCGATCAGCCACTTCGAGACCGACTGCGGTGTGAGGGCAGACAAGCTGGCCACTCGCATCATGCACCGCCCCGATCCTGGACATGGTTTCCTCTTCCGAAACGCGCCCGCTTACAAAGCCCTCGCCGATTCCACCGAGCGCGGCATCGGTGATCCGAAACCCGTTTCCGGATCTCAGTTCATCCATCAGTGACCTGACCGCATCGGCGTCGCGCCCGTATGCATCGAACAAGAGACGCTCGAAATTGGAACTCACCTGGATGTCCATCGAAGGACTGATCGAGGGTCGGACCTCGCCGATTCGATATTCCCCGGACGCGAGCGCGCGGTGCAGGATGTCGTTCTGGTTCGTCGCGATCACCAGCCGCCCGATGGGCAGTCCCATGCGCCGCGCAATCTCGCCCGCGTAGATATCGCCAAAGTTGCCCGTTGGCACACAGAAGCTGACTTTCCGGTCGGGCGCGCCGAGGGCCATGGCGGAAGTGAAGTAGTAGACGACCTGCGCCATCACGCGCGCCCAATTTATGGAATTCACGGCCGCAAGACGCATCTCCTCGCGAAACGCCCGGTCAGCGAACATGTCCTTCAGATGGCGCTGACAATCGTCGAACGTGCCTTCGACCGCAAAGGTACGCACATTCGCCTCCGTCGGCGTGGTCATCTGGCGTCTCTGCACCTCGGATACCTTGCCATGAGGGTAGAGTATGCAGACGTCCACGTTGTCGAGCCCGCGGAACGCCTCGATCGCGGCGCTCCCGGTATCACCGCTGGTCGCGCCCACTATGGTGACGCTCTCGCCCCGCCGCTGCAGCACGGATTGGAACATCTGGCCGATGAGCTGCATGGCAAAGTCCTTGAAGGCAAGCGTCGGACCGTGGAAAAGTTCCAGAAGCCAAACTCCGTCGCCAACCTGTTTCAGGGGCGCACGGCTGACGTGGCCAAACCCTGCATAGGCAGCCTTGATCGCCGCACGAAACTCGTCCTCCTCGAAGGTGTCGCCCACGAACGGCCGCATGACCGCAAACGCAACGTCCTCGTAGGTCTTGCCTTGCAGCATGGCGATCTCGCGCCGCTCGAATGCCGGCACCTCGGCAGGCACGTAGAGTCCCCCGTCGGTGGCAAGCCCGGACAGCATTGCCTCTTCGAAGAGCAACTCCGGAGCCTTTCCTCGTGTCGAGACGTATTTCATGGCTGATCCTCAGACTGTCCGTTTCCGAATACGCCAGAGCAGAAAGAGAGTCATCACCGCCCAGACTGCCGCCAGTCCGAACCACTGAACAGCATATCCCAGGTGACTGTTTGGAATGCCTTCCGTCGTCACTGGGAGCGGCGTTGCCGGCGGAGCGTTGCTCGAAGCCTCCCGGGTCACGACAAGAACAGGCTCTGTCCGCAGTTCTTTGGCCATCGCAGCCACGTCACGCCCGTACCAGACCCCGGCTTCGCGGTCAGGCTGCGGCGTCCAGCGGTCAACTTCGTCAGGCCAGTGAAGATTGCCAAGCACAGTCACCGATGCGGCCGACATGGCGTGGGACCGGTTCGCGACCGCCACGGCCCCCCTATCCACCATGATTCGCCTTCCGTCCACCGTCTCGAAGGAGGCGACAAGCCTGTAGGCCGGTCCAACCCGCGGCAAACTCACCAGCACAGCGACATCCGCGCCGTCGAAGTCGCCATTGACGATGACGGGAAGGTACTTGTCGCGTTCGGCGACCGGCGCCGCTGGAAGCGGAACGGGGTCTGCGGCAATCTTCGATTCGATTTCAGAGAGGATGCCTTCTTTCCAAGCCAGCCTTTGCAACTGCCAAACGCCCAGTGACGCGAGCAGGCAGAAGCCACCAATGCCGACGATCAATGGAAAGAGCAGTCGCATGTCCCCAAGCCTCTGCGCCGTTCCCGAAACTGCACGAATCGCGCCCGGAGCGAAACCCCCGGCGCTGCGCTGTCACACGGCAATTCGCTCTGGGTCAGCTGCCCCAGATGTAGATCGACGCGAAGAGAAACAGCCAGACGACATCGACGAAGTGCCAGTACCAGGCCGCGGCCTCGTACCCGACATGGCGTTCGGCGGTGAAGTGCCCGGCCCGTACGCGCAGGTAGCACACGAACAGAAATATCGTGCCGATGATCACATGAAACCCGTGAAACCCGGTCGCCATGAAAAAGGTTGCTCCATAGATGTTGCCCGAGAATCCGAATGCGGCGTGGCTGTACTCATAGGCTTGGAAGACCGTGAAGAGCACGCCGAGAATGATCGCGACGATGAGCCCGGTCGCCATGTCCTTGCGGTTGTTCTCATGCGCGATCGCATGATGCGCCCAAGTCGCCGCCGCCCCGGAGCAGAGAAGGATCAGAGTGTTGATGAGCGGCAGATGCCAGGGATCGAAGGTCTCGATGCCGGCAGGCGGCCAGACGCCGTCCACCGCCGGGCTTTCGGGGCTCATGGGATAAAGCGCGTTCTTGAAGAACGCCCAGAACCATGCCGAAAAAAACATGACTTCCGACATGATGAACATGATGAATCCGTAGCGGAGACCGATTCTCACGACCGGAGTGTGGTCGCCGACGATGGATTCCCGGATCACGTCCGCCCACCAGGCATACATGACATAGAAGACGCCAATCAGGCCGATGATGAACAAGTAGGGCTGCTTCAGGTTTTCCGGGGTGTTCTGCCCGAATGCCAGCACAAAGCCGAACAGCATGATGAAGCCGGAAACCGCACCGATGAACGGCCAGACCGACGGGTGCAGGATGTGATAATCGTGGTTCTTTTCGTGCGCCATGCCGGCCTTCTCCAGGGTTCTAGTTCAGTTGCGCTTCCGTCCCGTCCTCGCCGAGTGCCGCCTGTTCGGAACGGTAGTCTGCGGGCAGGTCCGCGTCATGAAACGTGTAGGACAGCGTGATGGTCCTGACAAACCTTGCATCGGGATCGTCAAGAATTGCGGGTTCAATGAAGAAGCTGACCGGCATGCTGACCCGCTGGCCCGGTTCAAGCACCTGCAGTTCGAAACAGAAGCAGTCGATTTTCGAGAAGTAGGAACCGGCGGAAAACGGCGCAACATTGAAGCTTGCCGTGCCCGCAATCGTTCGGTTCGTCGGGTTGTAGGCCTCGTAGAACGCCAGGCCCTCCGCGCCGATCCGGATCGGCATCTTGACCTGTTCCGGCTTGAACTCCCATGGCATTCCCGACGCGGTCGACGCATCGAAACGGACCGTGATCACTTCTTCCAGCGGTTTATCAAGCGGGGATTCGGCAACATCCGTCGTGCCACCCCATCCGGTGACCCTGCAAAAGAGATCGTAGAGGGGCACCGACACCCATGCGAGCGATCCCATGACCAGGACCACGCCGAGAAGTCTTGCCGCTGTCCGCTGCCGTGCGTCCATCATGATCCGGCAACCTCCATCCCGGGACGCACGACATGATCAAACCCCTGCAGCGGATCGCCGCGCTTCACCTTCACTACGGTCAACGCGAAGACAATCGCAACGAAGACAGCGAGCGCGACCGCAACGCCAAGATTCCGCGAAAGACGGCGCGCGTGCAACTCGTGGGTGGCCCTGATGCCGCTCATAACGCCTGCCTCACGACCGCGTCCGCCAGGAACGCGCCGAAATGCAAAAAGAGGTAAAACAGCGAGGCGCGGAAGAACGCCTTTTCCGCGGCATAGCCGTCACATTGGGCAACAGTCTCGTCCCGCCTGCATATCTGAACCGCGCCCCATACGAACATGAGGTTCAAAACGACGGCAGCCGCAAGGCTCACCGGGCCACCAATCGGACCCAGAGCAAGCCAGAGCGACACGGGCACGAGGAGCAGCGTGTAGGCAAGGATGTGCCTCCGCGCCACGGGACGGCCGTGCGTCACCGTAAGCATCGGGATGCCTGCATCCTCGTAATCGGACCGCATGAACAGGGCCAAGGCCCAGAAGTGCGGCGGTGTCCACATGAAGATCAGTGCGAACATCAGGCAGGCTTCCAGGGAGATGCTTCCCGTTGCCGCGATCCAGCCAATCATCGGCGGAAAGGCACCGGCCGCTCCACCGATCACGATGTTCTGCGGCGTCCGACGCTTCAGCCACATCGTGTAGATCAGGACGTAGAACGAGATCGTGACAGCCAGGAAGGAAGCCGCGAGCATGTTCGTCGCCAAGCCCAGCATCACGACCGAAAGGCCGGACAGGCCGACACCGATCGCCAAGGCTTCGTCGGGCGCGACACGACCACTCGGGATCGGACGGTTCATCGTCCGCCGCATGACCGAGTCGATATCCGCATCGTACCACATGTTCAGGGCGCCAGCGGCACCTGCCCCGAGCGCAATGAACAGCATTGCCGCGACCGCTTCGACCGCGTGCAGCGACGCCGGGGCGACCAGCAGGCCAACCAGCGCCGTGAAGACCACGAGTGACATCACTCTTGGCTTCAGCAGCGCAACGTAGTCGCCGAATGTCGGCTCGTGCTCGTGCGCCGCGCTGATTGCGAGGTCCGGCATTCGCTGCTACTCGCTTGCCGCCAACCGGATCGGACCGGGCTCGATGTAGGTCCCGGCCGCACGGGTGTCGGCGGTCCATGCGTCGTATTCGGCGGCTGTCACCGCCTTGACCGTGATCGGCATGTAGGAATGGCTGAGGCCGCAAAGCTCGGAACACTGCCCGAAATAGACCCCCTCATGGCCTTCGTCGACCTTGAACCAAAGCTCGGCAAGGCGGCCCGGAACGGCGTCCTGTTTCACGCCGAATGACGGGATGGTCCAAGCATGGATCACGTCGGCGGCAGTGACTTGAACGACGACGACCTTGCCGGTCGGAATCACGACCGAAGTATCCGTGGCGAGGAGGAAATGCTCGTCCGTGTAACCGGCTTCGGCCAGTTGCTGCGAGGTTTCCGGCGTCAGCTGGTTCGCGCTGTCAATGCCGATCATGTAGCTCGCAAACCCGATGTCCTCGTCTGGATACTCGTACTCCCAGTACCACTGGTTACCGGTCGCCTTGATGAACACCTCCGGCTCCGGGATGATCTGCTGCTTGAACAGCACCGGAAGCGAAAACGCCCCGATGAAGACCAGGATCACGATCGGAATGACGGTCCAGGCCACTTCGACCGGCGTGTTGTGCGTGAAACTGGCCGGGTTCGGATTGGCGCGACGATTGAAACGCAGGATGCAGATCAGAAGAAGCGCCATGACGAACACCGAAATCGCGGTGATGATGATGAGCACCATTCCATCCAGCCACTGGATGTCACGCGCGAGTTCGGTCGTGGGCGTCTGGAAACCAAGCCCGGCCTGGTCCGGTTGCCCGATGAAAGGCAAATCCTGCGCATATGCAGCGGTTCCGGCAACTGGCATGGTCAGGCCAGTGAGGAGAGTTCTGAGGCGCATCAGTCAAGGATCCTGTTCGCAGTGGCATTCTGGCATGCCTAAAGTCGGCATGTCCCGCCGGTTGTTCTTCAGACGCTAGAAACCATATAAGATGTGCATGAACAAGGCATCTGATTGCGGCATTCAGACGCTTTTCCGCATCGCAGAAGGAGCCAGGCATGGCCGTGCTGACACAGTTTAGGCCGTTTGAGACGCAGTTGGACAAGGACGCCGCCCTCCTCCTTCTTCAAGAGACGGTCAGGGGCGCGGAAGACGGCGAGCTGTTTCTGGAACGCCGTCGCTCTGAGGTGCTCTCCTATGATGACGGGCGCGTGCGAAGTGCGAGCTACGACAGGGCGGAAGGTTTCGGACTCCGGGCCATTCAAGGCGAAACCGCAGGATACGCCCATTCGACCGAAATCAGCCAGCCTGGCTTGACGCGGGCGGCCAAGACCGTTCGGCTGGCGGTGGGCGATGGGGGCGGATCGCTCGCCGCACCCCCGGCCCCTGAGATGCACAGGCTCTATGGCGACGAGAATCCCATGGAGGATGCCGAGTTCCCCCGCAAGATCGAAACGCTGAAGGCGATCGACGCATTTGCCCGCGACCTGGACTCCCGGGTCGTCCAGGTTTCCGCCACGCTGGCTGCATCGCTGCAAGAGGTCGTGATCCTGCGCCCCGACGGCCGCTGCGTCACCGATACGCGGCCGATGGCACGCCTGAATGTCAGCGTGATCGTCGAAAGGGACGGTCGCCGCGAATCCGGCATGGCCGGACGTGGAGGCCGCCACGGGCTTTCCAGGCTGATTGCGCCTGAGCTTTGGCAATCGCTCGTGCGCGAGGCCCTTCGCATTGCCCTCGTCAATCTCGATGCGGTGGCGGCGCCAGCCGGCGCAATGGACGTGACCCTTGGCCCGGGCTGGCCCGGCATTCTCCTGCACGAGGCGATCGGACATGGCCTGGAGGGAGACTTCAACCGCAAGAAGTCCTCTGCTTTTGCCGGCCTCATGGGACAGAAAATCGCTGCAAGCGACGTGACCGTGCTTGACGACGGGACGCTCCCGGGCCGTCGCGGCTCGCTGCATGTGGACGATGAAGGCACGCCTTCGAGCCGGAACGTCCTGATCGAAGACGGCATCCTCGTGAACTACATGCAGGATCGTCAGAACGCGCGGCTGCTGGGAGTGGAAGCGACCGGCAACGGACGTCGCGAGAGCTTTGCACATGCCCCGATGCCGAGGATGACGAACACGTACATGCTGCCGGGTCGCGCCGAACCCGATTCGATCGTTGCCGAGGTCAAGAACGGCATCCATGCCGTCGGCTTCGGCGGCGGGCAGGTGGACATTACGAACGGGAAGTTCGTGTTTTCCTGCACGGAAGCCTACCGCGTCAGGGACGGCAAGATCTGCGAGCCGGTGAAGGGCGCGACACTGATCGGTGACGGGGCCACCGCGCTCAGGCACATTCGCGCGGTTGGAAACGACATGGAGCTCGATCCCGGCATCGGAAATTGCGGCAAGTCGGGGCAATGGGTTCCCGTCGGTGTCGGTCAGCCAACGCTCCTGATCGGAAACCTGACCGTGGGAGGGTCATCCGCCTGATCGTTCGGAAGAGGCGAAGTTCATGCCGAAGCGCTCGGCAATCCCGGAATCCAACCCTCGCACGCTGCGTGCCGACCTGATCTGGCGTGGGTGATCATCGTGCCGTTTGGCGATCGATGTGCGGAGCGCCCGGAAATGCTGAAAGCGGCGACCGCAGTTGATCACACATTGACAAATGCCGACAACGCCCCACATCTTCCGCCGCCACTACCGCGTTCGCTTCTTGGGAGCCCCCAATGCCTGTCGTCGTCGTCGAGTCTCCCGCCAAGGCCAAAACGATCAAGAATTACCTCGGCAAGGACTACACCGTGCTCGCAAGCTTCGGTCACGTGCGCGATCTTGCCGAGAAGGAAGGGTCGGTGGACCCCGACCGCAACTTCGCGATGAAGTGGGAAGTGCCGACTGAATCCAGAGGTCACATCAAGCAAATTGCCGACGCTCTCAAAAAGGACACGGCGTTGATTCTCGCGACCGACCCTGATCGCGAAGGCGAGGCGATTTCCTGGCATCTTGAAGAGACGCTTCGCGCTCGCAAGGCCATCCGGGCAGACATGAGGGTCGACCGGATTGCGTTCAACTCGGTCACAAGGAAGGGCCTGACCGAAGCCATGGCGAGCCCTCGCAAAGTCGATCGTGACCTCGTCGAAGCCTATCTTGCCCGCCGCGCTCTCGATTACCTGGTGGGCTACACGCTATCGCCGGTACTCTGGAGAAAGCTGCCCGGCGCGCGGTCTGCGGGCCGCGTGCAGTCCGTGTGCCTGCGGCTCATCGTCGAGCGCGAAATGGAAGTGGAGGCGTTCCAGATTCAGGAATACTGGACCGTCAAGGCGGTCCTTGCCACGCCGAGAGGGGAAGAATTCGAGGCTCGACTGACCGTTCTCGACGGTGAGAAACTTGGCAGGCTTGACATCCCCGACGAGGAGCGGGCGAACGAAGCGGTCAACGCAATCCGGTCAAGCGACCTTTTGGTCAAGTCGGTCGAAGCGGCTCCCTTTACGCGCAAGCCGCCGGCACCGTTCATAACATCCACACTGCAACAGGAAGCATCCCGCAAGCTCGGATTCGGTGCAAGACAGACGATGCAGGCGGCACAGAAGCTCTACGAATCAGGACACATCACATATATGCGGACAGACGGTGTCGACATGGCTCCCGAGGCAATTGCGGCCGTCCGCGATGCGATCAAGGAACTATTCGGTGCGAAGTACCTCCCCAAGAAGCCACGCAGGCACAATAGCAAGGCAAAAAACGCGCAGGAAGCGCATGAATGCATCCGCCCGACCCGCATGACAGCAGACCCGGCCACGGTGAGAATTCATGACAAGGGCCAGCTTGGCCTGTACGACCTCATTTGGAGGCGAGCGCTCTCAAGCCAAATGGAAATCGCCAGGTTCGAACGGACCACGGTCGACATCGCCAGCACGGATGGCATGACCGAGCTCCGCGCGACCGGCCAAGTCCAGACCTTTGACGGCTTCCTGAGAGTCTACGAGGAAGGTCGCGACGACATTGTGGAAGACAATGACAGGATCCTGCCTCGAATAAACAAGGACGAATCGGTACGACAGCTCCAAGTTCTGCCTGGGCAACACTTCACCAAGCCGCCACCGCGCTACACTGAAGCCACACTCGTCAAGAAGATGGAAGAGATCGGCATCGGGCGACCGTCGACCTACGCATCTATCGTCACGACGATTCAAGGCAGAGGATACGTACGGAAGGAAAAAGACCGGCTCTACCCGGAGGAAAAGGGACAGTTGGTTACCGCTTTCCTCATGAACTATTTCCGCCGCTACCTGAGCTACGACTTCACGGCGAATCTCGAGGAGGAGCTTGACGACATCACGTCCGGAACCCGCGACTGGAAGGACGTGCTCGCGCGCTTCTGGGACGAGTTCAACGCGGCCATCAAGGAAACATCCGAACTTCGGTTCTCCGACGTTCTGGAAAAGATCAATGAGGTTCTGGCGCCGCATCTCTTTCCGTCTGCCGAGGATGGTCGAGATCCGCGCATCTGCCCCCACTGCGACGCCGGCCAGCTTTCGGTGCGAACTGCCCGCTCCGGCGGCGCCTTTATCGGTTGCTCCAACTACCCCGAGTGCCGTTATACGCGCCCCTTAGGGCCGCCGGGCACTGAACCCGAGAGCGATCTCCCTCCCGGGGGGAAGAGACTGGGCGAGAAAGACGGAAATGCGATTTGGGTCCACAAGGGCCGCTTTGGACCCTACGTTCAGCTTGGCGAGACTTCCGATGACGGGGAAAAACCGCTCCGCCGCTCCGTGCCTGAAACTTGGGATCCGGCCGCGATCACGATCGAGGACGCGCTCAGGCTCCTCGGGTTGCCACGTCTCATAGGCCGGCATCCTGAAGACGGCGTGTCGATCTGGGCCAATCTCGGGCGCTTCGGACCCTACCTGAAGCACGCGGAGTCGACGAGTTCCAGGGGTGGAACGACCGCCAACCTCGAATCGATCGAGGACGTTTGGAGCATAGGCATGAACCGTGCCGTCGAGCTTATCGCGGCAAAAGTGGCCTCGCGTGGAAACCGCGGTTGGACCGCCCCGGTCCTGAAGGATCTCGGTGAACACCCAGAGCGCGGGGGTTCCGTGACCGTTCTGGACGGCAAGTACGGACCATACGTGAAGTGGAACAAGGTGAACGCGACGATCCCCGAGGACACCGACCCTGACAGCATTGACATGGGCACCGCAACCCGTCTCATCGAGGAGCGTGAAGCGACGCGCGGCAAGACGCGGCGGCGGCGCAAAAAATCCTGATCCGAGAGCTCGTTTCCGCGCAAGGGTGTTTCAAGGGAAGCAGGGTGCTCTTGCAGCGGGCACCTCCGCCGAAACCTCTATCTCTTGCAAGGGTGAGGCGTTGCCTTTCCGATCTCGGCAACCGAGTTTGAGGGCCACGGCCCTGCTGAAACGCCCCACTGCTGGGGCAAACATGCCGAGGCGTCCGGGATTGGCGCATCTGCACAGCGAGTAGCGTTGCCGTTGGCCACTTCGACGACCCGTGAAATCAATGCGAAGTCACTATGGGACTTACGCATATAATTCCCAAGATAATCGTTCAGCAGTGCGGCCGCACGCTTCGGGTTCGAGACCAACGCACGGAAGAGCGCGTCATGTGGCATCGCGGGAAGGCTCATGTCTGGGGCCCTGCTGTCGCGAACTCTCCCGATGCAGTGAAGTCCCCGCAAACCAACCCTTGCCATCCCGGGACCATCCACGCAACGCGCCGAAGGCTGCAAAGGATCACGTGCCAGCGCCCCTGCCAAGCAGACGGCAGGAAAGCGTCGAGTGATGTCAATGTTCCAATTTGCAGGCATTATCGAACAATACGTGAACAAGCTCTGCCATCAAGACCCGAAACCTGCATCGGATCATTGCCATTGGCGGCAACCGGCTCGGGCACCAAGAGTCTCATGCAGCGCCGGGCAAGCGCCTTTGTGCAGAGCCCCAGAAAGTCTTGAACGATTACAGTCCGCCTCGGAACTGCGCGCAGACATCCGCGCGGAAATCCGATCCGAACGCGCATCAGGAAGTCAGGCCCGCCGCCGTCATCAGTGCTTCCGCATCGGCCATGAGCATCCGCTCGCGACCTTCCCCAGCAATCGGGACCCTGCCATGCTCGAGAAGAAGCGGAGCGGCGAGCGGCGTAATCCGGTCGAGCACGACATGATCGACCTGACCCCTGGTCCGCTCAAGCAGTTCCTCGATCCGACCAAAGTCGACCAGTCCCCGCATCGCCTCTTCGCGGGTGATCTTCAGCATGAGATGTCCAGGTTCGTATTTTGCGAGCGTGTCGTAGAGTACGTCGGAAGAGAATCTCGCCTGCCGCGCGGTGCGCCTGGAGGCTCCATGGTTCCTGGGAAGCATCATCGCGATCGTGGCGGTCGTGCGAAAGGTGCGTTTCATGACAGCATTGCCGGACATCCATGCCTCGAAGGCGGCACGCAATTCCCGCGCATCGAGGAGAGGCTCGGGATTGGGAATCGCATCGAGACCCCAGATCAGGACGGCATAGTCCGTCGAGACGAAGCCCAGCGGACCGAGACCCATCTCTTCCATTTTCCGGGTTACCAGCAGCCCCAGCGTCTGCATCGCGTTGCGTCCCGCAAATCCATAAATGCACGTGTTCTGCCGGCCTTCATACGGAAAGCTCTCGACCAGAATCCGGCCCGCCTCCGGAAGTTTCGAGCGATCGCGCTGAAGACGCAGCCAGTCCGCCGTGTGGCGCGGCAAGACAGTCCAGTCCTCCGCCTGGAACATTCTCAGGATGCGGTGGCTGAGTTGTGTCGATGTTGCGAACTTCGTCCCTGCAAAGACCGCGATCTTCGGCGCCCTGTCCGGTTGGTGCGACACTTCCACGGTCATCTCGCGCAACCTGTCATAGCGCACGACCTGTCCGCCGATCAGGAACGTGTCTCCAGGCTCAAGACTTGCCGCAAACAATTCCTCGATTTCTCCCAAGGGCTTGCCGCCCCGCTTGTTCCGAAGCCTCACGCTCAAGGTCTCCGTATCCTGGATCGTGCCGAGATTGCGCCGAACTTCGCCGGGAGCACGCGGATCCCTGAACTCCCAGAGTCCGTCCGTTCTCTGGCGAAGCCGCTGCCAACGATCATAGGCCCGGAGCGCGTAGCCGCCGGTCGCCATGAGATCGAGACAATCGAGAAAGTCGTCATTCCGGAGGTCTACGTAAGGTCCGGCACCTCGAAGCACCCGAAACAGCTCGTCGGCGTCGAATGGCCCCCGACAAGCGCGGACCAAAATCTGTTGGCAGAGCACGTCCCGTGGACCCGTTCCTCTCGGTTCGCCGTCGAGATCGCCTTCCCGCACCGCATCGAGCGCCGCCACGCACTCCACGACCTCGAAACGGTTTGCCGGCACGACCAGCGCCTTCGATGGCGCGTTGTAACGATGGTTGGCGCGACCGATTCGCTGCACGAGCCGCTTCACGTTCTTGGGTGCACCAACCTGGATGATCAGGTCGACGTCTCCCCAATCAATCCCGAGGTCAAGCGTACCCGTACAGACGACCGCCCGGAGTTCGCCGTTCACCATCGCGGCCTCCACCTTTTGCCGCTGCGACCGTGCCAGCGAACCATGGTGAATGCCGATCGGAAGACCGTCCTTGTTCTGGAGCCAGAGGTGACGAAAGAAGATTTCGGCCTGTGCCCTCGTGTTGTGAAAAATGAGTGTCGTCCTGTGCCTCCTGACCTCTTCGAGCACAGCCGGAACCGCATGTCTGCCGCCGCCGCCTGACCAGGGAGGCAGTTCGTCCGTGGCAAGCATGGCGATGTCCGGCGCGGGACCGGGATCGGCATGGAGGATCGGACACGGGTCGTGATGATGAGCCAGGAAGCGGGCTATCGCCGACGGATCCTCGACCGTGGCGGACAGTCCAACCCGTCGAAGCCCGGGACAGAGAGACTGAAGCTCGGCAAGGCACAAGGCAAGCTGGTCGCCACGCTTCGATTCCGCCAAGGCATGGATCTCGTCCACGATGACGCGAGACAGTCCCCGAAACGTCTTCGGCGCGTCTTGGTACGTGAGCAGGAGCGCAAGGCTTTCCGGCGTCGTAAGGAGAATATGCGGCGGGTCTGCGCGTTGACGCTTCTTGCGCATGGGCGAGGTGTCGCCTGTCCGACCCTCGACCTGGATCGGCAATCCCATCTCGCCGATCGGCGCATCAAGGTTCCGCCTGATGTCGGCCGCCAATGCCTTCAGGGGAGAGACATAGATCGTGTGAAGCCCCTTCCGCCCGCCATCCGCGAGTTCAGCGAGAGTCGGCAAGAACCCGGCTAGCGTCTTGCCACCACCCGTCGGAGCAATCAGAAGAAGCGCGGGCTGGTCGGCTCGCCCCACGATCTCCAGCTGATGCGGGTGCGGAGCCCAGCCGCGGCCCCTGAACCAGTCAACGAAGCGTTCCGGAATTGCCTCACGCATGGTTGCTGCCACCCGAGGCCACCAACCCGTCCGTGACCGGCAATTCGTGTCGAAGCAACGAAACTCCTGAATCATCGAAGCAAGCGGACAAGCCCAAGCCGCATGCGTGCCCACATCGTGTGTTCCGTGCGCCGATTCCAGTCGTCCAGGCCACCGACATGACACGGAACTGCCCGAATGCAGCCACATCCTCGCCGCAATCCGGATGCCTAATTCGTGAGGCTCTCGACCACTCTCGCAAGAAACGCCCCGCCTGCCTCGAACTGTTCGACCGCAATGAACTCATCTGCCTGGTGAGCCTGCGCGATGTCTCCCGGACCGCAGATCACCGCCGAGCAGCCCGCGTTCTGGAAGTGCCCGGCCTCGGTTCCGTAGCTAACGACATGAATGCCGTTGTCCCCGGTGATGCTTCGGACCAACGCTTCTGCGGCTCCGTTCTCTTCAGGCACGAGCGCAGGCACATCGTGGAACGGTCGGAGCCTGACACCGGCAGACGGCGCAACCGCCTTCGCAGCGGCGTCCACGTCCGCCACGACCGCACGGAATTCGCCATCCAGCCGGTCCGCGTCTTCGTCGGGAACCAGCCGCCAGTCAATTCCGAACCTGCAGTCGCCGGCAGTGATGTTCTGTGCCGTGCCTCCCTGGATCGTGCCGACATGAAGCGTCGTGAACGGCGGATCAAAGTTTGCGGCCACTTTCGACGGAGCGCGGGAGCGCAGTTCGTCGTTCTTGCCATTCGCCCAATGGATCAGCCGGGACGCCGTCATGATTGCATTGACGCCCTTGTCCAGCATCGAGGAATGCACCTCGAATCCCTTCACGTGCACGTCAAATCCTGCGCTGCCCTTTTGGCCGGTGACGCATTGCATCATCGAGGGTTCGCCAATGATTGCGATTGCGGCCTTTGGCAGGCCCGATTCGGCCATCGCCTCGATCAAGGGCGGCGCACCCGCGCAGCCGATCTCCTCGTCGAAGGAAAACGCGACCTGAAGGGGTCGTTTCAGGTCGCATGCAAGGGCATGCTGCAAGGCATGCAGGGCCAAGGCGTCAAACCCTTTCATGTCGCAGGTCCCACGTCCGTAAAGCCTGCCGTCCCGCTCGCTCACCGCCCATGGGTCGGACCTCCAGTCCTGCCCCTCGATCGGCACAACGTCCGTATGCCCGGAAAGCACCACACCACCCGGAACGTCCGGACCAACGCTGCAGAAGATTGCTTCCTTCGACGGATCGCCACGCTTCGGCATGCGATGCGCCACTACACCCAAGCCGGTCAGGTATTCCTCAACCCAATCGATGAGAGGCAGGTTCGTGTCCCGGCTCACTGTCGGAAACGACACCAACTGGCCGAGAATCTGGCGGGCGGACAAGCTCATTACTCAAGCACGAAGTGTCCTGACGCCACCTCTTCATAGACCGAAGGACCGGGCTCGTGCCCGATGGGAAAGATTGGTGACGGGATCGGCTTGAAGTTCAGGTCCTTCTCGCTCTTGCGCTGTGCGGGATCGGCGACCGGCACGGCTGCAAGCAGCGACTTCGTGTATTCATGCCGCGGATCCTCGAATATCGCCGGCCGCGGCCCGATCTCGACGATCCGGCCCAAGTACATCACGCCCACCATGTGACTCACCCGTTCGACCACAGCCATGTCGTGGCTGATGAACAACATCGAGATGCCAAGCTCCGTCTGCAGTTCCATCAGGAGATTCAGAACCTGCGCCTGCACGCTCACGTCCAGCGCGCTAACGGCTTCATCGGCTACGATGAGCTTGGGATTCAGGGAAAGGGCCCGTGCGATCGCGATCCGCTGCCGCTGCCCGCCCGAAAGTTCATGCGGGTACCTACTCATGAAACTCCTTGGCAGGTGCACCCGGTCGAGAAGTTCGGCAACCCGGTCGGCCCGTTCCGATGCATCACCCGCACCATAGTTCAGCAAGGGCTCGGCGATCTGGTCGGATAGCTTCATCTGCGGATTCAGCGATGCGAACGGATCCTGAAACACCATCTGCATGTCGCGCCGCGCAAGGCGCAGTTCCCCTGAATCCATTTCCAGAACGTTTCGTCCGCCCAGCCAGACCTCGCCCGAAACCGGTTCGACCAGCCTGAGCACCGACCGGCCGCAAGAGGACTTGCCGCAGCCAGACTCGCCGACGAGGCTCAGTGTCTGCCCGGCCTTGACCTGGAACGACACGTCCTCGACGGCATGCACGTAGGCGACGGTTCGGCGAAGGAATCCCCCGGATACCGGAAAGCGGGTGACGAGATTCTTCACGTCGAGAAGCAGCTTGTCGTCCACCGCCGCCGGGGCTGCGAAGTCGCGATGCTGATCGCCCATCAGACGCATGGGCTCTGGCGCCGACTTGCCTCTCATTTCTCCCAGTTTCGGAACCGCCGCAAGCAGTGACTTGGTGTAGTCATGCTGCGGATCCTCGAAAATCTGGCGGACCGACCCTTCCTCCACCTTCCTGCCACGGAACATGACCACGACTCGGTCAGCCATCTGCGCAACGACGGCCATGTCATGCGTGATGAACAGAACAGACGTCCCGGTCTCGCGTTTCAAGCGATCAATCAGGGCAAGGATTTCTGCCTGAATGGTCACGTCGAGTGCGGTGGTCGGCTCGTCCGCGATCAGCAGCCTGGGCTCGCAGGCCAGTGCCATGGCGATCACGACACGTTGTCGCATGCCCCCGGAAAGTTCATGCGGATATTGCTTCAACCGCCGTTCGGGTTCTGGAATGCGCACGCGGTGCAGGAGTGCCAACGCATGCTCCGCTGCCTGCTCCCGGGACATCGCCTTATGCACGCGCAAGCCCTCGGTCAATTGCCGCCCGATCGTGAACACCGGATTCAGGGACGTCATGGGCTCCTGGAAGATGATGCCGATCTCGTTGCCGCGGATTGCCCGCATCACGGTGTCGTCGGCCTTGGAGACGTCGACGACTCCGCCGTCCGCGCCCCGATCGAACAGGAGTTCACCGCTCGCAATCTCACCACCGCCGAATTCCACCAGGCGCACGAGCGACAGGGACGACACGGACTTGCCGGATCCGGATTCACCAACGACGCAAAGGGTCTCGCCTGGCAGAATGTCGAAACTGGCATCCTCCACGCCCAGAACCGGGCCATCCCTCGTCTGGAATTCGACACGCAACTTTCTCAGTGAGGCAAGCGGTTGATCGAGCATGGGCATTCCCCGGAGACGTGCGGCTTCGAGACGCTAAACCCCTCGGGTGAAAGGTGTCAAACTGAACGCGCCAAGAGACGCCAAGAAACACGTCCTCTTGGCGCCGGCGCATTGCCACCCAACGGACGCGCCCGTCGCCCGGGGGCGCTCGATTCTTCCCCGAGGCACGCAATTTGGCGAAGCGCCCCTGAGGCTTACCAGATTGGCCGCCGCAATCGGGTCCCGGATTCAGTGGTTCGCTCAAACGGCACGTCGGCATCGTGCCTCGCCAAAATGCCAAGAAAAGAGTTGGAGCGGGTACGCTCTGTAGTAACCTGCGGGAATTCCGGCCCGAATCGCTTCCCCGATTCCGGACAGGAAACAGGACATGGAAACCAAATGGAGTAAGACAATGAAACTCGATACCCGACCCCTCATCGGGGCTGCAGCGGCAGCGGCGCTTGCATCATTGGCATTTGCCTCCGACCACGAGGGTCCACGCGGTCGTGATGGCGAAGTCAAGATCATCTACTGGCAGGCACCGTCGATCCTGAACCCGTATCTTTCCGGTGGCACAAAGGACGTGGAAAGCGCCTCTCTCGTGATCGAGCCCTTCGCCCGCTACGATGAAAACGGCAACTTGACGCCTTGGTTGGTCGACGTGATTCCGACAGTGGCGAATGGCGGCGTGAGCCAGGACCTGACCCGGATCACCTGGAAGATCACCGATGGGCTTGTCTGGTCCGACGGCACGCCGTTCACGTCCGCGGATGCCAAGTTCACCTACGACTACTGCACGCACCCCGAGGGCGGATGCGCCCAGGCTACGAAATACGAAGGCGTCGTCAGCGTCGAAACGCCGGACGCGCTTACCGTTGTCGTCACGTTCGACAAGCCCACGCCCAACCCGTACGGGCCCTTCGTCGGCGGCGAGGCTCCTATCATCCAGGCAGCGCAGTTTGCGGATTGCCTTGGCGCGAAAGCGCCGGAATGCACCGAAGCGAACTTCAATCCGATCGGCACGGGCCCGTTTGTCGTAACCGAGTTCAAGCCCAACGACGTGATTTCCTTCGCGGCGAACGAGAATTACCGGGTCGAAGGCAAGCCCGCGTTCGCCACGGTGACGTTCAAGGGCGGAGGCGACGCGACGGCGGCCGGCCGGGCCGTCATGGAAACCGGTGAGTTCGACTATGCATGGAACCTGCAACTCGCACCCGACGTCATCGGGAAGATGCAGGAAGGCGGAATGGGCACTCCGGTGGCCGGATTCGGTCCTCTCGTCGAGCGCCTGATGCTGAACAACACCAATCCAGACCCCGGACTCGGGCCAGACGAGCGCTCGGTCGTGCGTCCACATCCCTTCCTTCAGGATCCGGCGGTCTACAAGGCCATGTCGATGGCCATCGACCGGCCCCTCCTGGTTGACATCGGCTATGGCCAGGCCGGCCGCGTCACCTGCAACTGGGTCCCGGTGCCGCAGATCTACGCCTCCACGACCTTTGACTGCTCGACGCAAGACATTGCAGGGGCCAACGCTCTTCTCGATTCAGCCGGCATCATGGACACCGACGGCGATGGCGTGAGAGAAAAGGACGGCGTGCCGCTCAGCATACTCTACCAGACGTCGACCAACGCCGTGCGCCAGGACTTCCAGGCGCTGATCAAGCAGTGGTGGGCTGAGATCGGCATCGAGACCGAGTTGCGGAACATCAACGCATCCGTGTTCTTCGGCGGCGATCCGGGATCTCCCGACACGTTCCAGAAGTTCTATGCCGACGTCGAGATGTACGCCAATACATTCAACGGCACCGACCCTCAGGCCTATCTCGGAAACGGGCTTTGCGACAAGGCGCCTTCGCCTGAAACGCAATGGCAGGGCGAGAACATCTCCCGGTTCTGCATGGAGGAGTACGACGCGCTCCACTCCGAACTCTCCAAGACCGCGGACGTCGGTCGGCGCGGAGAGATCGGGGCCCAGTTGAATGACATGGCCATCGAGAACGGCATGATGATCCCGCTTGTCCACCGTGGCCGTCTCTCTGCGCATGCCAACAGCCTCGGCGGCACCAAGCTGAACGTCTGGGACAGCGAACTGTGGAACATTGCCGACTGGTACAGGATCGGAAACTGACACGGGCGACGGGGCGGGCCTGTCCCGCCCCTCCAACCCGGCCACTGCCATGCTGACCTACACGATCCGACGCCTGCTCCTGAGCGTGCCGACGCTGCTGTTCATCAGCCTCGTCATTTTCCTCTTGCTGAAGCTTGCGCCTGGCGACCCGATGGCGCAGGTGCCGCTGACGGTTCCTCCCGATGTCAAGGAAAGGATGCGCGAGGCGCTCGGCGTGGGACAGTCCTGGTACGTTGCCTTCCCGAAATGGCTCTACCAGTTCTTCGCGGTCGAACCGCTTCACTTCATTGACGCGGCCTTCGGCACATCCCTTGGCGAAGGCCAGCAACGCGTGATCTCTTGGCAGACACGCTCACCCGTCATGGACATCGTGATCCAACGACTGCCCCAAACCCTTTGGGTCGTGGGCGTTGCCTATGTCGTGGCCATCCTCATCGCGCTCCCGATCGGCATCTACTCGGCCTACCGGCAGTATTCCTGGTTCGACAACGCGGGCACCTTCGTCTCCATGGTGGGCTTTTCGGTCCCGCCCTTCTTCTCGGGCGTCTTGGTGATCGTGATTTTCTCGGTCTGGCTGGGCTGGTTCCCCTCGATTTACGACACGACCCACAAGGTCAACGACTGGGAAAGCTTCGTCTTCCAGCTCCAGCAAATGATCATGCCCGTCATGGTGCTTGCCCTTCAGATCACCTCACAGCTTTCGCGCTTCATGCGGGCTTCCATGCTCGACAATCTCAATCAGGACTACGTGCGCACGGCGCGTGCAAAGGGCCTTGGCGAGAAGACCGTGGTCTTGGTGCATGTCCTCCGCAATTCCCTGATCCCGGTCGTGACCGTAATCGCGCTCGGCGTTCCGGCCATTTTCGGAGGCGCCATCATCACCGAGCAGATTTTCAAGGTGAACGGCATCGGCCAGCTGCTGATCACCGCCATCCAGGCCAATGACCTGCCGATGGTGCAGACACTGACCTTCATCTTCGCGGTACTGATCGTGCTGTTCAATCTCGTCGCCGACATACTCTACGGCATTCTTGACCCGAGGATCCGCTATGACTGATTCCCGGATCTCCGCGGAACAGGCGGAACTCGCCGCCACCCCCCGCTCCCAGTGGGCGGACATATGGGACCAGTTCAAGCGCCACCGTGGCGCGATGTGGGGCGGAGCGATCTTTCTCTGCATCATCCTGATGACCATCGCCGGGCCCTGGGTCTATTGGAACGACCCAAAGTTCGTTCCGACCGGCCGCGACTTCCTGGAGCTTCGCGACACGCGGCCGATCTACGTGGCGCTCTGGGAGTCTTCTGCCAAGGTCAGTTGGGCATATCCCCTTGGCACCGACAACCTCGGCCGCGACACTCTCGGCCGATTGCTGTCCGGCGGGCGCGTATCGCTGGCCGTGGGTCTTGCCGCCATGCTTCTTTCCGTGTTCGTCGGCACATTGATCGGAGTGCTGGCGGGTTACTTCCGCGCCCTTGACGGCATCCTCATGCGGTTCACCGATCTGTTTCTCGCCCTGCCCCTCCTGCCGCTTCTCCTGGTCGCGGTCCTGCTCTTCCGCGACCGGCTGTCGGGCCTGTTCGGACCCGAAGGCGGCACATTCTTGCTCATCGTCGTGCTTGTGGGTGCCACATCCTGGATGCAAACGGCGCGAATCGTCAGGGGCGACGTCCTGGCTCTCAAGGAACGCGAATTCGTCCTCGCGGCCCGTTCGATCGGAACTTCTCCACCGAAAATGATAACGCGCCACCTCCTGCCGAACGTGATGTCGCCGATCATGGTGTCGGCCACGCTCGGCATCGCCACGGCAATCATAACGGAGAGCGCGCTATCGTTTCTCGGATTCGGGTTTCCTCCGGACTTTCCCACTTGGGGCAAGCTGCTTTTCGACGCCGTCGACCGGATGGAACTCTATCCGGAACGCGTTCTTTGGCCGGGCCTCATGATCTCGCTCATCGTGCTGTCCGTGAACTACATTGGCGACGGGATACGTGATGCCCTCGATCCTCGAATTCGAGGACGCTGAACCCGCCCTGTCGATCACGCATCCAGTCTCGCAGCTCGAAATTCGCCGCAAGGACCGGGGAACATAGCGAAGTATGCTGTCCTACCGCCGATGACGGCGACATCGTTGCTTCACTGCGCCAACTGCAACTCGCTTGAGCGGGCGCAGTCATTGATCTCTCAGCCGAACGCCGTATTCGTGGCGCGCCGCCTCCAGGGAAGCCGGTGCCGGCTCCTTCAGTTCGCCGCTGCGGCAACTCTCAGCAAGATCACGTGCATGTCGCGCACATTCTCGCGGCCTTCCAAGCTTGGGGTAGTTTCGCTCCGTTTCGTCAACGGCGGCGCCATCAAGGTAGGCAAGCCAGGTCTCGATGTTCCATGTCGGAATGAAAATCGCGACTTTCCCGCCTTCCTGCCGCATGTCAATGTCACACTCCCTGCACTGATCGGCAAGCTGCCGGATGCGGCCAATCACTCCCAAACTGTCGCCGTCGATCATGACAACCAAATCAATCGCGACTTGATTCTTCTTTTGACGGTATTTCCCTAGTTCACGCGGGAAACTGGTTCGCACGAATTGTTCGCCTGACCCCATGCCGCCAGGACCCCGTTCAATTCGAATCCGTCGTCTGTCCCAGTTCCTGGCTTTAAGAAATCGGCGCAGGAACGTTTCATGCTGGCTGTCCTCGCAAAGCACGACGAGGTTGACCTGACGGCTCACTGTTCCCATCCGCACGCGAACAGCTCTGACAGTTTCAGGACGCCGTCAGCTGACACATCCTTCAATTTCGAAGTGCGTGTCACGCCACCATTCCCACGGCTGAGCAAGATGCCATTTTCGTGACCGAGATAGTCGATCAGTTCGGGATGGTGAGAACACATCACGACCTGCGGCAATGACTCGCCGCAACTGTCGGCGATTTCCATCAGCCACGGCTGGATTTCTGCGAGTGCCACACAGTTCTCAGGTTCGTCGAGAAACAGTGCGCAGTCTTGATTTGCCGTCAGCTTCGCCAACGCATAGAGCGCAATCAACGCACGCTGGCCGTCAGAGATTTCATCCAACCGCAAGCTGTATGGTTTGCTGCCCTCTTCGGCAAAGCTGACCATGAGCGCCCTGACATCAAGCCCGGCCTTTACGAGGCTCAGCTGGTCAAGTCCCACGATGACTTTCCGAAGCTCTGACGTGAGTTCCGCAACCTGACCAGGATTCTCCTGCAGGACGTGCCGGTACCATGCGGCGAAGTTCGTGGCGTCGCGACCCAATCGCTCTGATTCCTCCGCCGCCTCGGTCGCGAAACTGGCCGGACTAAGACTGCAGACAATCACTCTTCCCATGAAATCCGCAAACCGGGTCAGCATCCGGTTGTCTGGGCCCGGCTGCACACGGGCTAGGGCGGATGCCGACCAGTCGGCGAGAAACATCGGGCCATCCGAATGGTCGTCCCGATAGAGTTGCACGGTACCACGATCAGACCGGAACAGAGGTTGGCCGTTCGCAGCCAGAATTTCCCGGTTGATCCGGGCTTTCCGGCCGCCCTCCTCATGCTCAACTTCCAAACGGTAAGTGAACGGAACGCACTGAACACTGCCATCAAACTCGACGTCCAATTCCACATCCAGTTCAAATGTCTGCTCTTTCCTGCCTTGCCAGCGCGTCAATGTGCGTTCCGGGAAAATGCTGCTGTCGGTTACCTTCGCGCTCCCGTCCAGAAGCCTGCACAGAGCGAACATCACATCCAAGACCGAAGTCTTGCCGGATCCGTTGCGTCCCAATAGGAGGGTCAACTCGTCGAGCTCGATCTCGAAATTCACCAAGCCTCGATAGTTGTTGCAGTATAGGCGCTTGAACATTTGCCTCTCCAAATGCGAGGTGCGACGCGACACTAGGGCAACGGTCGATGATTGTCGTGCGTCCAATTTGCTGACCACCACGATGGACCGAGAGGCAATTTCGATGTGCCGTTGCTGTCTCCTTCAGGCTACTCGAGCAAGGCAGTCCATGCTTTTCTGGAAGCGCGAAGCGGAGACTTGAAGGTCGTCGAGGAACACGGACCGCCACTATGGCAATTCCCGTGCGCACAAGCCGCAATCCGGACAACGCCGACGCGTTCCGCGAAACGTCAATGGATCCGCGACATGGACGACATTCTGCCCTGGTCCCAGATCG
Organism: Silicimonas sp.; assembly: GCA_022824315.1. Classification (GTDB taxonomy): domain Bacteria; phylum Pseudomonadota; class Alphaproteobacteria; order Rhodobacterales; family Rhodobacteraceae; genus JAJEFO01. Next base: position 105,878 of record JAJEAC010000188.1, read on the forward strand.
GTGCCTTCGCCGAAATGCGTCTCAATCGCTCCGCACATGGCAACGCCTTGCGCGGCACATTCCCGTTGCAGCCATCGCGAGCCCCGCATAGGTTCCCGCGACATTTCAGAACAAGAGGATCCACGACATGTCCGATCGCCCGCAGGGCTTTGATACAGTGCAGGTGCACGCAGGCAACACGCCCGACCCCACGACCGGCGCACGCCAGATACCCATTTTTCAGTCAACCGCTTTCGTGTTCCGCGACGCCGAACATGCCGCCGCCTTGTTCAACCTCCAGGAAGTGGGCTGGATCTATTCCCGGCTGACCAACCCGACCGTGGCCGCGCTGGCCGAGCGGATAACCGCGCTTGAGGGCGGTGTCGGCGGCATCGGCTGCTCTTCGGGCCATGCAGCGCAGATCATGGCCCTCTTCCCGCTGATGATGCCAGGGTGCAACGTCGTGGCATCGACACGGCTTTATGGCGGGACGTACACGCAGCTCACCCAGACCATCAAGCGGTTCGGCTGGTCGGCGAAGCTGGTGGATTTCGACGACCTCGACGCTGTCAAGGCCGCGGTCGACGAGAACACACGCGCGATCTTCTGCGAGTCGATCGCCAATCCAGGCGGCTACATCACCGACCTGGACGCCATTGGCAAGCTCTCGGACGAGGTCGGGCTGCCTCTCATCGTCGACAACACGTCGGCCTCGCCGTATCTCTGCCGCCCGATCGACTTCGGGGCGACTCTCATCGTGCACTCCACGACCAAGTATCTCACCGGCAACGGAACGGTAACGGGCGGGGCCTTGGTGGATTCGGGCAAGTTCGACTGGTCTGCGTCCGGCAAGTTCCCGTCGCTGTCAACGCCCGAGCCTGCCTATCACGGCCTCAACTTCCACGAGGCGCTCGGTCCGATGGCCTTCACGTTCCACTCGATCGCCGTCGGCCTGCGTGATCTTGGCATGACGATGAACCCGCAGGGCGCACACTACACCTTGATGGGGATCGAATCACTGTCGCTCCGCATGGAGAAGCATGTGGCAAACGCCGAAAAGGTCGCCAATTGGCTGGAAGCCGACGATCGGATCGAGAGCGTGACCTACGCAGGGCTCAAAAGCTCGCCGTATTTCGATCGGGTCGCGCGCATTTGCCCCAAGGGCGCCGGCGCTTTGTTCAGCTTCGCGGTCAAGGGCGGTTATGACGCCTGCGTGAAACTCGTCGATTCCGTCGAGTTGTTCAGCCATGTCGCCAACCTCGGCGACGCGCGCTCGCTGATCATCCACTCGGCTTCGACGACGCACCGCCAGCTGACTGACGAGCAGAGGGAGGCCTCGGGCGCTCTGCCCAACGTTGTCCGGCTGTCGATCGGCATCGAGGATCCGGACGACATCATCGCGGATCTGGATCAGGCACTGACCAAGGCTACGGCCTAGGTCCGAATCCGGGGCCAAGTCACAGGCTTGGCCCCCATTCCGTCGCCGGGCTTGCCTCCCGACGGTTGCGCAATATGCCGTCAGGCACCGCTTCGCGCCTCGTCCATGATGCGACGCATCTCGGCAATCGATGCGCCAAGCCCGACAAAGACTGCCTCGCCGACAAGGAAGTGCCCGATATTCAATTCCCGTACTTCGGGGAACCCGGCGACCGGTGCGACTGTCTCGTAGGTCAATCCGTGGCCGGCATGAACCTCCAATCCGAGGGAGTGAGCGAAGGTCGACATCTCACGGAGGCGGGCAAGCTCGGCATCCCGCTCGGCTATGCGACCCTCGGCATGGGCATCGCAATAGGCGCCCGTGTGCAGCTCTATCACCTCCGCTCCAATTCGGTTTGCGGCCTCGATCTGGCGCCTGTCCGCCGCGATGAAGATAGAGACGCGCGAACCGGCCTCGCGCAATGGCGCAATGAAATGCGCCAGGCGATTTTCATCCTGCGCCACTTCCAGGCCCCCTTCGGTCGTGCGTTCTTCCCGCTTTTCCGGAACGATGCACACTGCGTGAGGCCGATGGCGCAACGCAATGGCCTGCATCTCGTCCGTGGCCGCCATTTCGAAATTCAATGGCACGCCAAGCGCCTCCGTCAGTTGTTCGATGTCATGATCGGTTATGTGGCGTCGGTCTTCGCGGAGATGCGCTGTGATCCCGTCCGCGCCAGCCTCCTCGGCAAGCTTCGCCGCCCGAACCGGATCAGGATAGTCGCCGCCGCGCGCGTTGCGAACGGTGGCCACGTGGTCAATGTTCACTCCGAGTCGAAGATGTTCCATGCCGGCACGTTAGGTTGCGAACCCGACCCTGTCCATTGCCTATCTGACAATGGGCTCCAAGGCATCGTAGGCCGCTTCTCCGCCATTGCCCCACGCCACGTTCGGCAGCGAATCCGGCTTGTACCGGCGGCGGGTCAACTCGTCCCGTGTCAGCCACAGCGATTGTGTGACCACGCCCCCGACATCCATCCACTCGCCATCGGGATCGCCCGAGACCAATTGGCAGCGGAAGTAGACATCGACCTGGTGAAACGTGCCTGCCGGATCGTGAAATTCGTTGACCAAGACGACCGGACCGACTTGCACGATCAGACCGGTTTCCTCGTGAATTTCCCTGACGAGATTGTCAGGAAGGGACTGGCCCCTGTCAACACCACCACCCGGAGCGCAGATGAGATCGCTCCTTCCGTCGGGCCAGGCGTTGACCATCAACAGCCGGTCGTCCCGCAGGACAATCCCCCGAACGGACAGGCGCGGTCCCTCCATCAGGGACTCGTCGCGGGACCGAATACGCGCGTCACATGCCCCATCTTGCGTCCGGCCCTCGTCTCCGCCTTGCCATAGAGATGGAGCCGCGCCCCGATTTCGCGGGCGATGGCAGGAACGTCAGACACGTCGTCACCGATGAGGTTGGTCATTTCCACGTCGGAATGCCGAATCGGGTCCGCAAGGGGCCAGCCGGCCACGGCCCGGACATGCTGCTCGAACTGATCGATGACGGCGCCGGCCTCCGTCCAGTGCCCCGAATTATGCACTCGCGGCGCAAACTCGTTGACGACCAGCCCGTCCGCCGTGTCGAAAAGTTCAACTCCGATCACTCCGCAATAGTCAAGCCCGTCCATGATCGCGGCTGCGATCTCGAAAGCGCGTTCCCGGGTCCCTCGATCGATCCGTGCGGGAACCCTGGTCGTGCGCAAAATGCCGTCCTCGTGGACGTTTTCGCCCGGCTCGAAACATGCGATCCGACCATCGACACCTCGCGCCGCGATAACGCTGACCTCGCGCACAAAGGCCACGAAGCCTTCCAGTATGGTCTCCGCGCCCGCCATTGAGGCAAGCGAGTCGGCAATGCGGCCCGTGTCCTCGATCCGCACCTGGCCCTTGCCGTCATAGCCAAGCCGACGGGTCTTCAGTATGGCCGGAAGCCCGACGGCTTCCATTGCCTGCTTCAGGATGTTCGCGGCATTCGGCGCGGCGCAGTCAACAGGATGGAACGGCGCCGTCGCCAGGCCGATCCCGTTCAGGAAACGCTTTTCCCTCAGGCGATCCTGGCTGACAGCCAGCGCCCGTCGGCCGGGGCGGATCGGCACCCTTGCCTCGATCAGGTCAAGCGCCTCGGCCGGCACGTTCTCGAACTCGTAGGTCACGACATCGACGCCGCTTGCGAAGGACGCCAGCGCTTCCCGGTCGCAATAGTCGGCGGTGATGGTCATTCCCGCGACCTCGCCTGCCGGTGGCATCGCTCCCGGTTCGAAGACATGCGTGCGCAGTCCGAGCCGGGCTGCCGACATGGCGAGCATGCGCCCAAGCTGCCCGCCGCCAAGTATGCCGATTGTCCGACCCGGCGCCAGAATGTCAGTCTTCATGGGGCACTTCAGCGACAGATGCCGTAAGCGCCACCCGCCATCCATCAAGCCGCGCTGCGAGGTCCGGATCCGACAAGGCCAGGATGCCCGCCGCCATCAATCCGGCATTGCAGGCACCCGACGTGCCGATCGCCATGGTGGCAACCGGATACCCGCGCGGCATCTGGAGAATCGAGTACAGGCTGTCCACGCCCTTGAGCGCACGGGTTTCCACCGGAACGCCGATGACCGGCAACGGTGTCTTGGAGGCCATCATGCCGGGAAGGTGCGCTGCCCCGCCCGCTCCAGCGATGATCACCTTCAATCCGCGGACTTTCGCCGTCTTGCCGTATTCCCAAAGCCGATCCGGCGTGCGGTGCGCAGACACGATGCGGACTTCGTGCTCCACGCGAAGCTCGTCCAGAACTTCCGACGCCGACTTGAGCGTCGACCAGTCCGACTGGCTTCCCATGACAATGCCGACCGTCGGGGTCATGACATCTCCTCGAAAACGGCGCGACATTAGCGCCCGAGGCAAGGCATCGCAATCATTCAGGCGATTATGTCCGGGGTTATGCGATCCTCGATCGCCTTGATCCTGTCCTTGAGCGCGAGCTTCTGCCGCTTGAGCCTCTGGATGGTAAAGGCATCTCCGCCCGAATTTTCGAGCGCCTTTATCTCCTCGTCGAGTTTGCGATGCTCGCTCCGGAAGGTTTCCAGTTCCACGCGGAGGACATCCTCGGTCTTCATTTTTTCTGGCGGGTGCTGGGTCATTGCATGCGGCTTCCGCTGGGATTGCCGACAAAATACCGCCAACTGGCCGTTCCGCAAAGAACTTTAGGGCTTGTCGAATGACGCTCCAATCCCCATGTCTCCCAAGTCGCCGGGTCGCCTTCGGGGTCCCGAGGCCGTCGTCGCTTGCAGAAAGGACGAGTTGGATGAGCAAACTGGCACTGGGAACGCACCCATTTCTTCTTGGTTTCGACCAGTTGGAACGGTTGGTTGAACGTACCGCCAAGGCTGACAGCGGCTATCCACCCTATGACATCGAGCAGGTCGGCACGAACGCCTTCCGTATCACCCTTGCGGTGGCCGGATTTGCAGAAGACGATCTCTCGATCACGATGGAAGAGAGACAACTGGTGGTGCGCGGGAAGCAGGACGGCGACAGCGACGACAGGGTATTTCTTCACCGCGGCATCGCCGCAAGGCGGTTCCAGCGAACCTTCCTGCTCGCGGATGGCGTTGAGGTGGCCGGAGCCCAACATGCCAACGGCTTGCTGCATATCGACCTTGCCCGTTCCGTTGCCGAAAATGTTGTCCAGACAATCCCGATCACCAAGGGCGAACCGTCATGAACACGCCATTTGACATCAAGGGCATGGATCTTGAGCGCTTGGTCTATGTGCGCCCTGTCGACGTCTTGGATCTGCCAGAGGGATTGCAGGAACAGGCTCAAGGCCTCGGAACGGTCTATGCCCTTCACTCGTCGGATGGCGAGCGGCTGGCGCTGGTCAAGGACCGCAGCCTCGCCTTCATTCTTGCACGCCAGAACGACCTTGCTCCCGTAAACGTGCATTGACGCCCATCGTTCTTCACGATGTCCCGCCGGAAGTTCCGGAAACACCTTCCCTGCGCCGCACGCAGCCCGCCTCTCCGATTGGCTCCAATAGAGAAGAAGGGGCGCCCTGACGGGCGCCCCTTCTGGTATCCATGTGACCGTGGCCCTGGACGATGCTGCGCATCCCCCCGGGCCTGCGCATTCTACATCATGCCGCCCATGCCGCCCATGTCGGGCATGCCGCCACCGCCACCGGGAGTCTCCTTGGCAGGCCGTTCGGCGACCATGGCTTCCGTCGTTATGAGAAGCCCTGCGATCGACGCGGCGTCCTCAACCGCGGTACGCACGACCTTTGCCGGGTCGATGATGCCGAAGCTGAACAGGTCACCGTATTCCTCGGTCTGTGCGTTGAAGCCGAACTTGGCGTTCTTGCTTTCGCGGATCTTCCCGGCCACCACGGAGCCATCGACACCGGCATTCTCGGCGATCTGGCGCAGCGGCGACTCGAGAGCCTTGCGCACGATCGCGACGCCGGCTTCTTGATCGCTGTTGTCGCACTTGATCTTGTCGAGGCCCTTTGCGGCCTGCATGAGAGAGACGCCGCCGCCAACGACGATGCCCTCCTGCACGGCGGCGCGTGTCGCATTCAAGGCGTCGTCGACGCGATCCTTGCGCTCCTTGACCTCGACTTCGGTCATGCCGCCCACGCGGATGACGGCGACACCACCAGCGAGCTTGGCCACCCGCTCCTGAAGCTTCTCGCGGTCATAGTCCGACGTGGTTTCCTCGATCTGCTGGCGAATCTGCGCGACCCTGGCCTGGATCTCAGCCTTTGCGCCCGCGCCGTCGACGATGGTGGTCTCATCCTTGGTGATCGAAACGCGCTTGGCGGAGCCGAGCATGTCCATCGTCACGTTTTCGAGCTTCATGCCCAGGTCTTCCGAGATCACCTGGCCACCCGTCAGGATCGCAATGTCCTGAAGCATGGCCTTGCGACGGTCGCCGAATCCGGGAGCCTTGACGGACGCGATCTTCAGGCCGCCACGCAGCTTGTTGACGACAAGCGTGGCCAGAGCCTCGCCCTCCACGTCCTCCGCAATGATGAGGAGCGGCTTCTGGGACTGGATGACCGATTCAAGAAGCGGCACCATCGGTTGCAGCGACGAGAGCTTCTTCTCGTGGAGGAGAATCATCGCGTCTTCGAGTTCGGCAGTCATCTTGTCGGGGTTGGTGACAAAGTAGGGCGACAGGTAGCCGCGATCGAACTGCATGCCTTCCACGACCTCGGTTTCGGTGTCGAGGCCCTTGTTCTCTTCAACGGTGATCACGCCGTCGTTTCCGACCTTTTGCATGGCATCCGCGATCTGCGTGCCGATCTCGGTTTCTCCGTTTGCCGAGATCGTGCCGATCTGAGCAACCTCTTCCGAATCCTTCACCTTTCGCGCGGCTTTCTTGATGTCCTCGACGACCGATGCGACAGCCGCGTCAACTCCGCGCTTGAGATCCATCGGGTTCATGCCGGCGGCAACCGACTTCATGCCTTCGCGCACGATGGACTGCGCAAGCAACGTGGCGGTGGTGGTGCCATCGCCGGCCTCGTCATTGGTGCGGCTTGCGACTTCCTTGACCATCTGCGCACCCATGTTCTCGAACTTGTCCTCAAGTTCGATTTCCTTGGCGACCGTCACACCATCCTTGGTGATCCGCGGTGCACCAAAGCTCTTGTCGAGCACGACGTTGCGACCCTTGGGCCCGAGCGTCACCTTCACGGCATCGGCGAGGATATTCACGCCAGCCAACATCCGGTTCCGGGCGTCGGTCTCGAATTTGACGTCCTTTGCGGCCATTTCCTTAGCTCCTGGTTATCTTTTGTTTGAGTTGGTTCAGGACAGCGAAATCAGGCAATGATGCCGAGAATGTCGCTTTCCTTCATGATCAGAAGTTCTTCGCCGTCGAGCGTGATCTCGGTGCCCGACCACTTTCCGAACAGGATCTTGTCGCCGGCCTTGACATCCATCTTGATGCGCTTGCCGTCGTCGTCCTTCGCCCCTTCGCCAACGGACACTATCTCGCCCTCAGCGGGCTTCTCCTTGGCGTTGTCGGGGATGATCAGGCCGCCGGCGGTCTTCTCGTCGCCTTCCACGCGGCGAACAAGAACGCGATCATGAAGCGGGGTGAATTTCATGTTGAACGCTCCTTCGTTCCATTCATTGTAGTCCTGTTAGCACTCGCAGCAGGTGAGTGCTAACAGGCAGTAATTAGGAGAGCGTTCATGGTCTGTCAACAGGGGCCGAGAAATTTATTTTGCCCCGGTCCAAGGGCTTGAAATCGCGGGGATTCCACGTCCTCAATGGTATTTTGCACGCCTGACGGCCAAGTATTCGCGCCGCAGCGTGTACATCCCGGTCGCCATGATGATCGCGGTTCCCGCCCATGTCCAGACATCCGGGAACTGGCCAAAGGCAAGCCAGCCGTAAAGCGACGCCCAGATGATCAGCGTGTAGTGCACCGGTGCGACCGCGACCGCGAGCCCCAATTCCAAGGCACGGATGACGCACACTTCGGCAAATCCCGCAAGCAGGGCCATCCCCACAAGGAGCAGTAACTCGGACCCGCCGGGCGTGACCCACACCCAGGGCAACGGCACCGAAAGCACAAGAACGGCAGCCATCGCCGTGTACAGGATCGTCGTGCCGGTCCCGTCATCTGCAATCGCCCTGCTTATGACCTGACGGCACGCGAAGAAGAACGCCGCAACGACCACAAGCATCGCAGCGGGATGAACCGCGCCCATGCCCGGCCGCAGGATGATCATCGACCCCGCGAATCCCAGCAGGACGGCAACCCACCTGCGCCATCCAACCGGCTCCCGGAGAATCAATGCCGCCATGAGCGTGACCATGAAAGGCGCCACAAAGCTCACGGCCACAGCGTCCGCAAGCGGCACATAGCGAATCGCGAAGATGAACGCGGCGGCGGACAGCGCCGCCACGAGACCACGGATCAATTGCAGCTTCGGATGCGCAGTCACGAACAGGTGGCGCCCATGCAGCGCCAGCAGAAACAGGGCGCCGACGAGCAGGCCAAACTGCCGCGTCCACACGATCTGGAACGGATGCAACTCGCTGGTCAGGAACTTGGCGATCGTGTCCACTGCCGCAAACAGGAACATGCCAAGACCCATCAGCAGGAGACCCTTGCCGTTCTCCACCCGTCGGGCAGGCATCGCATCCATGGATTGGTTCGTGATCTCCGGCCCTCCGGCTGTCCGGCGAATAGAGACCGGATCGCGTCCGCTGACAAGACGCACTTCGGCCACCTGAATTCCCGCTTGACTTCGCTCACCCGACCCCCTACCCCGCCCGTGTTTCCGGGAGCAGCGACCTCCCGGTCCCTGGAGGTTCAGGGATCGCCCCCCATCAGCGCGTTGCGCCCATGGGGGCGTTCGGCGTTAAGGGCCAGAGGTGCCTGCCGGCATTCGGGCGGCGAATTGGGGATCGGATCTTGTTCGAGAATCTTTCAGAGCGACTTTCGGGTGTCTTCGACCGGCTCACGCGGCAGGGCGCGCTCTCCGAGTCCGATGTTCAGACTGCGCTGCGCGAGGTGCGCGTGGCACTTCTCGAAGCCGATGTTTCGCTTCCCGTCGCCCGAGACTTCGTAAAGGCCGTGCAGGACAAGGCCACGGGTCAGGCAGTCACGAAGTCCGTCACGCCTGGCCAGCAGGTCATAAAGATCGTCCATGACGAACTCGTTCACGTACTCACCGGCGACGAGGATCCAGGCGCGCTCAAGGTCGACGACCCGCCCGCGCCCATCCTGATGCTGGGTTTGCAGGGTTCGGGCAAGACAACCAGCACCGCCAAGCTTGCCAAGAGGCTCACCGAACGGGACGGCAAACGCGTGCTCATGGCGTCTCTCGACACGAATCGGCCGGCAGCCATGGAACAGCTTGCGATCCTGGGCAGGCAGATCGGCGTCCAGACACTGCCCATCGTGAAGGGCGAAGATCCAATTGCCATTGCCAGGCGCGCCAAGCTGCAGGCGACCCTTGGCGGCTACGATGTCTACATGCTCGACACGGCCGGCCGTCTCCACATTGACCAGGAACTGGTTGCCCAGGCCGCAGCCGTCCGCGACGTCGCGAGCCCGCGCGAAACGCTTCTCGTCGTCGACGGCCTGACCGGACAGGACGCGGTCAACGTTGCCACCGAATTCGACGGCAAGATCGGCGTGACGGGCGTCATCCTGACCAGGATGGACGGCGACGGACGTGGTGGAGCGGCCCTCTCCATGCGCGCTGTCACCGGCAAGCCCATCCGCTTCGTCGGCACCGGCGAAAAGCTGGATGCCATCGAGACTTTCGAACCGGATCGGATCGCGGGCCGCATCCTGGGCATGGGTGACATCGTCGCCTTGGTCGAAAAGGCACAGGAAACCGTCGAGGCCGAGCAGGCCGAGCGCATGATGAAGCGCTTCCAGAAGGGCCAGTTCAGCATGAACGACCTCAAGCGCCAGCTCACGCAGACGGTCGATATGGGCGGCATGACGGGCATCATGGGCATGATGCCGGGTATGGGGAAGATGAAGGCGCAGATCGAAGAGGCCGGGTTTGATGACCGCATCATCCGTCAACAGATCGCCCTGATCGACTCGATGACCAAGCGGGAACGCGCAAACCCGCGAATTCTGCAGGCGTCACGAAAGAAGCGCGTCGCCGCGGGCGCGGGGCTTGAAGTGTCCGATCTCAACAGGCTGCTGAAGATGCACCGCCAGATGTCCGACATGATGAAAAAGGTCGGTCGCCTGGGCAAGAGGGGCATGATGAGCCAGCTCGGAGGGCTTGCCGGCGGCGGCGGAGCCATGGCGGGCGGCATGCCCGGCAAGACGGAAATCGAGGCTGCCCTGCGGCAACTGGACCGGTTGCCCGGCGGCACTGCCAGTTTCGGCGGCGATTCGGAAGGCCAGTTCCCGCCGGGGATCCCGGGGCTTGGGAAGAAGCGATGAGCCGGACCCGATCCCAGTTTCTTCATTGCCAAGCGAGCGTTCTTGTGCCGCGACATCTTCTTGCGGTGGATGCGGATTCATGGGTGCGCTCCCCCCGCGTCCTTCACTTGCACCACTGCATCGGCACGCCATGACCTCGAGGCACGAGGAGCCGACGCCGGGTCCGGCCAGGGACATCGCGCACGCGTTCGCGGCAAGCGTGCCGGTCATCCGCACCGGTCGCCTGGTCCTTCGCGCTGTGCGTCTGGAGGACTTTCCGGGATACGCGACCATCTTGTGCACGGATCGTGGCCGATATGCCGGAGGCCCGCTTTCGCGCGAGGACGCGTGGTCAGATTTCGCCGCCCTGAGTGCCGGATGGGTGCTCCATGGCCATGGCGGTTGGGCCGTGGCGGAGACAGCAACCGGCGACCTCCTGGGATTTGTGCTTCTGGGACTGGAGCCCGGTGATGTCGAGATCGAGCTTGGCTACCTGTTCCTGGAGGGTGCCGAAGGCCGGGGATTTGCAACAGAAGCGGCAACGGCGGCGCGAGACTGGGCGTTCAACACCCTCGGTCTCCAGACATTCGTAAGCTACATCGCAAGCGAGAACGCCCGATCCATCGCCCTGGCCAGGCGACTCGGCGCCGTCGAGGACACGCCGAAGGAGTGGCCGAAGGGGAACGTCGTGTACCGTCACGCCAAACCCGACGGGGAGGCGGACATGAGACCAGCGGAATGGAGACAAAATGACTGACGTCGTGAAACGCGCCGCCGAACTCCTGGAATCGCACCGGGCATCAATCGATCGGCTCGACACTATCCTCGTCTACACCCTTGCAGAACGCTTTGCCTGCACCCAGACCGTGGGCAAGCTCAAGGCGGAGCACAAGCTGCCACCTGCCGACAAGACCCGTGAGGCAGAACAGATCAAGCGCCTCGAAAGGCTTGCAAAGGAAGCCAACCTCGACCCCGAATTCGCGAAGAAGTTCCTCGAGTTCATCATCGAGGAAGTCATCCAACACCACATGCAAATTCGGAAATAGACCAGAAGGACCCACACTATGGCAATGAAAATTCGCCTTGCCCGCGGCGGAACGAAGAAGCGCCCGTTCTACCGCATCGTCGCCGCAGACAGCCGCATGCCCCGAGATGGACGCTTCATCGAAAAGCTGGGCACCTACAATCCGCTCTTGCCCAAGGACAGTGCGGAGCGGGTCAAGATGAGCTTCGAGCGCATTAAGTACTGGATGGACCAGGGCGCAAAGCCGACCGACCGCGTATCGCGCTTCCTGGAGGCCGCGGGCGTTCTCGACGGCAAGGAACGCAACAACCCGAAGAAGGCCAGGCCCCGCAAGAAGGCCCAGGAACGCGCTGAAGCTGCGGCGGCGCGCGAAGCGGAGGACGCCGCCGCGTCGTCGCAGGATGCCCAAAGCGAAGACGTGAAGGCCGAAGACGCCACGGTGGATGAAACGCCGAAAGCGAATGCCGAAGAGGACGCCGCCAAGGACGCTGAGGACAGCGCGCACACGGGGTCAGAAGAAACGCAGGACGGCGCAAAGGCGGAAACGAAGGGCGAGCCGGAAACGGCATCACCCGAGACGGAGATGCCCGAAGAGCCCAAGGCCGGATAGGGCATGCCCTGCTCATCTGCCGCTATGCCAGCACGTTGCGCCCGTATCGGCCATGACAGGCAGGCACTTCGAGCAGGTTCGCGCAAGCCGAGGGGTGCCAGGACGGCAACGGTGCAATGAAGGACCGGGTCTGTGTCGGCGCGATCACCGGCGCATTCGGGATCAACGGAGAGGTCCGCCTCAAGAGCTTCTGCGCGGAACCCGAGTCCATCGCATCATACGGCCCGCTGTCGTCCGAGGACGGCACGATGACGTGGGACCTGCAACTGGTGCGCCCGGGCAAGAGCGGTTTCGTCGGCCGCCTCTCGGGAGTGGCCACGAAAGAGGAGGCGGACGCCCTTCGCGGCACGACGCTGCACGTTGCCCGAAGCCGGCTGCCCGATCTGCCGGAAGACGAGTTCTACACCGCCGACCTCGTCGGACTCCGGGTCCTTGACGCCGAGGGAAGCGAGATTGGCCGAATCACCGCGGTCCTGAACCACGGTGCCGGAGACTTGCTGGAGGTAGGCGGGGACGATTCCGGGCCGGGCATCCTCCTGCCGCTGACCCGCGCAAACGTGCCCACTATCGACCTGACGGACGGATTCATCGTGATCAACCCGCCGGACGGCCTGTTCGAATGAGCCCGGCCGACCGAAGGGAGGTTTCAGCCCCCTTTTGCGGCGGGCATGGCTCGGGAACGGGCCGTCACCCATGTCACCGTCGAGAGTTAACGCGCCGACGAGTGCCTGCCGTTCAATCAGTTGAGGTTTATGCCTCTTTCAAACAATCCACTCTGACGTTAGTGTTGAGTGCAGAAACTGGACCCAAAGAAAAGAGGGGGAAATGTCATGAAGAAGATGCTTGCTGCTTCCGTTGCATCCGCGTTCCTTGCAAGCACGGCCTTGGCCAGCGGCCATTCGGAAATCAAGATTGGCATCATCGTGGGTCTCACTGGCCCAATCGAATCGCTGACGCCGCAAATGGCAGCCGGAGCCGAGCTTGCAATGAAGGAAGTCAGTGATTCCGGACTTCTGCTTGGCGGCTCTACAGTGACGCCGGTCCGCGGCGACTCGACCTGCATCGACTCGGGGGCCGCGACCTCCGTTGCCGAACAGCAGATCACCAGCGAAGGCGTGAAGGCCATCGTGGGTGGGGACTGCTCGGGTGTCACGGGCGCGATCCTGGAAAACGTCGCTCTTCCAAACGGCATCGTGATGGTCTCGCCTTCGGCAACCTCACCTGGCCTCAGCCACCAGAACAACGAGGACAACGGGCTCTTCTTCCGAACCGCGCCGTCCGATGCGCGCCAAGGCGTGGTGATGACGGAAGTCCTCATGGAACTGGGCATCAACGAAGTTGCGGTGACCTACACCAACAACGACTACGGCAAGGGTCTGGCCGACAGTTTCCAGGCGGCATTCGAGGCCGCCGGCGGCACGGTCACAATCAATGCCGCGCACGAAGACGGCAAGGGCGACTATTCGGCAGAGGTCGGCGCCCTGGCTTCCGCTGGCGGTCAGCGCCTGGTTGTCGCAGGCTATGTCGACCAGGGCGGATCCGGCATCATCCGCGCGGCGCTTGATTCCGGTGCATTCGACACCTTTCACCTTCCCGACGGCATGATTTCGGACTCCTTGACGGACAACTTCGGCAGCGAAATCGACGGCTCGACCGGCCAGCACCCGGGCACCGACAGCGCCGGAGCGGCCAAGTATGTTGAACTTGCGGCAGGCGCATTTGACGCCACTTCGCCATTTTCCGGCGAAAGCTATGATGCCGCAGCGCTGATCATGCTCGCCATGCAGGCCGCCGGATCAGCGGAGTCCGCCGATTTCAAGGACAGGATCATGGACGTCGCCAATGCACCGGGCGAAGAGATCTTTCCTGGCGAACTTGCCAAGGCTTTGCAGATCCTCGCCGACGGTGGTGACGTCGACTACGTCGGCGCAAGCGCGGTTGAACTGATCGGCCCGGGCGAATCGGCCGGCAACTACCGGCAGGTCGAGGTCAAGGGCGGCAGCATCGAAACCGTCAAGTATCGGTAACACGGCAAGCAAAGGGCCCGGACTTGTTCCGGGCCCTTTTGCATCCGGGAACGGCCATGATCAGGGTCGAGGGCCTGCACAAGCATTTTGGCGGATTTCATGCCGTTGATGGAGTCACCCTGAAAATTGCGCCAGGCTCGATCACCGGCCTGATCGGACCAAACGGCGCCGGAAAGACGACGCTGTTCAACCTGATCGCGGGAACCCTGCCCCCGACCAGCGGACATGTGTTCATGAACGGCGAGGACATCACCGGCCTTCCGCCGCATGACCTTTTCCACAAGGGGCTTCTCCGCACGTTCCAGATCGCCCACGAGTTCGCCTCCATGAGCGTCCGCGAGAACCTGATGCTGGTACCGGGCCACCAGCAGGGGGAGAGAATCTGGAACACCTGGATCGGTCGACGCCGGATCGCGGCAGAGGAAGAGGGAATCCGGAAGAAGGCCGACGAGGTGATGGAGTTCCTGACCATCGACCACCTGAAGGACGAAAGGGCGGGCAACCTTTCGGGAGGCCAGAAAAAGCTCCTTGAACTGGGCCGCACCATGATGGTGGATGCACAAATCGTCTTTCTGGACGAGGTGGGCGCCGGCGTGAACCGAACGCTGCTCAGGACGATCGGGGACGCGATCCAGCGCTTGAACAGGGAGCGGAGCTACACCTTCTGCATGATCGAACACGACATGGATTTCATTGGCCGGCTGTGCGACCCGGTCATCTGCATGGCGGAGGGCAAGGTCCTGGCCGAAGGAACGATCGAACAGATAAAGGCGAACGATCACGTCATAGAAGCCTATCTCGGCACCGGCCTGAAAAACAGGATGATCAAAGAGACGAGCAGTGAGTGATCCCTTCCTGATCGGCGACTCCTTGAGCGGCGGATATGGCCGTGGCGTGGATATCCTCCACTCATGCACGATCTCGGTGAATGAAGGAGAGATCGCCGTGATCGTTGGACCGAACGGCGCGGGCAAGTCGACGGCAATGAAGGCGGTCTTCGGAATGCTGGATCTCCATGAGGGCTCGGTCAAGCTTGGTGGCGAGGACATCTCGCACCTGAGCCCGCAGGACCGGGTGGCAAGGGGCATGGCCTTCGTGCCGCAGAACTCCAACACCTTCACGTCGCTGACGGTCGAAGAGAACCTCGAAATGGGGGCCTTCCTGAGACGCGACGACATTTCGGGAACCATGGCGCAGGTCTACGAACTCTTCCCGGTCCTGAAGGAAAAGCGCCGCCAGACAGCGGGCGAGCTGTCCGGCGGACAGCGTCAGCAGGTGGCCGTCGGTCGCGCGCTGATGACCCGGCCAAGGGTCCTGATGCTGGATGAGCCGACAGCAGGCGTCAGTCCCGTCGTCATGGACGAGCTGTTCGACAGGATCATTGAGGTGGCGAGAACCGGCATCTCGATCCTGATGGTGGAGCAGAACGCGCGGCAGGCCCTTGAGATTGCGGACAGGGGCTATGTCATGGTGCAGGGACAAAACGCCTTCACCGATACCGGCGAGGCACTCCTTGCGGATCCGGAAGTTCGCCGCTCGTTCCTGGGTGGGTAGGCGGTCGGGCAGGAGCTGGAGAGCGACGGCATGAACAAGCTCTCAAGGACACGTGGCAACGTCGGCTGCCGGCAAGGCATTGGATGTCGGTTGCGGACCGCACACCTCCTTGGACCTCTTCGGGCACGTGCAGGATCGGCTTCCGCCTGTCCAGACTGGAGGACGGCTTGGACTTCCTGAACGCGTTCGTTGCATTTGCGAATTTCGTCATGTTGCCGGCGGTTGCCTATGGCAGCCAATTGGCGCTCGGAGCGCTTGGCGTGACCATGATCTACGGGATCCTGAGATTCTCCAACTTTGCCCACGGCGACACCATGGCCTTTGGCGCGATGGCAACGATCCTTGGCACTTGGTGGCTTCAGGCCATGGGCGTGTCCTTGGATCCGTTCCCGACCGCGCTTCTGGCTCTGCCTGCCGGGATTGCCGCCACCGCAGTATTCGTCCTGATCACCGACCGCCTTGTTTACCGGTTCTACCGGGAACAGAAGTCCGCGCCCGTCATTCTGGTCATTGTTTCGATGGGCGTGATGTTCGTGACGAACGGGCTCGTACGTTTCGTCATTGGCGTTGACGAACAGCGATTTGCGGACGGGGCACGCTTCATCATCACGGCCCGCGAGTTCAAGGAACTGACCGGCCTGAAGGAGGGCCTCGCGATCAAGTCCACCGCGATGCTGACCGTCGTCGTCGCGATCATTGTCGTGGCCATTCTCTTCTGGTTCCTGAATCGCACGCGCACGGGAAAGTCCATGCGGGCGTTTTCGGACAACGAGGATCTCGCACTCCTCTCCGGCATCAATCCCGAACGCGTGGTCATGTTCACATGGATCATGGTGGCGGCGCTGGCCACCGTCGCGGGCGTGCTCTACGGACTCGACAAGAGCTTCAAGCCGTTCAACTACTTCCAGCTTCTCCTGCCGATCTTCGCATCTGCGATCGTTGGAGGCCTCGGCAATCCGATCGGCGCGATCGCGGGCGGCTTTGTCATTGCCTTTTCCGAAGTCACGATCACTTATGCGTTCAAGAAGGTCGCCGGCTACCTGATCCCTGCCTGGGAACCGCAAGGCCTCGTCCAGCTGCTTTCGACAGACTACAAGTTTGCCGTCAGCTTCGGGATTCTCATCGTCGTGCTCCTGTTCCGGCCGACGGGACTGTTCAGGGGGAAAGCGCTGTGACCCTGAAGCTGCGAGACATGACCCTCTTCCTGGCCGTCCTCGCGCTGATTGCTGCAACCGGCTTCCTGCAAAGCTGGAACGTGGCGCTCGGCATCCTGAACATGGGCCTTGTCTCGGCGATCATGGCACTCGGGGTGAACATGCAATGGGGATATGCGGGCCTATTTAACATCGGCGTCATGGGGTTTCTGGCGCTTGGCGGCCTCAGCACCGTCATCATCTCGAAACCGCCTGTCATCGAAGCCTGGGACGCCGGTGGTCCTAGGGTCATCTTCGCGCTCCTTGTTGGAACCGCCGCCATCGTGGCGGCCATCCTGGCCTGGAGGAGAATTCCGGTGGGAAAGGCCCGAGCGCCTGCGCTCGTCGCGATCCTTGTCGTGGGCTTCTTCGTATATCGCTGGCTCTTCGACCCGGCGGTGGCAGCGATCGAAGCGGTGTCGCCAGCAAGGGCAGGAAATCTCGGCGGCCTTGGCCTGCCCATCCTGATTGCATGGCCAGTTGGAGCGCTGCTCGCCGCTGGGGCCGCATGGGTCGTCGGGAAGACGGCGCTCGGCCTGAGATCGGACTACCTCGCCATTGCCACTCTTGGCATCTCCGAGATCATCATCGCAGTTCTCAAGAACGAGGACTGGCTCTCGCGAGGCGTCAAGAACGTGAGCGGCATCCCGCGACCGGTGCCTTACGAAATTGACCTGCAAAACTCCGAACGATTTGTCGAGCGGGTCTCGGGCTTTGGATTCGACCCGGTGACGGCATCCACGATAACGGTCAAGCTCGCCTATGCCGGCCTCTTCCTGGCAGTATTGCTTTTGCTGCTTTGGTTGGCGCAAGCCGCGCTCAACTCGCCTTGGGGCCGAATGATGCGGGCCATTCGCGACAACGAGGTCGCAGCCGAGGCGATGGGCAAGGACGTTACGGCAAGGCACCTGCAGGTGTTCATCCTCGGATCGGCGGTCTGCGGGCTGGCAGGAGCCATGATGACAACGCTGGACGGCCAGTTGACGCCTGCAAGCTACCAACCGCTGCGCTTCACGTTCCTGATCTGGGTCATGGTCATTGTCGGAGGCTCAGGCAACAATTTCGGGGCGGTCCTGGGCGGCATGCTGATCTGGTACCTTTGGGTCATGGTCGAACCCTTGGGCGTCGCCCTCATCGGGGGCATCACTGCAGGCATGCCTGACGGCTTCTGGCTGAAAGAGCATCTCCTTGAGACTGCCGCACACATGCGGCTGCTGACCATGGGCCTGATCCTGCTTCTGGTTCTCCGCTTCAGTCCACGCGGACTGATCCCCGAACGATGAACCCGCTCGCAGTCATTCCTGCAGCTGGTTCCTCGTCGCGCATGCGAGGACGCGACAAGCTGCTGGAAAGAGTTGAAGACATGCCCCTGCTTCGCCGTCAGGCAGGCATCGCCGTTGAAGGTGGATGCGGAGTCGTCGTGGCGCTTCGGAAGGACGACGTAGCTCGCCGAGAGGCGATAAGCGGACTTGAGGTGACCATTATCGAGGTCGAGGATGCTGCCGAAGGCCTCGGCGACACGCTCCGCGCCGCAACCCTGCATGTCATGCAAGTTGCCCCGGATCGCGCCATGTTGATCCTGCTGCCGGACGTTCCTGGCATCACCGCATCCGACATCAGGAGCGCAATTGAACGCTTCGAGGCTGTCGGCGGCAACACGCCGACTCGCGCCACGGACGCGGAAGGCAGGCCGGGCACACCACTGATCGTGCCACCACGGCTTCTGCCTCAGTTCGCCAAGCTGACCGGCGACGAAGGCGGTCGCGTCGTCCTGAAGGACGAGACGATCAATTTTGTGCAACTGCAGGGCGACCGCGCTACGCGGGACCTGGACACGCCAGAAGATTGGAAGGCCTGGCGCAAGAAATTCGGCGCGCCGACCTGACGCGGCGGGGTGCAGAAATCCTGGCATCAGGCAAGGGGATCACGGCTTGCCAATGCCGCACGTTCCCGCCGCAAACCCGTAGCCCTGCAAGTCCGTTCACAAGGTCCGCGACATGGAACTTTGTGGCTTCAACGCTCGAACCCTGCCATCCGGTCGCAGGCAGCATCGCCGGCACAATTTCACTTCGGGTAGCGATTGAAGACGGAATTAGAAATGTCCGCTCGGCGAATTCTCCGGCCAAGGCAATCAGGACATCGCTCTTGCGGGATCCTCCTGGCGTGGCGCGGCTTCGGGTTCCGTTATGAAAGCGCTATCACCATATTGATGGTTTCAGAGCTTGATCAACAGCAAATGTGCGTGGGTTTTGAAGCTCATTGAAAGCATCAGAGCAACGGCAAATGGAGTTGACTTTATGAAAGCGCTGTCATTTCATCTGGTCAGGACAGATGGGAAAATTCTGTTCAGCGACCTCTCCCTGAAAAGAGCAGCCTGAGGGGTGACTGTCCCTAAGGCCCATGCTGACTAGCACAAGAAAGGAGACCATCATCCAATCCACCTTGAGCCATGCGTCAATGACCCACCTTAGGTTGCTTTCTCGGTTCCAAGCTCTGGAAGATCTGTCAGCAGACACGCCGGGTCAGGCACGAAGCTGGGCGAATCGAAATGCGGATGGTCAAGTTGTGCGAGGGGAGCCCGCCTTCGGGCGGCGTTGCCGGGGACGTCATTGCAACCCCGCAAGCGGCGTGAGCCGCATGGCAGAGAAAGCTGAATCACGGTTTTTCCGTCCAGGCGAGGCAACTCGTCTTCGGGGCGGGTGGCGGTTTGCCCGACCCATTTCAACACAAACAGAAAAGGGGCGCGCTTTCCTCCCGGGCCTGCCAGCCGGGGAATCAAGCGCGAAAATCAGATGAATTATCTTCGCTCGCGCGGACTCGGGATGCTTTGGGCGACCGGCTCCGCTCTCGCATTTGCAACCGTGGCCGCATACGCCGCGCCTACTCACGGCACCCTTGTCGTCGCGGTCAACCAGGAACCACAGGACCTTGCTGCACAAGGCACCTACAAGGAAATCAACGCAACTGGGCTGCGCAATGTCGTGGAAACGCTGATCGCGGTTGACCCGGTTACCGGCGAGATGCGAGGCGTACTCGCCACCGATTGGGAGCGCGTCGATGGCAGCACATTGCGCCTCACCATCCGGCAGGGCGTCAAGTTCCACGACGGAACCGACATGACAGCCGAAGCGGTGGCCAAGTCGATCAACTGGGTCTGGAGCCCCGAAAAGGCGTTCACCATCCAGGAATATGCCGGCCCCGGCGAAATCACCGCCACCGCCATCGACGAAAATTCCGTCGAAGTGGTGTCGAGCAAGGCCGATCCGCTGCTGGAGTTCCGCATGACGCTGGGCGGCATCTCTTCGGCAGCGCAACTCAACAACAGCCCGGAAGAGCATTTCGACACGCCCGTCGGCACCGGGCCCTATGTCTTCGGCGAGTGGGCCAAGGGCCAGTACTGGACGGCGACCTACAACCCCGACTGGTGGGGGCTGAGCGCTGACGATGCCTATGGAACAACCAAACCGGCCTACTCGGACCTGAAGTTCGTGTTTCGCGCAGAAGACGCCACCCGCGTCGCAATGGTTCAGTCGGGAGAGGCCCAGCTGGGCATGTTCCCCTCGGCCGACGAATGCGCACGCGCGGCGGATGCGGCCGACTACGACTGCGTGACAGGCCCGTCGACGACCTATCTCTACGGCCGTCTCGATCATTCGCTGCATGCCCACCCCGTACTTGCCGATCCGCGGGTGCGCGAGGCGGTCTTCCTGTCCGTCGACATCACCGGAATTGCCGACTTGCAGGGCATGGCTTCTGTGCCGCAAGGACAACTTGGCCCGAAGGGCACCATTGGTTTCAACGATGCTGTGCAGCCCTACTCGTACGACCCGGAGCGCGCCATGGCGCTTCTTGCTGAGGCCAAGGCAGACGGCGTCGATGTCGATGCGCTGAATGTCGAGGTTGTAGGCCGGGACACCACCCCGCGGATCAAGCCGATCGTCGAGGCCATCGGCGCGATGCTTAACATCTCTGGCATCGAAACCACGATCAAGGTGCAGACTCCTCAGGAGTTCAACCCGCGTGTCCGCATCGCCGGCTATGCCGACGAGCCGAACCGGCAGATGATGCAGGTTCACGTCAAGGGCAACCCCTCGGGCGACTATGGACTGCTCTTGCACTCGAACTATGCGTGCCCGGACATCAACGACCCCAAGGGGCCGTCGCGGTCGTCGGTCTATTGTGATGCCGATTTCGACGCCAGGCTTTTTGAGGCACTGGCTAGTTTTGGCGACGATCGGAACGAACGGATGAAGGAACTGGTCCAATACGTCCACGACCGGCACCTGATCGTGCCGCTGGCGCTCCTCGACCGCGGCTACCTGGTGAAGGCCGGGACCGAGTTCACATTCGGCACCGACCACAGAATTCAGGCGGTCTATCTGAAGCCGGCTGAGTAACCTGCCAAGTGAAGAACCGGCGCGCTCCACGGGCGCGCCGGCTTGTCTGACTTGTCCCCCTGACGGATAAACGGAAGTATGCCCTACCTATTGAAGCGGGTGATCAACTCCGTACTCCTGCTGCTGATCACGGTCTCCTTTGTCTTCTTTGCCTGCCGCATGATCGGCGACCCGGCGCTGAACATGCTCGGCCCCGGCGCCAACGACATAGCGCTGGAAAACCTACGCCGCGCGGCCGGCCTGAACGACCCGCTCTGGCTCCAGTGGGTGCGCTACATGGGTGGGCTCCTGCAGGGCGATTTCGGCGTAAGCTACCGCTTCGGCTTCTCGGTGATCCCTGAGGCGGACCTGAAGGATATAGGCGTACCCGTGGTGGATCTGGTGGCAGAGCGCCTGCCCGCCACCTTCCTTCTGGCTGGCGTCGCCATGGCCATCGCCGTTCCGCTTGGACTCGGCATGGGCGTGATCGCGGCCGCCTACCCGCGGCATCTTGCCGACCGCCTCGTCACCGTACTGTCCCTGGCCGGCGTCTCCATCGTGCAGTTCTGGCTTGGGCTAATGCTGATCGTGCTATTCGCGGTCCAGCTCGGCTGGCTTCCGACGGGGGGGTACGGCGAGCCGGCACATGTAATACTCCCGGCGTTGACGCTCGCCGCCCGACCCATCGGGCGCATCGCGCAAGTTGTGCGCAGCGCCATGCTGGACGAATTGGCGAAACCCTACGTTGTCACCGCCCGCGCCAAGGGTGTGGCCGAGTGGCGGGTGATCTTGCTGCACGCCCTGCGCAACGCAGCGATTCCCATCATTACCATGATCGGAGACGAACTGTCCGCGTTACTCACCGGCGCGATCCTGGTGGAGAAGATCTTTGCCTGGCCGGGCATCGGACTCTTGATCATCGACAGCCTAAGCCGCAGCGACCTGCCGATCATTCAAGTCTCGATTGCCGTGGTGGCCACCTTGGTGATCATCGTCAATTTGTTGGTCGATTTCGCCTATCGCATCATCGACCCGCAGATCCAGCTTGGGCAGAAGGCGTGACCTGATGGCCGATGTGAGCAATCCAGCCATTGAGGACGCCATCGATCCCAGGGACGAGCGCGAGAACCTCCACGACTACCTGTACGCGCTCTGGCGCGACAAGATCACGGCTTCGGCGGTGCTGTTCCTGCTGGCCCTCCTGGCATTCACAGTAGGTGCCGAATTTCTCGCCCCGCACAAGCCCACCGGGCTCAACCTCGCAGACCGTATGCTGCCGCCATTCTCGACCGGAAAAAAAGGGCTATTCTACCTCCTCGGAACCGACGAGCTCGGACGGGACCTGTTCACGCGACTGATCTATGGCGCGCGAGTCTCCGTCTCGGTGGGTCTCTTGGGCGCGACGCTCTCTTGTGTCTTCGGCGTCATCGCCGGATTGACGGCTGGCTACTACGGCGGGCTCTACGAGGATCTGGTAATGCGCTTTGTCGACGGCATGCTGTCGCTGCCCTCGCTTCTTGTGGCGCTCTTCGTGCTGTTCATTCTTGGCGGCGGGTTTGCCAACCTGATCCTGGTCTTCGCCGTGCTTCACTGGATGGTCTTCGCACGCATGTCGCGCGGGCTGGCACTGGCGGCGCGGTCGAAGACCTATGTGGTGGCCGCCAAGGCCATGGGCGCCTCGGGTCGGCGGATAGTGTTCCGCCACATCCTGCCCAACGTGGTCGCTCCGATCTTGGTCCTCTACACGCTCGAAATCGCGATCCTGATCCTAAGCGAGGCCTCGCTTAGCTTCCTCGGTTTCGGCGTTCAGCCGCCTGACCCGTCCTGGGGTCTGATGATCGCTGACGGACGCGAGCATATCCGATCCGCCTGGTGGCTTGTGGCTTTTCCGGGGTTGGCAATCTTCCTCACCGCGCTCTGTCTCAACCTCGTCGCAAGCTGGGTGCGCGCAGTCACGGATCCGGCGCAGCGCTGGCGCTGGTTCGCAATTGGAAGCGGGGGCAGAGAATGAACAAGCCGCTCGTCAATGTCGAAGGCCTTCGCGTCGAGTTCCCGTCCAAACGCGGAGCGATTGCAGGAGTCCAGGACGTCTCGTTCACCATCGAGCCGGGCGAGATCGTCTGCATCGTAGGCGAGTCCGGTTCCGGCAAGTCTGTCTCTGCCTACACACTGATGCAGCTCACCAAGTTCTCCGGCGGCTGGGTGGCGGACGGACGGCTGACACTGGAAGGCGGCAGCGGAAATGAGATCGACCTGCGCACGGCAGACGAGGCGCGGATGCGCACGATCCGCGGCAACGAGATCGGCATGATCTTTCAGGAACCCATGACGGCGCTGAACCCCTCGTACACGATCGGCTGGCAACTGGCCGAAAGCCTGCAGCAGCACCGCGACATGAGCCGCGAAGAGGCCGCCGGACGCTCGGTCGAGCTGCTGAAACAGGTGCGCATCCCCGAACCCGAACGGCGGCTGAAGCAATACCCGCACGAGCTTAGCGGCGGCATGCGCCAGCGCATCGTGATCGCAATGGCACTGGCGTGCGAGCCGCGACTCCTGATTGCCGATGAGCCTACCACTGCGCTCGACGTGACGGTACAGTCGGAGATTCTGGCGCTCATTCGCAAGCTAAGGGACGAAACCGGCGCCGCAGTTCTCCTGATCACCCACGACATGGCCGTTGTAGCGCAAATGGCTGACCGGGTGGTAGTGATGCAAAATGGTCGCGTGGCCGAGGATGGACCGGTCGAGCAAGTGCTGACGGATCCGCAGCACCCCTACACACAGGCCCTTCTGGCCGTAGTTCCGAAACTCGGGGACATGGCCGGCAAGACCCTGCCCGAGCCCATGGAAACCGTCGCCACGACCGATTGCCAGATCGACAAACCGCTGCAGCCGGGCAGCCACGTCCTGCTCGACGTCAGGCATCTGACCAAGCGCTTCCCGATCCGAGGCGGCTGGCTGGGCCGGACCGTGGCCAACGCGCACGCGGTCGAGGACGTGACTTTTCGCATTCTCGAAAAGGAAACCCTGTCGCTTGTTGGCGAAAGCGGCAGCGGCAAGTCGGTGACCGGGCTTTGCATCTTGCGGCTGGAACGCCCCGACTGCGGCGAGATCACCTTTGGCGGGCAGGATCTGCTGGCACTTTCCGACGAGGACATGCGGCTGGCCCGCCGCGACATGCAGATGATCTTTCAGGACCCCTACGGCTCGCTCAACCCTCACATGTCGCTACTGGAGCAGGTCATCGAGCCGCTGAAAAACTTCGGACTGGAGGCCGGCAGCGCGCTCGAGGACCGTGCGGCGGAACTCTTCGACCGGGTACGCCTGCCGCGTGCCTTTCTCCGGCGCTACCCCAGCGAGCTTTCCGGAGGGCAGCGCCAGCGTGTCGCCATTGCCCGTGCCCTGGCCCCCAAGCCCAAGCTGATAATTGCCGACGAGGCGGTCTCGGCACTGGATGTGTCGGTCCAAGCCGAAGTGCTGAACCTGATGATGGAACTACAGGCGGAGATGGGGATCTCCTACCTTTTCATCGGCCACGACATGGCCGTGGTCGAGCGGGTTTCGCACCGGGTCGCGGTGATGTATCTGGGCCGGATCGTCGAGACCGCTACGCGGGAACAGATTTTCGCCAGCCCACAGCACGACTACACCAAATCGCTGCTCGCCGCCGTGCCGACGCTCGACCTTGCCCACCGCGCCGAAAAGTGGGAGCTGGCAACCAAACCACCACCTTCGCCCATTCACCCTGTTGGATACGTGCCCGAGCCGGTGCATTTCGACAAAGTGACCGAGGACCATTTCGTTTTGCGTTCGGGCGTAGGTCCAGCCGGAGAAAGAAAATACGGACCGTGAGCGAAGCAAAGACATCCCGCCGGGACCACGGCAACATCACCGCCCAAGACGTCGCTGACCGTGCTGGCGTGTCACTGACCACGGTGTCGCGCAGCTTCTCCGATGCCAGCCTGGTGAACGAGGCCACGCGAGAGCGGGTGCTAGGCGTTGCCGGGCGGCTCGGCTATCGCCCGAACATGGCCGCGCGCGTCCTGGCCGGGCGGCGGTCGAACCTGATCGGATTGCTGGTCAACAACTTCGACGACCCCGAACATCTCGACCTCTTCCGCTTCGTTTCGTCCGAGGCGCAACAGCGGAACCATCACGCGATCCTGTTGAATGTCGGCCACAAGCGCAGCGAGATTGCATCGGTCGACACCGCCCTGCAGTTCCAGGTTGATGGGTTGCTGGTGGCAGCCTCGCACCTTCCGGACCAGCTTGCGCAGAGATGCGAGGCCGGGAACCAGCCGATAGTGGTCGTCGGTCGCCGGTCACTGCGCCCCGAATACAGTTCGGTCCATTGCAACAATCACGCTGGCGCCGCGCTGGTCGCCGACTACATGCATGAAAGCGGCGTCATGCGCCCGGCCTTCATCGGCGGCAACGCCGATGCCACCGTGACCAAGGAACGCATGGCGGGTTTCGTACAGCGAATAGAAGAAATTTACGGCTACCAGCCGGTGACCCGGCTCGCCGGGGTCAACGACTACGACCGGGGCCACGCGGCAGCGCTGGAGTTGATGAACCTGCCCAAGCCGCCCGATGGGTTCTTCTGCTCAAGCGACCTGCTGGCAGTTGCCGCGCACGATGCAGTGAAACCTAACGGCGGCCAGAAGAGCCGAGATCCCATGGTTGTCGGTTTTGGGCAATCCCTGCTGGCAAGACTGAACGCCTATGATCTCCATTCCGTCAGCATGCCGTTTGAGAAAATGGTCCGGGCGGCGACCTCGCTTTTGATCGACCAGATCGAAGGCGTGACCTCTGAGAAAACCGAAATCGCCCTGCCGTGCGACAAAATCGAGTGATCCCAGCCGTGTTGGCGATGACGGTGGCGAACCGCACGACGAATTTCGGACCCATCCAGGCCAGCATCCGCCAAGAGTGGTAGTGTGCAACACAGAGCAATCCGCGCATGGTCCTCGTCCTGATCTTGCGCTCCGCCCTGACGCGCGTGTCCTGGAACTCGAAGAGCGGCAAGATGATCACGTCGAATGCCTGAACGCGACCGACGACCATGCCCCGGTTCAGGTCGTCAATTGGGATTCAGACGTGAGAGACAAGCCTGTCGATGCGTTTCCGAATATGGCGTCGCCGGTCCTACTGCCCCGCTGTCGCGCCCGGGCCACCCGAGCGCTCACATTGGAGCGATGCTCCGCAGCCGTACCACTCGAAATCGACGACAGGTGCCTCGATTGAAGGCCGCCGTTTCTGCACGGCAGGGACGGACAGGCCCTCGTGGATCACGTTGATGCCTCGCGTCGCCGGAAACAAATCCGCCGGCACGATGCCCCCGTAACCGGAGTTCAGCACGAAGATGTCGCATGCTCGGTCAGCCTGGTGGTGGTTTCCCATGCGTAAGTGCTCCAACGGTTCGCAAGTGGCGTGTCAGCGTGGAGTCACAATTCGGAACCTTTGTCCAGGGCGCGCCGCTCATCTGGCGTCGGCGTGTGATTGAACACGTTCGCGCGTTTGCATGCCTCGACACCGCCGAGTTCCTCAATTCTGCGACTTTGGTCGGCAAAGCAACGGGCATTGACTTCTTCGGGATCGCAAATTGCCCTCAATCGCCTCTCGCCTTCCTTCCAGGCCGCCAGAACGTCGGGGTCGCGCACCCCGTCATGAGCCAGATTTCGCAGTTCATGGGGGTCTAGCGCCAGGTTGAACAGCTGGGCGTCGTGGCCGACATAATATACGAACTTCCAATGCGCCCACCGCACCATGAAGGCTCCGGTCGTCGATCCGCCATCATGGTACTCGCTGAACACGGTACGGTTCGGGTCATCGTCCTCCCATGCGATCGAGCGCAGGGAACGGCCCGGGAAGGGGTCGTCCGTGTCATCCAAGAGATCCGTAGCATCGACCACTGTCGCCGCCAGATCGATGAGGCTCGTCCCGGTGCCCACGCGCTTCCCCTCGGGCAGGCCCGGGCCGGCGGCAATCATGGGGATGCCAGCCGATGCCTCATACATGACCTGTTTCGTCCAGAAGCCGTGATCGCCCATCATGTCGCCATGATCGGACGCGTAGACGACCGTCGTGTTGTCCGCCTGGCCAGACCGGTCCAGCGCAGTGAGAATTCGTCCTACGCAGTCGTCCACAAAGGATATGAGTCCATAGTATGCGGCCCTGGCCTCACGCACCTTTCGTTGATCGAAGTGCCGGTCGTAATCGAAGAATCGGGCAATGTTCTTCAACTCGGCATGCCGGGGTCGCAACGCATGCTCATATGCGATCGGAAAATCGACGGACTCCGGGTCGTAGAAGTCGTAGAATTTCGAAGGCGCGACAAGGGGATAATGCGGGCTGACCAGTGACACGAACGTCACCCATGGGGTTTCCGACTCTCCGCGCGCGAGCAGCCACTCGCATGCAGCCTCGGTTATCGACTGGTCGTAGTCTGTATAGGAACTCGCTCCCGCTCCTACATTTGCGGCAAGTTCCGGAGCGGCTCCGAATCTCGGTGGATCTTTGCGCAAAAGACCGACGGGCCAGCCGACACCACCGACCACATGCATCGGCAAGATTTCTCGCGAGAAGCCGTTGTCGTCCTCGCTCGAACGGAAGTGCAGCTTTCCGATCGATGTTACTTCGATACCACCGTCGCGCAATTGGTGCATCCAGCTCCGGGGAACGCCGCGATAGGGGGTCGCACTATCCCAGCAGCCGATGTTGTGAACGTAATCGCCACACGCCATGGCAGCACGGGCGGGAACGCAGATGGGCGACGGAGTATAGGCATTTTCGAAGATTGTCCCGCGGGCGGCGAGCCCATCAAGATTCGGCGTCTTGACAATAGGGTGGCCGATGCAGCCCAACGCGTCCTTGCGGTGCTCATCCGAGATGAAGATCAGGACGTTGTTGCTCGAGGCTGAATTCATTGCTGGGGCGTCCATCGGATTGACCTGCCGGAGCAGCGCAGGGAATGGCAAATTGCACGATTCCCCACGGTGTCATTGCTTGCAGCAATGAGCAGGGAGGCTTTCGCGCTCCAAGGGATCCTGACCCAGGTCGTGAGACGCGTCCTCATCCCTCGCCGATACAGACAATGAACTTGAAGCGGTTCGCAGCCCGATTCGATCTCCTTTCTCGAATCCATTCGATTTCGCCTCCTGTGGCTTCCTTCTGTTCGCGCGGATCTATTCTTCCCAAACGAGCGGGTTTCATTCAACAAGATCCAAGTGCCGGAATAGTGCGTACAGCATTTGTTGGCGCGAAACTCTGGACAAGCAACATTTTTGCGGCTTGGCTTTAGGTCAGACCCATACCATGGGGATGGAATGCCATGGCGCTGTCGCTCAACTGTCTGTCGAGCTTCGAATCCGCAACAAGACATCAATGCGTCACAGGCACCGCGGAAGAGCCGAACATCTCTCGGGCCGCCATCAGGCAGCAATTCTGGCTCATCGAAGGACGTGCCGGAGTCAAATTGTTCAGCCGACTTCTCCAAACGGTGCCGTTGACCGAGTCCAAGTGCTGCCTGTTCAAGAATGTCGCTGGCGAATTTGCGCTGCCGGAGCGGAGCATTGCGGACGACCGGAAGTCGCCGGCTTCAACAGTCGAGGTCATTTGCACCACCGAATACTCATGACCGCAGCCACGAGGATTCCCTGCATCGGATCGGCGCATTGGGACGTGATTGGCAGCGCAGGCATTGTCATGACGGAAGGCTCTGATGTGCCCGGACGCATTGCATGGCATCCAGGTGGGGTCGCCTTGAACATAGCGAATTCGCTGGCGCGGTTCGGCATGACGCCAACGCTGCTCACGGCCATTGGAGAAGATGACGAAGGCGAAAGACTCGTCGCCTTCGCATCCGAAGTCGGAATTGACACGACTTGCGTCTACAGAACTGCAGAACTTCCAACAGACAGCTACATGGCCATCGAGGGAGCCAACGGCCTGATCGCAGCCATTGCTGACGCTCACTCGCTGGAAGCCGCAGGCGACAGGATTCTCCGCCCGCTCTCAGATGGTCGTCTCGGATCGGCGGAGGCACCATTTTCCGGGCCGATCGCGCTGGACGGAAACCTCACCAGTGCGCTCTTGGCCGAAATAGCGACAAGCCCGATATTCGAAAGGGCCGACTTGCGCGTCGCGCCGGCCTCTCCCGGAAAGGCCGAGAGGCTCGCGCCACTGCTCGACATGCCGAACACCACCGTTTACGTAAATGTCGAAGAGGCCGGGATCCTGTGCGGTTCGCGCTTCGACAACGCACGGGAGGCCGCGACAGCATTGCTGGAACTTGGCGCAAATCGAGCCCTGGTGACGAATGGTGAGCATGCGGTCGCAGATGGATCCCGCACCGGCATCATCCTGGCAGATCCGCCCGCAGCAAATGTTGCTCGCGTCACTGGTGCAGGCGACACCTTCCTGGCAGCACATGTTGCAGCCGAAATCGCCGGTGCTCCGCCCAAGGACGCTCTGGACAAGGCGCTCTGGGCAGCAGCGGACCACATATCGAGAGGAATCGCTTCATGACACTGCCTCTCGACATCGATGAAGAGATCCGGGACGCGCTCGAAGGCGGCAGGCCCGTGGTCGCCTTGGAATCCACGATCGTTTCCCATGGCATGCCCTATCCGCAGAACTTTGAGACGGCGCGCTCGGCAGCGAACGCCGCGCGGAGCGAAGGAGCGGTGCCCGCGACCATCGCCGTGCTGGCTGGCCGATTGACCGTCGGCGTTGCGGAGGCAGATCTGGACATCCTCGCCAAGGCCGGCCGCTCGGCCCGGAAACTCTCGCGTGCCAATCTGGCATCCTGCATCGCCGCCGGGGAAACCGGAACGACGACCGTGGCTGCCACGATGATCGCCGCACATATCGCCGGCATCGAGGTCTTTGCCACCGGAGGCATCGGCGGAGTTCACAGGGGCGCGGAGGTGAGCTTTGACGTATCCGCCGACCTCCAAGAACTCTCGATCACGCCGGTTGCGGTGGTCTGCGCAGGCGCGAAGGCAATTCTCGATATCCCGAAGACGCTGGAAGTTCTGGAAACGCTTGGCGTGCCGGTCACCACGTTCGGAAGCCCGGATTTCCCGGCTTTTTGGTCACGCGCCTCCTCCGTTCCGTCGCCTTCCGTGTCGAACAGCACCCGTCAAATCGCCCAAGAGTTCCTTTTGCGCCGAAATCTCGGCCTTCAATGCGGACAGTTGATCGCCAATCCCCTTCCGCCGGAAGACGAGATTCCCGCAGCAATCATGAATCCACTGATTGAGCAGGCGGTCTCCGAAGCACGGGAACAGGTCACCGGACCTTCGGTCACGCCATTTGTCCTCGGTCGAATCTATGAATTGTCCGAGGGACGTTCCGCGAAGGCAAATGAAGCCCTTGTGCTAAGCAATGCGCGCCTAGCGGCAAGAATTGCGTCCGATCTCGCCGATCTTCGCAGCACTGGATAACTTCCGTCGAATCCGTTGTGAACGCGGCTTCAAGCCATGAGCTTTCTCGATCACTCCGCAGCGAAGCACTTGATCAGGAGCGTCCACGAAAGCCGCGTGGTCAGACGGTGCAGAAACGCGTTCGCGACGCTCAAAGCGCTTCGCGAAGCAAGGCCAAGTAGTCTTCCGGCCCGGCCGGCCTTGGGTTTGTCATGGCCAGATGATCCTTGGATGCCTTGTCGGCGATCTCGGGTAGAACGCCGGCACCAACACCCAATTCCGCCAACCTCGTTGGCAGGCCCAAGCCGGATACGAAGTCCGTCAGCCAAACATGCAACTCGGCATCTTCGGGAAGGTTCGCTGCACTACGCAGGTCAGAGAAGGCGAGGTCGGCGTGACCGATGTTGAAGCGCAGGACATGGGGCAGCAATATCCCTATCAACGTGCCATGGTGAAGATGCAATTCGCCCAGCGGCGTCGCCATGGCATGGGCGCCGCCGAGCGACTTTTGCAGGCACATTCCTCCCATCAACGCTGCCATCATCATCTCCCACCGCGCCTCCCGGTTGCTGCCCTCCTCGACAGCAACGGGCAGCCATCTCGCGGCACGCCTGACGGCATCGAGCGCAATGGCTGCAGCCGGCGGGTTCTCCGTGGGGCTGCAATACGTCTCGATCCCGTGACTCAGCGCATCGATCCCGGTGGCGGCGGTAAGTCGCGACGGCAGGGAGAGCGTCAGTTCCGGGTCACAGATCACAACGTCCGCCACCATGTTCAGATTCACGGCAACGCATTTCGATCCGTCCAGAAGGGACATCACGCATGCGCGGCCGACCTCCGCTCCGGTGCCCGCCGCAGTCGGGATTGCAATCTGCCGAGAGACCTTGCCGATCCTCTCCGACCCGCCCCGCTTGACGTTGTACTCTGCTAGGCTTCCGCCATGGCTCGACAGCAAGGCAACCGCCTTCGCCAGATCGATAGGCGATCCGCCACCGAGCGCGATCACTCCGTCACAGCCCCTGTCATTCCAGATCTCGATGCAGTCGAGGAGCGATCGTTCCGTCGGGTTCTCCGTCGTGCCATCGTATACCACCGGTTCCGAGGGTCGTGCTGCATCGAGGACACGCTCCAAGATTCCGACGTCCGCCACGCCTTCGTCGGTCACGAGCAACGGACGTTTCAGGCCTAGCCGCGCAATTTCATCTCCGAGAACTGCAACGGCGCCATTGTCGAAATGTATGCGCGAAAGATACTGGATCAGCGGCATCAGCCTTCGACCTCGTAGTAGATGTGCTTGGTCTCGAGGAAATCGTTCATCGCCTCGACGCCGTGGAGCCGCCCGATTCCGCTTTCTCGGTAGCCGCCCGTTTCGACTTCTGCAAAGAGCCGATTATGGCAATTGAGCCAGACCGTGCCAAAGCGCAGCTTCCGCGCCATGCGCATCGAGACGTTCAGGTCGCTGGTGTACACGGAGGCGGCAAGGCCGAAACGGGTGGCGTTCGCCTTCGCGACGGCCTCTGACTCGTCGCTGAAGCGTTCGAGCGAGACGATGGGTCCGAAGAGTTCGTCCTGCACGAGGTCATGGGTCACGTCCTCGATTTCGAACATCGACGGCGTTATGAAGAAGCCGTCTGCCAACTCGTCGCCGCCCGCCGTGCCACGCACGACGAGATTGGCCTCCGCACCCGCACGATTGACAATGCCAAGGAGCCGCTGCTGACTCGGCTTGTCAATAAGCGGACCCAGTTCAACTCCCTCGGCACGTGCATCCCCTGCCCTTGTCGCCTCGTATGCAGCCTGCAGGCGCGTCTTCATCGCGTCGTAGATCGTGTCCTGCACCAGAACTCGGCTGATGCACGTGCACATCTGCCCGTTGAGCGCCAACGAACCGCGCTTGATCTCCGCCACCGCCGTGTCGAGATCAGCACCTTCAAAGACCAGCGCTGGGGCCTTGCCGCCCAGCTCCAGCGAGACATGCTTGATCGTGTCGGCGGCATTGGCCATGATGATCCTCCCGGTGCGGGACGATCCGGTAAAGGAAATCACGTCGACCTCAGCGTGTGTGGACAGGACGGTGCCTACCTCCGTGCCGTATTCGTTGACGGAGTTGACCACGCCCTTCGGCAGCGATGCGACAGACTCGAAACAGGCCATGACGGCAGCGTTGGTCAACGGGGTCTGCGATGCCGGCTTGGAAACCACCGTGCAGCCGGCTGCCAGTGCCGGGGCGACAGACCGAACCAGCAGCGTCACTGGTGCATTCCAGGGCACGATGACCGAGGCGACGCCCGACGCCTCTCGCGTCATGAGGCTCATCTTGCCGGGCGCACTCTCGAAAGTTCGACCAAATACGTTCCGTGCAACGCCCGCGTAGTAGCGGGCCTCGCCATAGCCGGCCGCAAGTTCGTGCCGGGCTTGGCCAAGCACCTTTCCGTTTTCCCTGGCCATCAGGTCCGCGATCTCGTCCGCGCGAGATTCCAGGATGTCGGCGAACTCGAGCAGAACCGCCGCGCGAAGCCGGGGGCTTGACGCCCAATCCGTGGTTTCAAAGGCGTCGCGGGCTGCCATCACCGCCTGACCTGCCAGTTCGGCTGACCCGTTCGGAGCCTCGGCAAAGACTGACCCGTCCGAGGGGTTCTGGACCGGGATCATGCCGTTCGGCGCGTCCGAAACCCACGAACCGCCAATAAAGTGATGTCCTTCCCTTGATCGCATGTCAGGAATCTCCTAAGTCCATTGCCCGATCGCACGGGCAAGAATGCTCTTGGGGTCAGACCCCGCCGACGAACCGACCCAAGCGATGAACTGGTCGGGTCGAACGAGGACCGCGCTGCACCCGTAGGCCCTCCGCAGCGCCCCGGATCGCAATGTCAGCACCTTGAACGGGACACCAAGGGATTCAGCCGCGCTTGCAAATCTCGCCGAAAGCGCTGTGTCGCCGCCGAGATCCATTAGCGTGAAACCTGGGCCGAGCGCATCCCACAGGTCGCCGCCATCCGGAAGTGCCTGAGGCGCAAGGTGATAGCCTGGCTTGGCTTCGAATTCGTGCTTCCCCTTCGCCCCAGACTGCGCACCCGGCTCGCCTAGGACAATGGGCGAGCCCGCGTAATGTGGCAGGAACTCGGTCACGTCCGCGTCGTCCGCGTTGGCTCGCGCGGCCCATGCCTTGTCGAAGGACGCCTTGTCCTTCTCGGGGGAGAATTCCTGCGTGAACCCGCGAAAGTCCTCGATCATTCGACTGATGAAGTCCCGGCTGACGGAACGGAAGACTGGATGCCGTTCGGCGGTATAGCTGTCGAGCAGGCTGGTTCCGGCCCAGCCGCTCAGGGCGGCATCAAGCTTCCAGCCGAGATTGCGGGAATCCTCCAGGCCTGTATTGACGCCGTAGCCCCCGTAGGGCGGGTGACTGTGACAAGCGTCTCCGGCAATGAAAACGCGACCATTGCGATAGGCCCTGGCGTGGGAAATGCGCAGGTCCCAGAACCCGATATGCTCGAATTCCAGTGCGAATTCAGCGCCAGCCATTTTGTGAAGGAAAGCACGGAAATCGAAGTTCTCCCGCGTGGCGCCGTCCGGCACCGGTGCATGAAAGAACCATCCTCCGTTCAGGTCGACACGGCCCAGAAACTGCCAGTAGCCACCCATCGCGGGGTGCATCACATTGAAGATCGATTTGCCGGGATAGCGTTCGAGCAGGTCGTGCAACTCCATGGAACGGAAAACGAGCAAAGCCATGCGCGGCCCTTCGTGGTCGGTCTCGTACCGGATGCCGCCGACGTCGCGCGTTACCGATCGCGCACCGTCACAGCCCACGGCGTAGGTGGCCTCAGCCACGCAGCTCGCGCCATCGGCCACGTAGGAAACACGGACGCCGACGTCATCCTGGGTTACGCCGGTGACGTCTGCACCCTGAACGAACGTCACTTGAGAAAGACCGGCAACACGGTCCCGCAAGACGCTCTCGAGATTGTATTGCGGCAAGCGCTCGTTGTCGGCGAAGTAGTAGGGCCGCACGCGTGAGCGCTGAAACCAGTCATAGCGATAGTCGCTCAGGAGACGGCCGTAGGTCACGAGACCGGCATTGCCGAATCCAGGCGGGATCGGCGTGGCCGCACGCACTTGATCCGTGATGCCCCAGGCGCGAAAGTGCTCGCCCGTGCGCTGCGTCAAGTTCTGCCCCTTGGGGATGCGGTGAAGCTCGGTCGAGCGTTCCAGAACAATGCTCTCGACCCCCTTCAACGCGAGGTCGATCGAGAGGCCCAGACCAACCGGCCCGCCGCCATTGATGATCACCTGTGCTTCGGTCACGGTTCCCCTCGCACGCTCTCGACAATGCAGAAATCCTGACCCACGGCAGCGACCTCGTCCTCGCCAACCAGAATTTCGACCATCACGCCGTCGCCGGGAGCCTCGACTTCGCTGGACACTTTTTCCGTCTCCACCTCGTAGAGGACGTCTCCCGTCCTAAATCGGTCGCCCGCCGCGACGTGCCACTTCGTGATTGTTCCTTCCTCCATGTTCATCCCGACGCGGGCAAGTTTCAACTTGGCTTTCATTTTGCCGTCACGGGAAAGAGCGCCTTTGCGGCACTGACAATGCGTTCGGCACTCGGCAACAAGGGCAGTTCCGCTGACGGTGCATAGGGCATTGCCGTATCCGGCACTGTGATACGTTGAACAGGTGCCTTCAGATGGTCAAATCCCTTGTCAGCAAGGATCGCCGCAACATGGCTGGCGACCGAACAGGCATCACGGCTTTCGTCCACCACGATCGCGCGGCCGGTCCTTCCAACGCTGGCAAGAATCGCTGTCGTGTCGAGCGGCACCAGAGACTGCAGGTCCAGAACCTCCGCCGACACGCCCAGTTCCGTCTCCAGCCGCTTCGCGGCCAGCAATGTCATCCGGGTCATCGATCCCATGGTTATCAGCGACAGGTCGCTGCCTTCGCGCATGACGCGAGCCTCTCCGAGCGGCGTGACGCAATCGCCGATCGGGACGTCGCCAGCATCGCCGCCCCGTCCACCGGGTTCGAGGAAGAAGGTCGGATTGTCGGAACGGATCGCTGCCTTCATGAGACCCTTGGCATTGTCCGGTGTCGAGGGGACCACCACTTCGACTCCAGCCAGGTTCGTCAAGAGCGAAAAGGGCGTGTCGGAATGCTGGGCTGCGGTCGAACGTCCGCCACCATAATTCGCGATCACCGTTATGGGCAAGGTGATCTGCCCTCCACTCATCAATCTCAGCTTCGCCATCTGGTTGGCGATCGCGTCGAAGCCCGTGTAGATGAAATTCGAGAACATCATGTGCGGGATGACGCGACAGCCGCATGCCGCCGCACCAGCGGAGATCCCTGTCAGAGCCTGCTCGGAGATCGGCGTGTTGCGCACCCGATCTGCGCCGAAACGATCCAATAGGCCACGCGTGTCACCGAAGATGGAGGCCTCGACATCCTCGCCGATCAGGATCGTCCTGGGGTCGCGCTCCATCTCTTCGGCAAGCGCCTGGTTGATCGCTTGTATGAATCGCATCCGCGGCATCAGGAGCCCGCCCGCATCAGCCGATTCGCCGTGCCGGGACACGGTGCGGTGCCAGCTTCGCCGAATGCCACGGCGCCTTCCACGTGGGCGTCCGCCTCCAATTCCATGCGTTCACACTCGGCGTCGTTCGCAGCCTCGCGACCAATGATCAGCGCGCGCGTCCTTGCGACAGGGTCCCTTGCGCGCCACGCCTCGATTTCTTCGTCACTTCGATAGGGAGTGGACAGGACCATGGCCTCGGCCGAGAAATGCCCCGAATAGCGGTAGGTCCGCGCCTCGACGAAGGCTGGCCCGGCACCGGACCGGCAATGATCCACTGCTTCGAGCGCCGTCCTCCAGACGTCCACCACATCGTTGCCGTCGATGTTCCAGACCGGGATGCCAAAGGGCTTGGCGCGATCGGAGATCACGCCGGACGTGACCGTGCCGGACGGCGAAAACTCGGAATACCCGTTGTTTTCACAGACGAAGAGAACCGGCAGCCTCCAGAGCGAGGAAATGTTGAGACATTCCATCAGCGACCCTTGGTTGGCCGCCCCGTCGCCGAAGAAGCAGGCAGCGACACGGCCTTCTCCCTCAAGCTGGTTGGCGAGACCGGCACCCGTGGCAATGCCAAGTCCTGCACCCACGATCCCGTTGGCACCGACAATCCCCTTCGAATAGTCTGCCACATGCATCGATCCTCCCATGCCGCGGCAGATGCCTTCGGCCTTGCCATAGATCTCCGCGAACATCGCGTTCACATCGCAGCCTTTTGCCAGGTAGTGCCCGTGCCCGCGATGGGTAGACGTGATCTGGTCCCGATCCTCAAGAAGGGAGCAGATCCCGATGGCCACCGCCTCCTGGCCATCGGACAGGTGCACCTGGCCCGGCGTCCGCCCCAGCTTCACGTCACGGAAGAGCTGTTCCTCCGACTTTCGGATCAGGAGCATCCGTCGATACATCTCGATCAGAACGCCGTCGTCAGGCTGAATGTTGGAGGCGCTCGCTGCCATGGCGTCCCTTCCTCTTGCCCGTAAACGTACGCGGGCGGCGTCGGCTGCGACAATAGCCGCGGATTTACAGGAGAGGAAAGCGCAACTAATATCTATCGAGCCGACCGGGAGCAAGGGGCGTGTCCATGGATTTCCGCCAGCTCAAGTATTTTCACGCTGTCGCCAAGCACGAGAGCCTGACCGCGGCGAGCGAGGCGCTGAACATAACGCAGCCCGCGATCGGCCAGCAGGTACGGAAGCTGGAAGCCGAACTTGGCCTGAAACTGTTGACCCGTCACTCTCGTGGCATGCGGCCGACCTCCGTTGGCAAGGTCCTGTTCCAGCGCGCGGAAGACATACTTAATGCGGTCGAAAGCGCGCGACGCGAGTTGTCCAGGCATCGAAACGCCAGCGAAGGGACGGTCCGGATCGGCGTCACGCCGTCCCTGAGTCGCGTTCTTGTGCCGCGACTGATGGAGTTGGGCTTCGACAGGCATCCGGGCATTACGCTCCTCTTCAATCAGGGATTTCCGGCAGATCTGGAGTGCATGTGGGAGGCTGGAGAATGCGACTTTGCGTTCTTTGACAGGGACGTCGACACGGACGAATCAGAAAGTCTTCCGGTCTATAATGAGCGCCTGTGCCTGATCGGCCCCCCGAGCCTTTGCGCACCGTTGCACGACCCCGTGCCCATTTCGGAAGTGGCAAGGCTTCCGGTCGTGCTTGACGTGCGCGCGATCTGGTCCCGTGAACAGATCGAGCGCGGATTCAAGAAGACTGGCTCGAAGTGGGCCAACCTGATCGAATGCTCGTCGATCGAGATCCGGCGGGAATATCTCGTGCGAGGACGTCGGTTCTGCATTGCGCCCATTGCCCAGTTCAACGACGAAATTGCCGCAGGGCTCGCTGCACATCGCAGCATTGACTTGCCCGGTTTCAATCGCACGGTCCACCTTGCCGGGCCGCGGGTCGAGAAGATGACGGAAGCCCAGCGCAACATCCGAACCCTCATCGTTGAAATCGCCGACGATCTGATCAAGACCGCCAGCGTGGCCTGGCAACCGCCGGAATGGACATCTGCCGAAAGTAGCAATTCTTCTACCAGATAGAAGCATTCCCGTCTTCAATGCGTGCAACGTCCTTTGCATTCTATCATCAGGGAGATCGTCAATGCCGACACCGCAGTTCCTTACGGAACCGATCATCGAACACGGACCGGCGCACGCGCCGCTTGTCGCATGGCTGCGCGCGGAAACATCGGGTGCGGACGAACTTCGTGTCAGAATCGAGCAGAACGGCGACGCCTGGACAATCACCTTCCCGGCCGCGGACGGCCACTACCTGCTGCTCGGGTTCCATCCTGAAGGCGTGGCGAATGCTACAGTGCAGATCGCCGGGCATGAGGGTGCCGAGACATGGCCGAAGACGATCGCGCACCGACTGAAGGATGTACCGACCTCGCCGCTCGAAATGCCGCCGCTGCAGACAGGTGTCTCCCAGCCGCATCGCATGTCGGGACGATTTACTTTCCTCACCGTTCGTCGCCGCGCCATGGGGCGCATCTCGGACATGACAATCGCGCAACGCAAGTGGCTCACCCATTGGGGCATGCTGATCGCGGTCGACAGCCAGGGCCGGATGCGCTGGATGCGCAAACTCGACCGACGCGCGGCGGGCATAGAGCACTTGGCGAGCGGCAACCTGTTTGTCCATGACACCGAGTCCTGTTCGCGAGAGTTCGACGTTTCCGGGGACCTCATCCGAGCCTGGTACGCTGCGCGACGACCGCAGGGCGCTGAGGAAGGCGGCATTCCCGTCGACGTTCGCAGCCTGCATCATCAGCCCCACCAAATGCAGAACGGCAACTTCCTGGCGCTCTCGGCACACGCAAGGCGCGTGAAGGACTGGCCGGCGTCGGTCCACGAACCCGACAAGCACAAGGCCGATCGCGAAATCGTCGGGGACATGGTCGTTGAGTTCACGCCTGAGGGCGACGTGGTCTGGAACTGGGACAGTTTTGACCACCTTGATCCCTACCGCATCGGGTATGATGCGCTTGATGCCTATTGGCATGTCCGCGGATTCCCGGGCGCTGCCGACTGGACCCATGGAAATGGCGTTGCCTACGACGAAAGCGACGATTCCGTTCTGGTGTCGCTGCGCCTGCAGGACTGCATTCTGAAAATTGATCGGACGTCGGGCGACATAGTCTGGATCCTTGGCAATCACGATGGCTGGCCCGCCCGGCTCCAAGGCAAGCTTCTGACCCCGAAGGGCGACAACTTCAGGTGGCCATGGCACATGCACAACCCCCGGGTCACTTCGGACGGAACGATCATGCTCTTCGATAACGGCATCTACGGGGCGCGCCCAGGCCAGGAACGGATCCCCTTCCACCAGAGCTTCTCGCGTGGCGTGGAGTACCGCGTTGACAAGGATGCGATGTCGGTGGAGCAAGTCTGGGCTTCCGCCTTGACGGATGCCGATGTCATGGAACGCACTTGGGCCATGGGCGATGCGCACCGGCTGGAAGACAGCGACACGGCGATGGTGATCCACTCCATCGCGATGCCCCATGGCCGCGACGACATCGGGATGGACGAAGATGATCGGTCACTCCGCTACGTCTCTGAATTCCCCTCCCATGCGCGGATCCTCGAATACAACCGCAAGGACATCAAAGACATCGTGTTCGACATGACCGTGCGTGACGAAAACGACCTGATCCACTGGGAGGTCTTTTCCGGCGTGCGGGTCGACAGCCTTTACCCTAAGCACAGCGGCATCAAGCTGGACTTGGGCGACACCTTGCAACCGGAGGGAGCGGCATGAACGGCCTTTCGCCCCTGTCCGTGCAGGACATCATGGCCAACGACCCCGCCCACGTGCCGATCGAGCGCGCGCAGGAATGGACGGCGGGTGCGGCATACGTCATCGACCGGTTCGCGCCCTTGGGCGAGGCGGCCGTGCCGATCACCGATCTGGGGCTCGTTCGAGCCGATGCGGTCTATGATGTGGTGTCTGTCAGCCGCGGCAAGTTCTTCCGCCTAGACGACCATCAGGCCCGGTTTTCACGCTCCTGCGAGCGCATGAAGCTCTCAAATCCCTTCGCACACGCCGAAGCGGCGGCATTGCTGAACGACCTCGTCGCGCGCACCGGGCTCAAGGACGCCTATGTGTGGTGGGCGGTCACCCGGGGCGCGAACCTGCCGCATCCCAGTGACCGGCTGCACGCTGAGCGCTTCCGGAACAGGTTTTACGCCTTTGCGATCCCGTATGTGTTCATCAAGGACGATGCGGACCGGCAGGCAGGCATTCACCTGCACGTCTCGAAAGACTACATCCGCATCCCCAAAGGCGCCATCGACCCCCGCGCAAAGAACTTCTGTTCACTCGACTTGAACATGTCGCTGATGGAGGCGGGCGGCGCCGGCGCCGACTGGAGCATTCTGACCGACGGGAACAACGTCCTGACCGAGGCGCCAGGCTCGAACATCTTCGTGGTTCGAGAGAACAAGATCATGACCCCGGAGCTCGGCTGCCTCGAGGGAATCACGCGGCTCACGACCCTGGAACTTTGCGCCGAGGTCGGGCTGGACGTCGAGTTGGGCACGGTGACCGTAGACGATCTCGTGACCGCGGACGAAGCGTTCCTGACGTCCAGCGCCGGCGGCATCCTCCCGGTCTCCACCGTCAACGGCCAGCCGATTTGCCAAGGGTCGGGACCTGTCTCGACGCGCATTCACAACCTCTATTGGGAGAAGCGCTGGGCCGGGTGGCATGGCACCCCTGTCGACTACGAGGCAGTCAATTGGGGCGACTGAAGGATTTCCACGACGTTTCCGTCTGCGTCGCGACCATAGGCGAAGATTCCGCCTCTGGGCATTGTCAGCGGTTCGGCATGAAAGGGCATGCCCAACACCGTCAGCCGCGCAAATTCCGCAGCGCAGTCATCGACCTCGAAGCAGACGTGATTGAAGCCCGGCTTTGCCACGGCGAGCTGGCGGTCGGGCAGACGGTCAGGAAGGTCCTCGAATTGAAAGAGCTCCAATCGGCCCGTCGCGAAGCCCAGCATGACGATCCGGCCGGAACTCCCGCCAGCAGCCAGCCGCGTGGTCAGTGCCGTGTCACCCGGCCCCCACCGGAACTCTCCAAGGCGCTCCGCAAAGAAGTGGTCGCTGTAGAATCCGGCCAGTCGATCAACGTCCTTGGTGACCACGCCCACGTGATGCATGCCAATGATCATGTCGGATTCCTAGACCGAACGTCTGCTGAGTTCCACCATGGCTGATCGCGTCATCCTCCTCGGCACCAAGGGTGGCCCGCGCCTGACCACGGGATCGAGCTGGCCGTCGTCGTCGGTCATCGAGATTTCGGGGCGCCCGTATGTCATTGACTGCGGCATGGGCGTGACCCGGCAGTTCGTGGAAGCCGGATTCTCGCTTGCCGATGTGGACACGATCCTGATCACGCATCTGCATTCGGACCATTGCCTTGAACTTGGGCCGTTCCTGCACACGACTTGGGTGTCGTCCCCGAAGCGGCAGATCAAGGTCTACGGCCCGAAAGGCGTCAGGAAATTGATCGATGCGTTCCTTGCCGCCATGGCCTGCGACATAGAGGTGCGCATGGCCGACGAGCGCCAGCAGGATCCGCGCGACATGTTTGCCGTGACAGAGTACACGGAAGGCCACGTCTTCAAGGACGACCTGGTCGAAGTTGACGCGTTGCGCGTGGTGCACCCGCCACTGACCGATACGTTCGCCCTGAGGGTCAGGGGGCGGACGGGCACGGTCGTATTCTCTTCGGATACAAGCTATTTCCCGCCGTTGGCCGAATTCGCGAAAGGTGCCGACATTCTGGTGCACGAAGTCATGCATCGCGCCGGAATGGAAAGGATGTGCGAGCGCCTGAAGTCCATCAAGCCGAACCTGATGGAACACATGATCGCGGGACACACGTTCGGAGACGATGTCGGGCAGATCGCGACGGCGGCAGGCGTCCGGCACCTCGTGGTCCAGCACTTCACCCCAGGTGACGATGAACTGACCGGACCTGCGGAATTCGAGGCGCTCGTTCGACAGACCTGGAACGGAAAGATGACGGTCGGTCACGATCTTGCAGAAATCGCGCTATGAGACCGATGACGCTTCCAGGCAAGGGGTCCGCAAGGACTCCGCGACGGGATCGATGCCCTTGACCCGTGTGAATTCGTATGTGCCGCCGCCTAAGATATGACCGATCCGGGAGCAGGATGTCCGCCTCAATGGAACAGTTCTCAAAAGCTGGAATTCAGTCATGAAAAAGAAAAACTTTCTTCTGGAACGCGATGTAGTTTTCTACTCTAATCCATGTCTAGAAACACCACGGAAAGTGGCCAACACACAGGGAGATCACTATGAAATACATGGCTAAGCTTTTGACTTCGATTGTCTTTGCGGTTGCCGCCATGACTGGCGTGGCACGCGCGGAATACCCGGAGCGCCCGGTGGAATTCGTGGTGCCGTGGCCTCCCGGTGACATCGAGGACACGATTGCCCGCATGATTTCGGATGCGTTCAAGAAGGAAACCGGCGTTCCGGCCACCACCGTCAACATCAAGGGCGGCGGCGGACTGATTGGCGCCACACACGTGTTCAACCAGCCGGCGGACGGCTACACCGTCGGCGTCTTCACGGCCAACATCATCTCTGCCCACATCATTCGCGGCAACGCGGAATACGAGAAGGGAGAGTTCGAGCCTCTGGCCGTGATCATCGGCTACGGGATGATGCTGACGGCCCATGCCGACGCGCCGTACAGCAACCTGGTGGAGTTGGCGGAACACGCCAAGTCGAATGACGTCAGCCTCGGCGTCTTTGGCCTGAACGGTCCGCCCGCGCTCCAGACACTGAAGATGGCCGAAGAGCTTGGCTTCAAGTTCTCCAGCATCACGGCGTACGACGAGACAACCTGCCAGATGATCTTGAACAGGGAAATCGACGTCACCCTTGGCGGAGGCCTGCTGAAGCCGTGTCTGACCAGCGGAGAAGCCAAGGCGCTTGCAGCCTACACGACGGCGCGCATTCCGATCTATCCTGACGTGGCCACGCTCGAAGAGCAGGTGCCCGGCATTTCCACGCCCGGCTGGACCGGCATCTTCGTGCGAAAGGACACGCCGGCAGAGGCGCGTGAGGTGATTTCGCGCATTGCAAAGGCTGTGGTGGAAAGTCCCGAGGCGCAGGAAATCGCGGCCAACTCGGGCGCCGTGGTTCAGTGGATGCCCGCGGACGAAGCAGCGCAATTTGCGGAGGCGTTCTACCACCGGTTCGAGAACCTCCTGGCCAAATAGGCGCCCATGTCAGGCGACCGAAAGGACGGCGAGCCCCCGTTCAGCGAACAGCCGACCGGGGGCCGCTTCCTTGTCGGCGCAATCTTCGTAACCGCAGTCTTGCTGTTGGCGATGGTCGGCTGGCAGACAACGCCGGGCTCAATGGGTCAGACAGTCATGTCCGGTGGCTGGTGGGCGGAGCCCGCACTTGCTCCGACCGTCGCGCTCATCATGACCGTCATCGCTTCCGCAATAGCGTTCTTCGTCGCAAGGCGCGAAACTGTCGATATCGGAAATTCCGCGCGCGTTTACGGGCAGATCCTGCTGATCTCCGGCTGCATGATTGGTGCCGTAATGTTGATGAAAGTGCTCGGTTTCGCGCTGTCGATCCTCATTTTTGCGGGCGTGGTGGCAACGATAGCGGGCTTTCGCGGCACGCGTCTCGTTCTGATCGCGCTTGGGACGACCGTCGCCATGGTCCTGATATTTCGCATCGGCTTTGAAATTTGGTTTCCGCGGCCTGCACTCTTCAAGTGGCTTGACCTTCCCGTGTCCTGGCAAGGCATCCTCTGATGTTGGAGACAATTGCACTTGGTGCACAGCAACTCGCCGATCCGGTGATCTGGATCGTATTGATCAGCGGGAGCGTGCTCGGCATCATCCTTGGCGCCATACCCGGGATTGGCCCCGGGGTCGGGATCGTGCTGCTTTTGCCGATCACCTACACGATGGATCCGCTTGCCGGGATAACGCTCTTGATGGGGCTGTACGCAGCGGGATGGTATGGTGGAGCTGTTCCGGCCATCACCATCAACACCCCGGGCACGGCCGTAAACGTGCTGACCACCTATGACGGCTATCCGATGGCAAAGAACGGCGAGCCGCAACGTGCCTTGGCGCTGGCTTATTCTTCAAGCTTCGTCGGTGGAATCTTTGCCGTCAGCGTTCTGGCTCTCGCTGCCTGGCCCCTTGCGGCACTGTCCAAGTACCTCACGTCGGTCGACCTCGGCATGGCCGCGCTCTTGGCGATGGTTCTCGTCGTGGTCGCCCATCGCGGCAGCGAGTTCGCCTCCTTTGCGATGCTAGGCGTGGGGCTGTTCGTCTCGACCATCGGGCTGGAGACCGCCTATGGCTCGGCCCGGTACACGTTTGGCACGACGTGGATGATGGCAGGCGTG
This sequence comes from Silicimonas sp., assembly GCA_022824315.1. GTDB lineage: Bacteria > Pseudomonadota > Alphaproteobacteria > Rhodobacterales > Rhodobacteraceae > JAJEFO01. The sequence continues at coordinate 150,441 of JAJEAC010000188.1, forward strand.
CCGCTGATTTCCATGGTTCTCGGCCTCTTCGCGCTGAGCCAGGCACTGACCCTGATATTCTCCGACAGGCAAGTCAATGCCGCCAATACCGAATTCGACCGGCGTCTTCTCAGCGGATTCATCGAGGTGTTCCGCTATCCCAAGACCTTGTTCCGTTCGGCCGGACTGGGCGTTGGAATGGGTGTGCTTCCGGGAGTTGGAGAGTTCCTCGCCCAGTTCTTCGCCTATACCTCCGCCCGCGCCGGATCGAAGACGCCGGAAAAGTTCGGCAAGGGCGCTCCTGAGGGAATCATTGCGTCGGAGACGGCCAACAACGCCGTGCCCCCCGCGGCCCTGGTGCCGCTTTTGTCGCTTGGCATCCCTGGCGAAGCCTTCACCGCCTTGATGCTGACCGTCTTCATAGTCCATGGAGTCGATCCGGGGCCTACGCTGTTCGAAGAAAACAAGGCATTCGTCGCCGGGCTATACATGACGCTCTTCATCATGAACTTCGTCATTGTCGCGTTGTTGCTGGTCGGCACGAAGTGGATCGCCAAGCTTTCCACCGTCAATGACAGGCTTCTCGGCGTGATCATCATGTGTCTTGTCATGGTTGGCACGTTTTCGTCGAATTACCGACTGTCAGACACGATAATCGCAATTTGCTTCGGCGTCCTCGGATTTGCGCTCCGGCGTGCCAACATTCCCATGGTGCCAATGATCCTCGGGCTGGTCCTTGGCCCGATCATGGAACGCTACTTCCGGCAAGGCATCGGAGCTGCAGGTGGGGACATGACGATCTTCGTCACGCGCCCGGTGAGCCTTGTCTTCCTGATCGTCATCCTGGCGCTTATCGCGATGTCCGCCCGAAACACAATCCAGCGCGTGCGTCAATGAAGGCATGCCGGTCCGCCTTAGGACGACACCCACCAGACCAAGTGCAAGCGTGAGGTTGCTGTCGCTTAAGTTCTAGTTGGCCGTGTAGACATCTGAAATCTCGAAGGCGAGAATGCCTGCTCCGATCAGCTTGTAATTCAGCCGGGTCTCTTGCGCGATCCAGCAGCCAAGGGCCAAAAACAAAGGAAGAGGAATGCCACAATATTGGTCAAGAATGGCGAGCCGTAGAGGCCGTAGATGAATTCAGGCCGCGTCTCGAAGAGGGTCGGCCCGGGAAACACGTTGTTGACAGTGAAGACCGCCGGCATCATGGCAGTCAACGCCTCGCCGGGCAGACCAAGCGACAGCAGCGGGACCACGGCCGCGGCCGGAACCGCGTTGGTGCGCCGTGCCGACAGTTCATGTTCAACGGGCTGGCCCCCGGAACTCGAACCCCAGTGCGATCTGTCTGTCCAAGGAGGCATAGTGCGAAGAAGGGGGCGGACTGGAAATTCGAAGACTGTGCAATCGAATCGTCGGAAGGGCAGATACTGCTGGGACGGATCCGTCCCGCTGCCCGTTGCTTGAACGAGATGTGGCCCGTACTTGGGTTCATGTCCGAGGCATGTTCGTGGCGAGCCGCTGTTCGGATTCCAGTCGCGCGACAGAAGCCGTTGCCAGTGCCGCTTTCAACCCCTAAGTTTCTCCGAGCATTTCGAGTCAACGCGCATGAACAGGAGATTCTACGACAACCACGTGGTCCGACGGCGCAGGAGCGCTTTCGCCTGGCTCAGAGGATCGTTCCTGACGGGGCTGGTCGTGATCGCGCCAATCGGGCTGACGCTCTGGCTGATCTGGACCGTCGCAGGCTGGGTCGACAGTTGGGTGCTGCCTTTCGTGCCCATCTGGCTCAGGCCCGATCAGTATGTCGGACTGAACATCCGCGGCGTCGGCGTGATCCTCTTCCTGATCTTCACCGTCGTCGTAGGCTGGCTTGCCAAGGGAATCATCGGCAGGTCGCTGATCCATTGGGGCGAGAGCCTGGTTCACAATCTTCCCGTGATCCGCTCGGTCTACAAGGGCCTGAAGCAGATCGCGGAAACCGTGTTTGCGCAGTCGGACACCTCCTTCGACCGGGCATGCCTCGTGGAATATCCACGCAAGGGGATCTGGGCCATCGCCTTCGTTTCCAAGACCGCCAAGGGCGAGGTTGACGCCAAGATTGCCCACGAAGGCGAAAAGACCGCTGTGTTCCTGCCGACGACGCCCAACCCGACCTCCGGCTTTCTCCTGTTTGTCCCTAAGTGTGACCTGATCGAGCTGGAAATGTCGGTCGAGGACGCCGCAAAGCTCGTGATCTCGGCAGGCCTCGTCTATCCCGATGGCAAGCCTGTCACGTCACGAGCGATCGAAGAGATTCGCGATCCCGCAACCGGCTTCGACGCCTCCTGATGAATTGACATGCAAGGCGTTCGGCATGACATGGCCGGAAGCGCAATCCTCGATCGAATTCGTCCCGAGGGACTGCGGAATGACCGGTTCGGCCCGACGGCAACTCGGATCACAGGGCGGTCCAACCTCCGTCCATGGACACTGCGGTGCCGGTCAACTGTGCCGCCGCATCGGTGCACAAGAACACCGCAAGGCCGCCGAGCTGTTCAACCGTCACGAACTCCTTCGTCGGTTGGCGGACAAGCATCACCTGCTCAACCGCCTCGTCTTCGGAAATGTCGTGTTCTTTCGCGATGTCGGGGACCTGCGCCTCGACCAGCGGCGTCAGGACGTATCCGGGACAGATGGCATTCGCCGTGATCGGCTCGCGCGCTGTCTCCAGCGCAACGACTTTCGTCATTCCGATCAGCCCGTGCTTGGCGGTCACGTAGGCCGACTTGTAGGGCGACGCCGTTAGCCCGTGCGCGGACGCGATGTTTATGATCCGTCCCCAGCCTGCCCCTCGCATCAACGGGAGGGCAGCGGCGGTCGTGTGAAATGCGGAATTCATGTTGATCGCGATGATCGAGTCCCATGTCTCGACCGGAAACTCTTCAATCGCCGCGACGTGCTGAATGCCCGCGTTGTTCACCAGGATGTCGCAGGCGCCCGCCTGCTGGACTAGCGAGCGACATTCGTCCGGCTTCGACATGTCGGCCTGAATGTAGCGCGCCTTCGCTCCGGTTTCCTTGGTAATCTCCGCGGCCAGGGCGTGATCTTCCTCTTGGTCCGTGAACGAGTTCAATATGACGTCTGCACCGGCTCGCGCCATCGCCCAAGCGACGCCAAGCCCGATGCCAGAGTTCGAACCGGTGATGACGGCCGACTTTCCGTCAAGCGACATGGGCATCTCCATGGAACGCGCGGCAAGCAGTGAAGGCGGGATCGACCGCACAGCCCAACCATGCCACAAGTGACGCAAAAGGCTAGAAGCCCAGACCCTCGTATTTCTTCTTGAATTTCGACACGCGGCCGCCGGTGTCCAGAAGGCGAGTGCCACCGCCAGTCCAAGCCGGATGCACGGTCGGGTCCACCTCAAGTGAAAGCTGATCGCCCTCCGCCCCCCAGGTCGAGCGCATCTGGACGACGTCGCCGTTTGTCATCTTGACGTCGATGACGTGATAGTCGGGATGAGTGTCTTTCTTCATGGGCGCGTTCCTCAGGTCTCGCTCTTGGGCTTGTACGTGGAATCTTCCGCAATCCGGGCCGATTTTCCGCGCCGCGACCGCAAGTAGTAGAGCTTCGCGCGGCGAACGCGTCCGCGACGCACGACGGTGATCGAATCGATATTGGTCGAATGCAGCGGAAAGACCCGTTCGACGCCTTCGCCGAATGAGATCTTTCGCACAGTGAACGATCCGGCAATGCCTTCGCCGTTCTTGCGTGCAATGCACACACCTTCGTAATTCTGCACACGCGTCCGCGTGCCTTCGGTAACCTTGTACCCAACCCGGATGGTGTCACCCGCCTTGAAATCCGGGATGCTCGTGCCGAGAGCAGTGACCTGCTCGGCTTCAAGTTCAGCGATCAGATCCATCTGAACCACTCCTGTCGTGCCCCGGGTTGCCCCCGGGAGATGTTACGTGCCTCAGAGCTCCGGTCGATGTGTTGGGCCGGTCATGCCGCCCACCGGAGGATACAGGTCAACTTTCCTTTCGAGCACCGCTTTGCCCGCGAACCCGCGTCCCTATAGGGTGTGCTCGGGAGGCAATCAAGAAGAAAAGCCCGTTCGAAACCGTCGCATGGCGCTCCCTGCAAGGATGGGCATCTGCGGACACTTAGCGATCCTTGCCGGAATATGCCTGCCAAAGGTCCGGCCGACGTTCTCTCGTCAGTCGCTCCGCCTCCTGCTGGCGCCAATTCGCCACGGCCTGATGGTCACCGGACGTCAGGACGTCCGGAATGTCGCGTCCTTCCCAATTCGCCGGCCGCGTGTACTGGGGATATTCGAGCAGCCCGTTCGAGAAGCTCTCGCCTTCAATCGAGGCTGCGTTGCCCACCACTCCGGGCAAGAGCCGAACGGCGGCGTCGATCAGGGCCTGCGCGGCAATCTCGCCGCCCGTCATCACGAAATCGCCCAAGGAGACTTCCTCGATGTCGAACCGGTCGATCACGCGCTGATCAAGACCTTCGAACCGACCTGAAATGAGGACCAATCCCGGGCCGTCTGAGAAGCGCTGCACCATTGCCTGGTCAAGGCGGCGCCCACGCGGACTGAGATACACCAGGGGCAAGGCAGCTTCCCGACAGGCTTGCCGGATGGCGTTGCCCATGACGTCTGCACGAAGCACCATGCCGGCACCGCCCCCGGATGGCGTGTCATCGACGCTTCGGTGCTTGCCTGCACCGAACTGCCGCAGATCCACGGTTTCCAGGTTCCAAAGCCCTTCAGTCAACGCCTTGCCGGTCAGTGATGCGCCGAGCACGCCGGGGAACGCCTCCGGAAAGAGCGTGATGACCTTCGCCGTCCAAGCCCCGGCCCGCGACGGTCGGTCCGTGAGGAGGTCTCGCGGTGCCGAGCTTGCCGAAATGCTCAACTTTCCGTCGGATCTTGCGCCAGGGAGATTCATGCCGTGGACATATAGACCCAAGGCAGCAATGCCGCAATTCAAGGCGTGGACGGCGACAAGGCCTTCATGCGAACGGGCCCCGCATTGGTTGGCCACCCCGGGATCGCCACGAGACTGCACGGCGCAGTCGTGATCCGCGGCCCCGTGAATCGCGATCGCGCACTACGACACCGCAAGGCGCGTGGGCCGCGGCATCGAGCCCGCAGCGACCCACCCACGATCTTTCTTCAATTTGATCGACGCGCCAGCGCCGCGGCATATTCGGGTCCCAGCGTGGAGAGTCCCTTCAGGATGTCGATCGCGTAAGCCAGCTGATAATCTTCGTCGCGCAGTTCCGCGGCCTCTTCGGCTCTCAGGCGATCCTCCTCGATCTGGCGGCGCTCGTCTTCGCTGAGGCTGTCATTTGACAAGGATCCGCGCAGATCCGCCTCGAAGCGCCTCTGCTGCTCGGGCTCGTCGTCCTCATCGACTTCCCGACGCGGCGGCTGCTGGACAATGATGTCCGGGGACACCCCAAGCGCCTGAATCGAACGACCGGACGGCGTGTAGTAGCGTGCCGTCGTAAGCCGCATCGCGGCATCGCCACGCAGCGGCATAACGGTCTGGACCGAACCCTTTCCAAACGAATTCGTGCCCACGACGATCGCGCGCCTGTGATCCTGGAGCGCGCCCGCCACGATCTCTGATGCCGATGCGGAGCCGCCATTGATCAGGACGACAATCGGCTTGCCCTCGGCGAGGTCACCCGATTCCGCGTTGAACCGACCGCTGTCCCGAAGCTCGCGTCCCCGGGTCGAAACGATCTCGCCGCCTTCCAGGAACGCGTCGGACACCATGACTGCCTGCTCGAGAAGACCTCCCGGATTGTTCCGGAGATCAATGACGAATCCGTTAACGGCATCCAATCCGCCAGCCTCCTCCACCATTTCAGGCAATTGCTCCTGCAGGGACGGAAATGTCTGGTCGCTGAAAGTCGTGATGCGCAAGACCACCGTGTCCCCGACGATCCTCGACCTGACTGCCGTGAGCTTGATCGTATCGCGAATGATCGAGACGTCAAACGGCTCCTTCTCGCCCTCGCGCACGACGGTGATGACGATTTCGGAACCGACAGGCCCTCGCATCATTTCGACCGCCTCGTCGAGCGTGAGGCCCAAGACGCTGTCGCCGTTGACATGAGTGATGAAGTCGCCCGCCTGCATGCCGGCTTCGTCGGCCGGCGTTCCGTCAATCGGTGAAACCACTTTCACGAATCCGTCTTCCTGGGTCACCTCTATGCCGAGCCCGCCGAATTCGCCTTTCGTCTGGACGCGCATCGCCGCCGCGTCTTCTGGCGAAAGATAGGATGAATGCGGATCGAGCGACGTCAGCATCCCGTCGATCGCCGCTTCGATCAGTTCGCCTTCGTCGACCTCCTCAACATATTGCGCACGGATGCGCTCGAAGATGTCGCCGAAAAGGTCGAGCTGTTCGTAAACGGTCGGTTTGTCGTTCTCCTGCGCAAACAACGGTCCTGTGATCTGCGTCGCGACAAGAATGCCGAACATCACGCCTCCGACGGAAGCCAGAAAGAGGTTCCTCATGATCTATTCCTTTTATTGGCCCCGCATCTTGATCGGGACTGGATCGATCAGGCTTTGCACCTGCCTAACCTGTCTATAATGCGTTTCTGTTCCGAAAAGACCACTGTCTCGCCTGAATCCGTTCAATTTCTCTTGTGCCGGCGGCATTTCGATCATCGAAATCCCCGTCTGGCAAGTGACAGGAACGGCTCCTCAAGCACGAATCAGGCTCTTTCCGGTCATTTCATCGGGTTTGGGCAGTCCCATGAGTTCCAGGACGGTCGGGGCAAGATCGGAGAGACGTCCATCGGCGAGCCGCGCCCGCGCCGGCCCGCCGCAGAGCGCGGCCGGTACCGGGTTCGTGGTGTGCGCCGTGTGCGCTTCGCCGGTTTCGGGATCGACCATCATCTCGCAGTTTCCATGATCTGCCGTCAGCACCATCGCGCCGCCCGACCTGTCGAGCGCCTCGACGACGCGGGCAAGTCCCTGATCCACGGCCTCGCAGGCCTTGATTGCGGCGTCAAGGTCCCCTGTATGTCCCACCATGTCGGGATTGGCATAGTTCGCGACAATGAGATCATAACCTGCCTCGATGGCCTCCACGAAAGCGTCAGTAACCTCCCGCGCCGACATTTCGGGCTTCAGATCGTAAGTGGGGACGTCAGGGCTTTTCGGCATGAAGCGGTCTTCGCCCGATTCCGGCTCTTCCCTGCCGCCATTCAGAAAGAACGTGACATGCGGATATTTCTCGGTTTCGGCAAGCCGGAACTGCCTGAGTCCATGCCGTGCAACCCACGCACCCAGCGTGTTCGTTATGTCCTGTTTCGGAAAAATGCTGGTCATGTACGCATTGTGCTCATCCGAGTATTCGACCATGCCGAGACATGCTGCCAGGCTCGGGCGGGGGCCGGTCTCGAAAGCGTCGAATCCGGGTGCCGCAATTGCAGCCATGATCTCCCGGGCCCGGTCGGCGCGGAAGTTCGTGAAGAAGATCCCGTCTCCGACATTCATCCCAGAGTATCCCGCGAGCACCGTAGGCGGAATGAACTCATCCGTGATGCCCCTTGCGTAGGCACTTTCTATTGCGGCCGATTCGGTTTCGGATTCCTCGCCCTGCCCAATCACCATGGCACGAAAGGCACGCTCCACCCGGTCCCATCGGTTGTCACGATCCATCGCGAAATACCGGCCCGAAACGGTGACGAATTCCACGCCTGACGGCATGGCCTCGCGCAATATGGCCATGCAATCTTGCGCAGATCTGGGCGAAACGTCACGACCGTCGGCAATTGCGTGAACAACGGTCTTGATGCCGGCATCTGCTAGAATCCTGGCCGCTTCCGCCATGTGCGCTTGGTGCGAGTGAACGCCGCCGGCGGACACCAGTCCTGCGAGATGAGCCCGCCCCCCCAAGGCATCGAGAGCCGCGATGAAATCCCGCAGCGCCGGGCGATTCGCGAATGATCCGTCCTCAATCGCCAGATCGATCTGGCCAAGATCCATGGCAACCACCCGGCCAGCGCCGATATTGGTATGCCCGACTTCCGAATTGCCCATTTGCCCGGAGGGAAGGCCGACATCCGGGCCATGCGTGACGAGCGTAGAATTTGGGCACTCGGTCATGATTCGATCAAATGTCGGAGTCGCGGCCATTGCAGGCGCGTTGTCGCTCGGGTTCTCGCGGAGACCCCAGCCATCAAGAATGCAGAGCACTACAGGAGACTGTTTGCTCATCCTGAACTCCATGCCTTCATCTGGGCAACGCCCTCAGCTTCGAACCGGCCAGGAGATCAGCCCGCATCTTCCGGCCGCCGAGAAATGTAACTTCTACGCCGCATTTGCAAGCTGCCGTGCGGCGGTCTGAGCCCACTCCGTCGGCGCATTTTCGGACTGATCACGTCTTTGGATGGCGTGGCTGCGGTCGGCCGGGCATCTCCTTGAGAAGTCCTCCCACACCCATTGCCGCGATGCTGTTGCCATCCACAGGCACCCCTGCCGCCAGACGCTCGAGCACCCAGTCGACTCCGTTCAGGGCCGGGGAACGGGCGCATCCCGGCAACCCGACGACGGACGCGCCCTTCAGGTCGGCAAGGAACAGGAGGTTGCCCGGATCAACGGGCATGCCGAATCGCCGAACGACTCCTCCTGCCGCTGAAACGGCGGCGGGAGCGACGTCTGCGCGATCTGATGTTGCCGATGCCCCGAGGATCAGGATCAGGTCCATTTCCGGATCAAGCGCCGCGACGATTTCCTCCATCCGGTGCTCGACGACGGCTATATCTGCGAGTTCAAGACCAAGTCCGCAAATGCGATCCTCAACAACCTTCCTGCCTTTTTTCAGAAGGCTCTCCTTGAAGCTCGGCAGCCTTGTCAGGATGAGTTGTGCGCGGCCCGGCCTGAATGGCGCCAACCGGATTGCGCCACCTCCCAGCACCTCCACCGCCGCATCGACCTGCGCTGCCGCCACCGCATAGGGGATCACCTTGATCGTGGCGACCAGTTGACCCTGGTTCACCCGCATCATGTCAGGGAGGGTGGCAAGCGTGATGCCCTCATCGACCCGGTTCATGGCGTGCACAGCGTCAGAATCGATCACGACAATTCCCGGTTGGCCTGCTACGAGATTGGCACGGCCCGTGAATGGCTTGTTCAGGTTCAGGCCGGGCGCCACGAGTCTTGCGGCGATTCGGCCGGCAGCATCGTCTTCCGTGACATCCCCAGACTCCAGCCGGGCCGCGATGACGGACTCGATTCCGGCCTCCTTCAGTCGGAGCAAGTGCGCCGCACCCAGAACCGTGCCTTTGCTTACGGTGCCGCCCGCGAGCTTCAGGGAATGGGCGAGGATTGCGCCTTCCGCCGAATCCAGGGCAAGTTCCCCAAATGTCATGAACCGGCCCCCGGGCGCGTTTCCGGATGCCGAAGGCGTTCTGTCATCTCGGCCATTATGGACACGGCGATCTCGGCCGGGCTGCTGGCTCCAATGTCGAGTCCCACGGGTCCGTCGATTCGGGCGATCACTTCTTCTGAAACGCCGGCTTCGGCAAGCGCCGCGACGCGCTTTGCATGCGTGCGGCTGGACCCGAGCGCACCGATGTAGAACGCCTCGGATGACAGCGCCACGCGAAGCGCCGGCGTATCGATCTTGGGGTCATGGCTGAGCGTGACGACGGCGGTACGAGCGTCGACTCCGTGTGCATCAAGCGCCTCGTCGGGCCAGCCTTCGAGAAACCGTTCGCCCGGGAATCGCTCCGCACTGGCAAAGCTGTCTCGCGGATCGCATAGCGCAACGTCATAACCGGCCAGGCGCGCCATCTTGACCAGTGGTTGCGCAATGTGGACAGCGCCGACGATTAGGAGCCGAAGAGGTGGATTGTGGACACCCCGGAAGACATCGCCTTCGCGGACGGACCTGTCGGTCCGAAAGCGCGTCTCGAGTTCCTCGTCCGACGGGTCTCTCGGCAGGAGCCGTCGCGCCCAGGACGAAATGTCGACTTCCCAGACAACGGGCTGGCGCGAGGCACGCGCTTCCACCAGTGCCCGGAGTTCCGTGACGGACGGTCCCTGCCCCTTGCCGACGGGTTCCACCATCACCTCGATCTCGCCGCCGCATGCCAGTCCGACCTCGAATGCACTTTCGTCCGAAACGCCAAAGCTCAGGATCCGGCAAGTGCCGTCCTGCATGGCATCGGATGCCTCGAACAGCACTGCGCTCTCGACGCAACCGCCTGAAACCGATCCCTGGAATGACAGCTCTCCGTCGATCACGAGTTGCGCGCCAACCGGTCTGGGTGCGGACCCCCAGGTCTTCACGACCGTCGCCAATGCGACGGATCGACCTGCGTCGACCCATTCGAACGCCAGTTCAGGTACGTTGTCATGCGATGTCATGCTCAATCCCGGCCAGACCCGGCGAGACGACAAGAATTTGTCCCTTCTGCCGAGCGGCCCCGCAGACGCAACGCGACACTCGCGCGAAGCCTTGGCACCACGATTCCGAAATCCGGCATGCGTTGGCACGTCACTAACTGGACTCCCACGTCAGCCGCCAGGGGTGAGCACAGCGGGCGAAAAAAGAACGCCAAACTGCTCGCACCAAATCACGACGGACTTGATCGCGCCAAGGTTGGTACCCGTCGGCACCAGATAGGCCTGATCGCCAACATTGCCCTTGAGCTGGCCAAGCGAAACCCAGGAACTGCCCGCAACGTCCGCGGATTTCTGCGGATCGGGATGGGACGACAGCCAGACTTCGAGATCGGGACCGTTCGTGACCTGGAACTTCGATAACTGGACTTCGTGTCCGCCATCGGGAAGGGCAACCAGTGTCGCGATTCCCTGCCCCTTGTGCCTTTCATCCGCGTCCCGGAAGCTCCCCGTCGCGACGACTTCGGCCTCGCTCAGGTTCTCGAACACAACCTCGTCAAACAAGAGCGGCGAATAGGCGTACCAGAGAAACGCTCCGACCGGCGCTCCCACGATGAGCCCGAAAATGAATGCGAAAAGCCTGCGCATGTCCGAGTCTCCCCTCCCGCCTGACATGTAACCCACTTCCCTGCGAGTGGGAACCTTTCCAGGCCGAATCCTTCAGATGGTCGCGGTGCGGCATCGTGCCTGCAGACATTCTGAACGATCCCCGTGAGACCCCTGCAGATGCCGTCTGCCGCACTGTCCGGCCTGGCCCCGAGGTCGCTTTCGGTTGCCATCCTGTCGGATAGATTTGTGGCCGGGCAGTTCAATCAGGTAAAACCGGCTCCCAAAATGGAGGCGTGGCCATGAAATCACATGTCAAAGCCCTGATCGTCGGCGGCGGTGCCGTGGGCACCTCGATCGCCTATCACCTCGCCAAGGCAGGTTGGAGGGACGTGCTGCTGCTTGAGCGGGACGAACTGACCTCCGGCTCGACCTGGCACGCGGCGGGACTCCTGCCGTATTTCAACATGAGCTATGCCACGACGCATATCCACGACTATTCGATCAGGTTCTACAAGACGCTTGAGGAGGAAACCGGCCTCAATCCCGGCTTCCAGGTTGTCGGCAACCTGCGCATGGCACAATCGCAGGACCGGATGGACGAATACATGCTCTATGCGTCGACCGCCGAGACCTGTGGCGTTCCATATGAATGGATGACGCCGGCCGAGATAAGAGATCGCTGGCCGCTTGTTCGCGCCGAAGACCTGATGGGCGCCATTTTCCACCCGACTGACGGCTACATAAATCCCGCCGACGTGACTCAGGCGATGGCCAAGGGCGCCCGTGCGCACGGTGCTGCCATCGAACGGAAGTGGCAGGTCGACAGCTACGCCTGGGACGGCGAGTGCTGGACGGTGCAAGCCACGAAGATGGCGGAAAAGGGCGGCAACCTGTTGCCCTCCGGCGAACAGGTTGCCATCCGTGCCGAACATGTCGTCACGGCTACGGGCAATCATGCGCAACGGACGGCCCGGCTGCTTGGCATCAAGATCCCGGCAATCCCCGTGGAACATCAGTACATCGTCACGGAACCGGATCCAGCGCTTGTGGAGTACCGCAAGACGCAGCCCGAACATCCCGTGCTGAGAGACGCCGACGCACGGTGGTATGTGCGCGAGGAACGTGGCGGCTGGATTCTCGGCCCCTACGAACGAAACGCGCCTGCCCGCTTCGAATTCGGCTGTCCTGACAGCTTCCGGGCCGACCTCTTCCCGCTCGACCTGGAGCGAATCGAAGAGGAATACATGTCCATGATCCATCGGATTCCCTCTTCGGAAACCGTTGGCCTCAAGGACGACTTCAATGGCCCGATCTGTTACACGCCGGATGGCAATCCCCTGCTTGGCCCCGCGCCGGGACTTCGCAACATGTGGCTTGCGGAGGGCTTCTCCTTCGGCATCACCGCGGCGGGCGGTACCGGTCAATACCTTGCCCAGCTGATGGTCGAAGGCGAGGCCGAAATCGACATGGCAAGCCTCGATCCGAAACGGTACGGCCCGTGGATGACCACCGAATACGCGATGCGAAAGAACGAGGAGTGCTATTCGCACGTCTACATTCTGCATCACCCGGACGAGGAACGCGAAGCCTGTCGGCCGCTCCGCACTGCGCCGGCATATGATCGACAGAAGGCGGCAGGCGCACAGTTCGGCCAGGTCAACGGCTGGGAACGCCCGAACTACTACGGCCCGGAGAACGCACCGGACAGTCTCGACCACGACGCCCGGAGTTTCCGGCGGGGTGCATGGTGGCAGCATGCGGTCGACGAAGCCAAGGCGATCCGGGAAGGTGTCGGCCTGATCGATGCCACCGCGTTTTCCAAGCACGTGGTTCACGGACCCGGCGCGGCGGCATTCCTCGACTGGTTCACCTGCAACAGGCTGCCCCGAACCGGGCGGGTCGGATTGACCTATGCGCTTACCTCACACGGTACGACGCGTTCAGAATACACGATCATGCGCGAGGCAGATGATCGCTTCCTGCTTGTCTCTGCCGGAGCCTGGCATGCGTATGACAGGGACTTTCTCCTGAAGGCTGTCGAGGACAGGGAAGCGGAACTTGGCCGGATCAACGTCGAGGACTGGACGGCCCGGCTGGGCGTGTTCGCCATTGCCGGACCGAAATCCCGGGAGGTTCTCAGGGACCTGATTCGCGATCAGGATCCCGACGCGGCCCTGTCTAACGCCCGGTTCCCGTGGCTCTCGTTGCGGCAGGTCGAATTCGGGATGTGCCCGACGCTTGCCGCGCGCGTGGCCTACACGGGGGAACTGGGCTGGGAACTCCATCATCCGATCGAGATGCAGAACCATCTCTGGGACCGGTTGGTGGAAGCCGGTGCACCGCAGGGCATGAAACTCGTCGGAGCGCGAGCCCAGAACTGGCTCCGGCAGGAAAAGTCCTATCGTGCCTTCGGGACCGAGCTCGGTCGCGATGCAACGCCCCTTGAAGCGGGCCTGGACCGTTTCGTCGATTTCAAAAAGGACTTCCACGGCAAGGCGAGGATGATGGAGACCGGCGTCCGGTTCAGGTGCGTCACGCTGCTGGTTGACGGACCGGAGGACGCCGATCCGTGGGGACGTGAAGCGCTGTATTCGGGCGAGAGGAGGGTCGGACGCCTGACCTCCGGCGGATACTCGGTGCACTTCGGCAAGTCGATTGCAATGGGATATGTCGCGCCGGAGCAGGCGCAGCCAGGGACCCGGCTGAAGGTCAGGATGCAGGACAAGCTCTGGAATGCGGAAGTGACGGATGACAGCCCCTACGATCCGAAGAACGCGGTGATTCGAATCGACGGATAGGCGCTGTCTGCAGACGAGGCGTCTCCGCCTCAGGTGGCGGGCTGGGCGCTCGGGATGTCCGTCTTGCACCGCGCCTCGTCGCTCAGCTCAGCATCCTTCGCCTCCATGAGATGCGCGTCCAGACCACCCTTGTGATCGACGGTGCGCAGCGCTGTCGCGGACACCTTCAGCCGAAAGGTCCGGCCAGGCGTCTCGGACGCCAGCGCCGTCTCCGACTGGTTCGGCGGGAGCCACCGCTTGATCTCGTTGTTGGCGTGGCTGATATTGTTGCCGACCATCGGACCTTTTCCGGTCAATTCGCAGCGACGCGACATGGGTCATCTCCTGATCAGGTGCGGTAGGCGCTAGGCCCCCCTCAAGGCAATCGGGCAGTGCCATTGGCGCTGCCCGGGAATATCTGCCTGGGGAGACAGGCCGCCGCTTCCGGAGCGTCAGACCGCGAGACGCGCGACCTGGCGCTTCTGCGGGTCTCGTGACGTCGGAAGCCGACGGTCGATTTCCGGATTGCGTTCAGCCTCACTAGGATATACATTTTCGAATGTATATCCTTTGACTTGGAGGGCTACATGCAGGTTGCAAAGTGGGGCAATTCCCTCGCTGTCCGACTGCCTGCGAAGTTGGTGCGCGAGCTGGGCCTGCAGGAAGGCGATCAAATCGACCTCATAGCGGACAAGGGCAATCTGAAGGTACGGCGCCAACCTCGAGCCGACGAAGTGCTCGAAGGACTGCATCGCTTCCGGGGCAGGTTGCCTGTCGCCAAACGCTTGAGCCGCGACGCCGCGAATGAGTGCTGAGTTCGCTGACACGAATGTTGTCCTTTACCTTTTGGATGACGGCCCAAAGGCTGATCGTGCGGAGGTGATCCTGGGGCGTGGGCCCTGCATCAGCGTGCAAGTGCTGAACGAGGCAATGGCAAACTGTCGCCGCAAGGCCGGTTTCGATTGGGGCGAGGTGGACGCCTTCCTGGCGGGTATCCGAACCCTGTGCACGGTCGAGGCGATTACGGTACAGACGCATGATGCTGGACGCGCACTTTCGGCACGCTACGGTTTCTCCGTCAATGACGCGATGATCGTCGCCGCCGCATTGATTGCGGGCTGTACCAAGCTTTGGACCGAGGACATGCAGGATGGGCTCATTGTCGAGGGACAGCTTCAGCTGGTGAATCCATTCACCTGAGACGGTGGTCCTGAACCAACCACAGCCTGCCTCCTCCACGTTTCTCGCTCAACCGCCAGAACCGATCTAGTCTTGCACGAGCATCTCAACCCGACTGCCGCGATCCGTCGAGTGATTTGCCGACATAACGGACGCCGGCACGGGAAGCGCCTCATTCTTGAATGCCCTGACCGCCCGCTCAAAGTCGCGTGCAGTGCCGACCCTTTGAAGTCGGCTGCACAAGTGTCGATCAGTTGCGACGTTCGTAGCCCGCGAGTTGTGGAAGCCGATCTGGCAAGGTGCCGAAGTTTGGCGATCCGGGGAGGGCCGCAAGATCCGGGCTCTCTCGAATCTGTCCGGCGGTGAGTTCGACAAACTGGTCACAAGCAATTCAGACAGCGCCTCGATTCGCATCGCCGGACCAGTGCTGTCTGCAGACGAGGCGTCTCCGCCTCAGGTGGCGGGCTGAGCGCTCCGGATCTCCTTCTTGATCCGCCGCGCCTTGTCGCTCAGGTCGGCATCCTTCGCCTTCATGAGAAACGCGTCCAGACCGCCCTTGTGATCAACGGTGCGCAGTGCTGCCGCGGACACCTTCAGACGAAAGGTCCGGCCGAGCGTCTCGGACATCAGCGCCGTCTCCGTCAGGTTCGGCAGGAACCTGCGCTTGGTCCTGTTGTTGGCGTGGCTGACATTGTTGCCGACCATCGGACCTTTTCCGGTCAATTCGCAGCGACGCGACATGGGCCATCTCCTGATCAGGTTCAGAAGGCGCTGGGCCCTCCTCAAGGCAAACGGGCAGTGCCATCAGCGCTGCCCGGGAATCCGTCCGGGGGTGATAGGCCGCCGCCGCCCAACCGTCAAGCCTTGAAACGCGCGCGCGATTCCGTGCGACCGGACCTCCATGTCCCGATTGCCGTGTCGCCCTTCAGGAACCTGCCGTCGGCCCGAGGCGGGACAGTACCTCTCTGGCCGCCGCGCCAGGGGCACGGGTGCCATCTGCAACGGCGCTCCGAAGCGCCTGCATTGCCCTTTCGGACTTTCGGTCTGCCTCGAAATGGCGAAGCAGTCCCCCACGCACCTCGTCCTCGAACCAGCGACAAGCCTGCTCACTGCGTCGCTCGTCCCAGAATCCGCTGGCCTTGCGGAACTCGGCCAGCGCCGTGATCTCATCCCAGGCCTCACGCAATCCCGTCTCTTCAAGCGCGGAAACGGGCGTGGCCTTCGGAAAGTCCTGCGGATCGCCCTTTCGCTGCCTGAGAAGCCGGAGTGCGCTGGAATAGTCCGCGACTGTCCGGCCAGCGGCGGGCTTCAAGTCTCCGTCCGCCTTGTTCACGAGAATCAGGTCCGCGATTTCCATTATGCCACGCTTCACGCCCTGGAGTTCGTCCCCGCCACCCGGCGCTATCAGGAGGACAAAAATGTCCGACATGTCCGCCACAGCGGTTTCGGACTGGCCGACGCCCACTGTTTCAATCATGACCACGTCAAAGCCTGTCGCCTCGCAAAGCGCGACGGCATCCTTCGTGCGCTGGGCAGTCCCGCCAAGATGTGACTGGCTTGGCGACGGACGTATGAAGGCCCCGGGCTGACGCGAAAGCCGCTCCATCCGCGTCTTGTCGCCAAGGATCGATCCCCCCGACCGAACCGAGGACGGATCCACCGCGAGGACGGCAACGCGCATGCCCTGCTCAGTCAACATGCAACCGAATGCCTCGATGAACGTCGACTTTCCGGCCCCGGGCGTGCCGGAAAGCCCGATGCGCAAGGACTGCCTGCCGGCCTCCGCAAGGGCATCTAGCAATTCCTCGGCGCGCGCCCTGTGGTCTTCGCGGCCGCTTTCGACAAGTGTGATGGCGCGCGCCAATGCACGCCTGTCACCCTCCAGCAGGGCACTTGCCAGTGTTCTGGTGCCGTCCGTCATCGTGCGGCGAAATTTGACGTGCGCCGGGATGAGTGTCCAGACACTCGACAAGGTCGGAACTTTGGGAGTTCGATCCGGCTCAAGGCGAACCCGGTCATCCGCGACGCCTTGTCTTCGGGCCGGGCACGGCCGCAACGGGATCTTCAGGCCAATGATGCTTTGGATACCGGCCCTTCATTTCCTTGCGGACGTCGGCATAGGAGCTTGCCCAGAATCCGGGCAGATCCGTCGTGGTCTGGACCGGGCGGCCAGCCGGCGACAGCAACGTGACGCAGAGCGGCCGGCCTGCAACCGAAGGATGATGCCGAGTGCCGAAGAGTTCCTGGACTCGAAGCCTGACTTCCGGAGTCGGGGCCGTGTAGTCTACCGTGACGTTCCGGCCGTGCGGTGTCTCGAAAGTCGGCGGCGCCTCCCGGTCGAGGACCTGCAGTTGCTGCCAGTCGAGCATTGCGCGAAGACTGTGCGACACGTCAAAGGCCTTCCAGCCAGAAGCGGTGCGAACGTCACCCAAATGCGGGAGAAGCCAGCCTTCAAGCGAGTCGAGCAGAGTTTCGTCCGACATGTCCGGCAAGTCGTGACCCGATGCACGAAGCGCCGTCACGCGTGCCTGCAGCTGGCGGGCGGTCGGTGACATTGACAGGCCAAGGAGCCTGATGCCGTCCAGCATCGCGCGGGAAAGCTCGGCACGGGGCGCATCCTTCCACCGCCGGGACGAAAGGACAATTGCCCCAAGACGCTCTTCTTCCACAGCAACGACACGCCCTGAAGAACGAGACCAGCGCACCGTCCGATGCCACGTCATGCGATCTCCGAGGACATCCCGCAACGTGCTCTCCGAAACGGGAAGCGCGGTGCGAACGGTAGCCTCGGTCGGATGACCATCGGTACCGACAACGACCAGAAGCGGGATCCCCGCCAGAGGATCGCCCGCATCCATTCTCACCCCTTTGCCTCCAGAGAGAAGCCAACGCGGATTTCGGCCCTTGCGTCGCAGCGCGATGCGATCCGGGTAAGCCAAGGCCGCCTGCGCCGACGGGTCGGAAATTCGGGTAACGGGCGCGACCCTGGAGAGCCTGGATGATTCCGCGCGGATCCGGTCGAGGGCCGGGTCGCGACGCCGGGACACAAGCGCGTCGAGGCGGATCGAAAGATCGGCCCCGGCAGTTCTGAGCGGGTCACGGTCGGACAGCAATGCGGCCAGCGGAGCCGCGGACTTTCCCGCGAGCGCCAGCATGTGGCCAAGCCGGGGATGCAGCGGCAAACGGGCAAGGGCACGACCGTGATCGGTGATGCGCGTCCCTTCCAAGGCGCCAAGCTCGACAAGAAGCGCCCTCGCATCCGAAAGCGACCCATCCGGCGGAGGTGTCAGGAAGGACAGCTCGGAGGTGCCCCATTCGGCAAGCTCAAGCGCGAGCCCGGCGAGGTCGCCGGTTTCAATTTCGGGAGGAGGAAATTGCGCCTGCGCACCCGCCTCACCCTTGGTCCAGAGGCGGTAGCAGATCCCGTCCGCGACCCGGCCCGCGCGACCCGTGCGTTGCTCGGCCTCGGCACGGGTGACGCGTTCGGTAACCAGGCGTGACATGCCGGATCCTGGGTCAAAGCGCGCACGGCGCGTGTATCCACTGTCAATCACGACACCGATATCGGGGATCGTCAGCGAAGTCTCGGCGATGGAAGTAGCCAGCACGAGCTTGCGCATGTCCGTCCGTCCAAGCGCCCTGTTCTGTTCGGCGAACGGAAGTGACCCATAGAGCGGCAGGATCGCGATGTCCGGCAACTCAAGCGCGGCAATGACGCTGCGAATCTCTCTTTCGCCGGGCAGAAATGCCAGAATGCCTCCCTTTGTCTCGGTAACGGCCATCTTGATCAAGGCCACCATGCCTGGCTCAACCGGACCGTGCCGAGGTCGGTCCAGCCAGCGGGTTTCAACTGGATGGCTTCGGCCGTCCGACGTGATGATTGGGGCATCTCCCATCAATGCCGCCACAGGCGCGGCATCAATGGTGGCGGACATGATCAGAAGAAGCAGGTCTTCGCGAAGGGCCGCACGACATTCGAGGGCCAGCGCGAGGCCCAGATCCGTATTGAGCGATCGCTCATGAAACTCGTCGAAGATCAGGGCCCCAATCCCCTCGAGGCCGGGATCTGCCTGAATCATGCGGGTCAGGATGCCCTCGGTAACCACCTCGATCCTGGTCGCTCTCGAAACGCGCGCCTCGCCTCGAATTCGATAGCCGACAGTCTGGCCGACACTCTCGGAGAGTGTGGCGGCCATGGTTCGCGCCGCAGCGCGTGTTGCCAGCCGTCTCGGTTCAAGCATGACGATGCGACCTTGGGTCAGGCCCGATTCGAGCAGGGCGAGCGGTACGCGCGTCGTCTTTCCTGCACCCGGCGGCGCTCGGAGCACGGCCTGTCGCTGCCTTGCCAACGCATCCGTCAGTTGCGGCAACACGTCGTTGATTGGAAGGTGATCGACCATGAGGCAGGAGTAGCGAAGCGATTCCCGATTTGAAACGCCCGTCAGCGGATCGCGGATGCACACGGGATCATGCGCGGCACATGCCGTCTCAATCTCGGTCGTCGAGACACGCCCTCATTCCGGCGGCGTCCCAGCTCCTGCGCCTCCTGTCACCAACGGGCGAGCGCGTCCTCGTCCTCATCTCTGGCCGCAACCCATTTCTCTCCATCGGGTCCGATTTCCTTTTTCCAGAACGGCGCACGGGATTTCAGATAATCCATCAGGAATTCCGCCGCCATGAAGGCGTCGGCGCGATGGCGCGCGGCCGTGGCAACCATCATGATCTGTTCGCCGGGCTCAAGCTGTCCGTAGCGGTGGATGACGACGGCGCCCAAGAGCGACCAACGATCCATTGCTTCCTTGCGAATCTTCTCCACGGCCTTTTCAGTCATGGCAGGATAGTGCTCGATCTCCATTGCCGTGAGCTTTCCGTCATCATCTCGCACCAAGCCCGAAAAAGTCACGACGGCACCGGCGCCCGAAACCGATTCCGCAAAGCGCCGGACTTCGGCGCCCATGTCAAAGGGGGTTGACTGGATGCTGACGGTCATCCGCCCGTCATCGGCGGAAAGAACGCCACTTCACGCGCTCCGGCCAGCGGCGCGTCCATGTCTGCCATGCCTTGGTCAATCGCCACGCGAACCGACGTCATGTCGGAAAAGGCCAATGCATGCGCCTCGCTGCGCGCCCGGAGCTCATTCACCAGCTCCGCGACGGTGGCGGCACCGGTTTCTATCATTTCCGAACGCTCTCCGACGCGTTCTCGAAGCCAGGCAAAGTAGAGCACTTCGATCATTGTCCGTCCCTCAGGTAGGGCAGCCCCTTGCGAAAATAGTCAATTCCCGAAACGAGAGTCAGAACCGCCGCGACCCAGAGCAGTGCCACACCGACCCACCACGTGCCGTCCGCGGCGATCCGGACGAGTTGCTCTGCCTGCGACGCGTAACCTCCGGCGTCGCCTTCGAACATGTGAGAAAAGGCTCCCGAAGCGAACAGAACCGCAATGGCGATCATTTGCGCTGCGGTCTTCAGCTTTGCGACCCATGTGACAGTGAGCGCCCCGGCCGCGTCGCCAAGAAACTCCCGCAGCCCCGAAACGAAAATCTCCCGGAACACGATCGCAGTTGCAGGCAGCAGGATCCAGGCATTCAGGCCGGACTGCGCCGTGATCACCAACAGCGCGATGACAACCATGGCCTTGTCGGCAATCGGGTCGAGCATTGAACCGAATCTGGTTTCCTGCTTCCAACGCCGTGCAAGGTAGCCGTCAACGAAATCTGTGACGGCAGCGCCCACGAAAAGAAAGAACGCAAGCCAATCCGCCCAAGGACGCGCGAAATACAGGAACATCACGCCGACGCCCGGGGCCGCCAAAAGCCGCAGCAACGTCAGCACGTTCGGGATCGTAAGGGTCATGTTCAAGACTTAGTCCCAAGGCGCACATTTGGGAAGTGCCCGCATCGCAGCCGCTGGGCCGGCGCCTGTTCCATCGAGGTCGGCAGCGCTTCAGCCCCGTTCGTGAAAGAAGTCGTAGATGGTCTCGGCCGTTCTGGCCGAAATGCCCTCGACGGCCTTGAGATCCGCCAGTCCGGCGCGGCTCACCGCCTTGGCCGAACCGAAATGCGCCAAAAGGGCGCGTTTCCGGACGGCGCCCACGCCTGGCACATCGTCCAGAGGCGTTGCCCCGATAGCCCGTGAGCGCTTCTGCCGGTGGGCGCCGATGGCAAAGCGGTGCGCCTCGTCGCGCATGCGCTGCACCAAGTAGAGAACGGGATCGCCGCGCTTCAACGCAAATGGCCGGGCCCCCTTGCGATGAAACTCTTCCTTGCCCGCATTGCGATCGACGCCCTTTGCGACACCCACCACAGGCATGTCGTCGACGCCAAGCTCCGTGAGAACATCATGAACCGCGCTCACCTGCCCGTCGCCTCCGTCAATCAGGAGCAGATCCGGCCAGGCATCCGTCTGTCGGTCGGAATTTTCCTTGAGAAGCCGCTTGAAGCGACGGGTCAGCACTTCGCGCATCATCGCGAAGTCATCACCTGGCGCCAGTTCAGAATCCTTGATGTTGAACTTGCGAAACTGGCTCCGAATGAACCCCTCTTTGCCCGCGACGATCATGCTGCCGACTGCGTGTGCACCCTGAATGTGGCTGTTGTCATAGACCTCGATGCGCTGCAGGTCGACATCGAGGTCGAAGGCCTTCGCAAGGTCTTTCAGGAGCTTCTCCTGCGTGGCGGATTCGGACATCTTGCGGGCCAGGCTCTCGCGGGCGTTACGTAGCGCGCCAGCCACAAGCTCCTTCTTCTCGCCGCGTTGCGGAACGGAAATCACGACTCTTCGACCCGATTTTTCCGACAATGCGGCTGCCATGAGATCCGCATCCTCAATTCCGTCGGAGAGCAGGATCAGGCGGGGCGGCTCCTTCTTGTCATAGAACTGGCCGACAAAAGCCTGCATGATCTCCGCCGCCTCGGCTCCCGATCCGGTGCGTGGAAAGAAATCGCTGTTGCCCCAGTTCTGGTTGGCACGAATGAAGAAGACCTGAACGCAAGCCTGTCCGCCCTCGACGTGAAGCGCAATGACATCCGCCTCGACCACTCCGGCGGGGTTCACGGCCTGGCTGCCCTGCACGAAGGTGAGAGCCTTCAGCCGGTCACGGAGCGCAGCGGCCGTTTCGAATTCGAGCGCCTCCGAAGCTGTCTGCATCTTCTCGGCGAGTCGCTCCTGGACCATGGTCGTACGGCCCTGCAGGAAGCGCTCGGCATCCCGAGCGAGGGCGAAGTACTCCTTTTCCGTGACCTTGCCCACGCAGGGTCCGCTGCAGCGCTTGATCTGGTAGAGCAGGCAGGGTCGTGTGCGGCTATCGAAGGTGGCATCCGAGCAATTCCTCAACAGGAAAACCTTCTGCAGCTGGTTGATCGTCCGGTTCACGGCTCCGGCGCTGGCAAAGGGCCCGTAATAGTCGCCCTTTTCCTTCCGTGCGCCCCTGTGCTTCTTGATCTGCGGAAAGGCATGATTCTTGGTCACGAGAATGTTCGGAAACGACTTGTCGTCCCGAAGCAGCACGTTGTAGCGCGGCTTGAGTTGCTTGATGAGATTCTGCTCGAGCAGCAGGGCCTCGGTCTCGGTCCGAGTCGTCAGGAACATCATCGACGCCGTCTCCCGGATCATCCGCGTGATCCTGGGCGAATGTCCGCTCGGCCGGGCATAGGACGACACCCTCGCCTTCAGGTTTCGCGCTTTGCCCACGTAAAGCACGGACCCCCTTTCGTCGAGCATCCGATAGACTCCGGGACTCGCATCAAGAGTCTTCAGGCTGGCCTTGATGGCTGAATACCCTCGAACGGGCGATGGTCTCGATCTTTCAACCATGGTCCCGGACACGCTGCACAAGTTGAATTTCAAAGCAACAAAAAAGCTGTCCACGAAACTTGGGGATATCTTTGCGGAAAACTTGCGGCGGTCGAGGATTTCCCCCTTGATTTCAGCACCTTTCGCGAAAATGCCCAAATTTTGTGCGATCTTGCAATGCCTTGATTTCAAAGGGTATTTTTTATTCCCTCGCCAATACATTGATAACATTGAAGATTTTGTAACATCTGCGTGACAGCCCGTCGCTGCGGTGCACAACTCATGGCAGGTTCGGCAAGTCCCCGGTCATTCCACGCCCAGGATATCAGGCGTTTCCCAAGCCAGGTGCTGGCCACCGTCGGGGCAGAGCATCTGTCCTGTCACGCTCGGCGCATCCAGAAAAAACCCAAGCGCCCCAGTCACGTCCGCAACATCGCTCCCCCTGTTCAGGATGGTGTTCCGACGCTGGTTCGCGAAGTGCTCGCGCGATTGGCGCGCCCCTTGCAGGGTCGGCCCTGGCCCGATCGCGTTGACGCGGATGGCAGGCGCCAACGCTTGGGCCGACGTCCGGGTCAACGTCCAGAGGGCGGACTTGGCGATCGTGTAGGAAGCGAAATGCGGCGTGAGTCTTCTCACGCGCTGATCAATGACGTTGACGATCAGCGCCCGGGCCGTGGTTTCGTCCCGCTCCCCGCAGATTTCCGGTGCCGGAGCCTGTTCGGCAAACGTCTGAGTCAGGACGAACGGGGCCCGGAGATTCGACTCGATGTGCCGGTCCCAACTCTCGCGCGTGCAGGTGTGAACCGTGTCGTGTTCGAAAATCGATGCGGAATTGACGAGCACGGTAAGCGGACCACCGAGAGCCTCGACGGCATTCGGGACCAAACCCTGCATTTGCTCCTCGACGGTCAGATCGGCCAACAGCACCACGGACTTCACGTCCAGATCGCGTGCCGCGGCCGCGACAGCGTTGGCTTCGTCCCTCGATCTGTGGCAATGCACGACTACATCCAGCCCGCGCCTGGCGAGATAGAGCGCCATCGCGCGCCCAAGGCGCCTGCCTGCGCCTGTCACGAGTGCCTGACCATTCATCCGTGCAGCACCACCAGGATCACGTATACGACATATAGAGACGTGAACAGCACGCCGAAACGGCGCGTCAACTCCCATCTGCGAAAAAACACGAACGGAACGAGCAGCACCGATGCGCCAAGCATGCACCATAGGTCAAAGGCCAAGAACTCCCGAGGTACCGGAATCGTGCCGAACAGCGCCGCACCCCCGGCGATCAGCAGAAGGTTGAAGATGTTCGAACCGATGACGTTGCCAAGTGCCACGTCCGCGTTTCTGCGCACGGCGGCCATCGTCGTGGTGGCAAGTTCGGGCAGCGATGTGCCAATGGCCACAATGGTCAGGCCGATTGCGCTGTCGGACACTCCGAAGATGCCCGCCATCTCCACCGCAGCATCGACAAGCAGCCCGGCACCCAAGGGAAGGCAGGCAATGCCGAGCACCAGGAAGAGCGCAATGGTCCGCAACCGCATCTGCGTCTCCGGCGCTGCGACCGGCTGAAGGCCTGCCACGCAACGATGCCTGGCGGCATGCCGAACCTGATCGGACACGACCAGGACCAGGATCACGAGAAGAATGACGCCATGGACCCAGTTGAGAGGCCCGATCACGCAAAGCAGGAAGAACACGGCGCTGACGCCAAGCATGGTCACGTAGCTCTTTCGGCAGTCGATCCCCTTGGTCCGCAGCCGTGAAATCAATGCGGGCACGCCCAGAACCAAAAGTACGTTCGCGGTGTTTGAACCAACGACATTTCCGAGCGCGAGTCCCGGCGCACCGCCGAACACCGCCTGAATCGACAGCAGCAGTTCCGGGGCGGACGTGCCGAGCGCGACGACCGTCAGGCTAACGACAAAAGCCGGAATCCGTAGGCGCGGCGAGGCGCCAACGGCGCCACGCACCAGAAGGTCGCCTGCCAGAAGCAGGATCGCCAGTCCGGCCGCACCGGTGATCCATACCAAGCGTCAGGCTCTTCCGCAGGGGCACGGTCCCTTGCCAATCCGGTATCGCCCGCAACCGGCGCACTTTCGTGCAATTCCCCTCATGCTGCGTGGCAGCAGAAGGCGGAGCTTCCCAAATATCGCAAGCAAGGCAATGAAGATCAGAAAGATCGTGACGATCTTCAGCATCATGGGCTCAGACCCCAAAGCGCCGGAAAGCCAGACGGTCCTCGACCTCGGACATCGCGTCTGCTGCAAGTCCCACGCCGAACCGATGGAGAAACGGACGACGCTGCGCGTAACGCCTGAGAACGACCTTTTCGCCGAAGACCTCCTTCATCTTCGGCACGAGATGTCCAACCCCGTCGACAAGGCCCGTGGGAAGGGTCGCCGAGCCCACCCAGATGTCTCCGTTGAAGAGGTCCTCGTCCTCGTTCAGGCGCGCGCCTCGTCGGGATTTCACGTGTTCGATGAATCCGGCGTGAATGTGCTCCTGCAGCACCTTCAAGCGCTTAACGTCTTCCGGCTTCTCTGCCTGGAACGAGTCCAGCATGCTCTTCGTCTCGCCTGCGGTATAGACGCGGCGCTCTATTCCGTGACGCTCGATGAAGTCCTTCAGGCCGAAGCCGGCCGAAATGACCCCGATCGATCCGATGATCGAATGCCGGTCCACCCAAATTTCGTCCGCCGCGCTGGCAATGTAATACCCGCCCGAAGCCGCTACGTCCTCGACAAAGGCATAGACCTTGACGCCCTTCTCCTCGGCAAGCCGCCGAATGCGTGCCGAAATCAGTGACGACTGCGCCGGACTTCCCCCGGGCGAATTGATGGAAAGCGCCACGGCAGCTGGCTTGCCCTTTGTGAACGCCTTTTCGACAAGACCCGCCAGGTTCGAGTCGTTGAGCGTGCCACGCGTTCGCGCGGCAATCACGCCGTGAAGCTTTAGCACGGACACGACGGGCGGGGATTTGACGAATGGAATCAGTCTCCTCATGGCCCCCATCTAGGCACAGGAGGCGGCGGCAACAAGTCGGTTTGCCCTTGGGCACCCAATTCCCCACCATCAATTGACCGGTCGGCTCCGCTGCCATGGCCGGACAAGGAATCCGTCGCGCCTCGGCCGACAATCAGGCATCGCCGGAGACAGGCGACACCGTCGCGTCAAGACGGATCCCGCCAGCGGTTGATGATCGGATAACGCCGATCCAGCCAAAAGGACCGCTCGGTCAACCGGACGCCGGGCGCTGACTGAAAGCGCTTGTACTCGGCGCGGTACAGGAGCTGCTCAACCTGCTCGACGATCTCGCGGTCAAATCCCAGTGCCACCACTTCGGCGACCGGGCTTTCATCATCGATCAGGGCAGTCAGGATCACGTCCAGATCGGCGTATTCGGGCAGGGAATCGCTGTCTTTCTGCCCTTCCCTCAGTTCGGCCGTCGGCGGCTTCTCGATCACGACCGGCGGAATCACTGACCCGGCCGGTCCCTTCATCCACGGCCGATGGTTGGCATTGCGCCAGCGGCAGGTCTCGAAGACCCGCGTCTTGTAGAGATCCTTGACCGGATTGTAGCCGCCGGCCATGTCGCCATAGATCGTGGCATATCCGACGGCCGCCTCCGACTTGTTGCCCGTGGTCAGCAGCATCTCGCCAAACTTGTTCGAAAGCGCCATGAGGATGACCCCGCGCAGTCGTGACTGGATGTTCTCTTCCGTGATGTCCGGCTCCCTGCCCTCAAAAAGTGGTGCCAGGGCTTGCACTGTCGCCTCGACCGGCGCAGCGATCGGCACGGTGTCAAGCCGGACGCCAAGCGCCGCTGCCACTTCGGACGCATCGTCCACAGACTGTCCGCTCGTGTATTCCGAAGGCATCATGACGCAGCGCACGTTCTCGGGACCGAGGGCGTCCACGGCAATGCAGGCAACGACTGCACTGTCGACGCCACCGGACAGGCCGAGAAGCGCCTTCGAGAACCCCGCTTTCCGGACGTAGTCCCGGGTAGCCTCGACCATGGCACGATAGTCCAGTTCCCACGGATCCGGACACGGCGCGAACTCGCCTTTCAGTGCGTGCCAGCCATTTCGCCGCTCCTCGAAATCCACATGGACCACGGACTCGTCAAAGAAGGGCATCCGAACCGCCATTTCACGGTCGGGATTCAGGACGAAGCTGCCGCCATCGAATACCTGATCGTCCTGACCCCCAATCATGTTGAGATAGACAAGCGGCAATCCGGTCTCGACGACTCGCGCCACCATGAGGTTGAGGCGGGTATCGAACTTTTCCCTGCAATAGGGTGAGCCGTTCGGCACAAGGAGAATCTCCGCCCCCGATTCCGCAAGCGCTTCGGGCACGTCTTCATGCCACGCATCTTCGCAGATCGGCACACCGATGCGAACGCCCCCGAGATCGAATGGGCCCGCCAAGGGTCCCCGGTCAAAGACACGGACTTCGTCGAATACCGTCTCGTTCGGAAGTTCGCGCTTGAGATTCCTGCGCACCACGCGGCCATCCTTGAAAACGTGAAACGCGTTGTAGAGCTTCCCGTCCTGGTGCAGTGGCCCGCCGATACCGAGCGCCGGACCGTCTGCGCAGGCCACGCGCAATGCGTCGAGGTGTGCCTCGGCATCGCGCACAAATGATGGCCTCATCACAAGATCTTGCGTGTTGTAGCCCGTGATGAACATCTCGGTGAGCATCACTAGGTCGGCACCCGCCGAACGGCCTTGTTCCCATGCTGACCGCGCCAGCGCCGCATTGCCTGCGAAATCCCCGACGGTGGGGTTCAATTGCGCCAGCGTCACGCGAAGTCTTCGTGCCATGATGCGTCTCCACAGGATCTTTCTGCAGGGCCGGACACCGCAATACCCCCGCTTTCCTCGCTTGGGGGGCGGAAATCATGCCTTCCGGCACTATGGCCCGCGAGAGCCGGACGCAATACCCCGCCACGAGATATTGCCGGGCCATGTTGCAGATCAAGGACTCAACGCAGGGAAAAGCGTTTGCGGGCAATTCGCCTCTCAACTAGTCTTTCCAGCAAGTGGCAGGCCACCGCGCATCGGGCCGGTGGCGCGACTGAGGTGCACGATGAAGCTGGCATTGGGACTCATTCTTCCGTTCGCCGCCGCGAGCTCTGGAGGCGCGCTTGCCCAGGAAGTCATCACCAAGCAGTACGACGATGGCGGCATCTACGAAGGCACGTTCAAGAACGGCAAACAGCACGGACAGGGAACGTATCGGCTGCCTGACGGCTACGTCTATGAAGGCGAATGGGTGGATGGCCGGATCGAGGGCCAAGGCAAGGCAAGCTACGGCAACGGCGCGGTCTACATCGGCCAGTTCGTGAACGGAAAGCCGGAAGGAACCGGCAGAATCATCTTTGCGGAAGGCGGCACGTATGACGGCGAGTGGCGCGATGGCAAGATCAACGGTCGGGGTGTCGCCGAATACGCCACGGGAGTGCGCTATGTCGGAGAATTCGTCGACGCCTTGCCTCATGGACAGGGTCGGATGGAGCAGCCGAACGGCTACGTCTACGAAGGCGCATGGTCAAACGGCGAAAAGGATGGCCAAGGACGCATCGAATACGCGGACGGCGCCATCTATGACGGCACGTTTGTCGGAGGCCTGCGTGACGGCAGTGGATCGCTCGCCATGGCTGACGGGACGATCTATGACGGTGACTGGTCCAAGGGTCAGTTTCACGGAGACGGACGCCTGACACAGCCGAATGGTGACGTCTATGAAGGCCAGTTTCTCGAGGGCAAACGCCACGGCGAAGGTCGCGTCACTTATGCGAGCGGCGATCTCTACGAGGGGACGTTCACGGCCGACATGCGCGACGGTCAAGGCACCTTCACCGCCATCGACGGATACACGTATTTGGGCACGTGGGTTGCAGACAAGATTGAAGGCGTCGGCGAGGTCACCTATTCCGATGGCTCTGTCTACACGGGCACCTTCAAGGACAACAAGACGCACGGAACCGGAAAGATCGTCTACGCCGACGGAGGCAGCTACCAAGGCGAGTGGCGTGACGGCGCAATCAATGGCAAGGGAACCGTAACCTATGCCAATGGCACCGTCTACGAAGGCGAGTTCAGTGATGCCCAGATGCACGGCATTGGCAAAATCGTCTTCGAGGAGGGTCATTCCTATGAAGGCGAGTGGGTGAACGGTCGGCGCGAGGGCGAGGGCGTGTGGCACTACACGGACGGCTCGGTTTACCAAGGCACCTTCGTGAACGGCCAGCGCGAAGGAACGGGCACGCTCAGGACAGTCGACGGCTACACCTATACCGGTGAGTGGCAGGCGGGAAGGATCGAGGGAAACGGGGTCGCAACATACGCGAATGGCGGCGTCTACGAAGGCGCGTTCAAAGCGGGCAAGCGCCATGGCCGGGGCACGATGCGCTACGAAAACGGCGTGGAGCTCAGCGGCATCTGGGAGAACGGGTCACTGACCGCCGGCACGGACGAGCCAGCCCCGAACCCGGCCGAAAGCGACTGAAGCTGACGGTCCATATGGAAAGCGTTGCAACGGCGCTTCCGTCCAACGGCTGGGCGTCGAATGCGGACGTCATACCGCTCGGCGCAAACGGACATTCTCAATGACAGGCAGGGCGTCGCGCTGCCGGGACCATTCCGGCCAACACAAGACCCAAGCCATTCGATGTCATCCAGGAAGCCACCTCGCCAGGCAATTCAGCGCGTGCAAGCGCCGCATTGAAGTGCCATGAGAAAATGCTGTCAGATGTCCGTCGCACGGTCATTATTCCAAGCGAATCGCACCACTTGATGTCGGACCATCTCAATCCGCCGAACAACGACAGATGCGCAAGAGCACCATGGGCCGGAACATGCCGCAGAATGGCCCAAACCACTGGATTGGCTCTTGGCGCGAGTTCCCGGGATCTCTTGATCATCCCGTTCATTAAGCGGACTCTTCGCGGCGACAGCCGCGCGACCAGATGCCGAATCTCGATTGCGGGCAAACGGCACTTGGCTCCGATTCATGCCGTGCGGTCGGTTTGCGGAGAGAGCTGATATGTCAGCCATTCGGTCTTTTCGGCAACGGAATCGTAGAGTTGTTGTGCCTGACGGTTGTCCTGTGCCGTCATCCAGCGCACGAAGTCCCAGCCTGCCTTCTCCGCAAGCACGGAAATCGCTTCAATCAACAGGCGACCGACTCCGCGACCACGTTCGGAAGGCGCGACAAACAGATCGTCAAGAAAGCAGGCAGAGCTTCCCGTCAGAGTGCGGAAATAAGGACGAAAGTGGGCAATGCCGACGATCTGGCCATCCTTGACCGCTACCAGCCCGCTTGTGGGGTGGTCTCCGTCCATCAGCCAGCCCCAGACCCGATCAAGGACTTTCTCGCTTAACTGCTGGTCATAGAATTGGCCGTAACCGGCGAACAGCTTGCACCAACCTGGTCGATCCTGTTCCCGCACAGCCCGAATTTCGACTTCGACGGACTCTTTCACCGGTCCTGATTCGTTACACGTCATCGGAGCCACCCTCCTTGAAAAAAATGCCGCCTTGGCAATCCCAGGTTGCGGTTGTGGTAAGGGCCCAAAAAAAGAAAATCCATGTCAATCGGCGCGCACGATGTCGGGATCAACACGGATGTCCCGCTCTGGATGCCGTCCACCGATGGGACAAGTCTTGCCAGGTGTCTGCATCCGCAAGGAAGACGTGCGTCTTCGCGGCACGCGGCACAAGACTTGTTGCCGAACGTGTGCGACTGGGCCTTTGACACCCGCCGCCGCAACGAATAACGTCCCCATCCATGAAACAGGCAAGCCATATCGCACATTCGCGTGCCGATCGATTCGGCCTGCTTCTTCTCCTTAGCCGCCTCTGAGCGCGCCTTCCGGCGCGACCGCTCAGAGGATGTCCTCGCGCCGGGAAACAGACTAGGGAGACAATCTTGCATACGACCAATCTGGCGAAGGGGCCGACAAGCGCCACACCCCGCATCATGGCCATGGCCACCCCAGGGTGGCCCGTGCGCATCTTGCCGCCAGATCCTGCAAGCATGGGGCCAGGGCGACAGGGTTCTTGGCGACTCCTGCCAGCACCCGGCGACATGCCAGCAATTCGAGGACAGGAAGATGGCTGACAGCGAACACGTACTGATTTTCGACACCACGCTGCGGGATGGAGAACAAAGTCCCGGCGCAACCATGAGCCATGCAGAAAAGCTCGAAATCGCCGGGCTTCTTGACGAGATGGGCGTTGACATCATCGAGGCAGGGTTTCCGATTGCCTCGGAGGGAGATTTCGAGGCCGTGAGCGAAATATCCAGGCTTGCCCAAAGCGCCGTGATCTGCGGGCTGGCACGGGCGAACTTCCAGGACATCGACCGTTGCTGGGAGGCCGTGCGGCAGGCCAAGCGGCCGCGAATCCATACCTTCATTGGCACGTCCCCGCTGCATCGCGACATTCCGAAGCTCTCGAAGGACGAGATGGCGGCACGAATCCA
This sequence comes from Silicimonas sp., assembly GCA_022824315.1. Lineage (GTDB taxonomy): Bacteria > Pseudomonadota > Alphaproteobacteria > Rhodobacterales > Rhodobacteraceae > JAJEFO01. Next base: position 181,637 of record JAJEAC010000188.1, read on the forward strand.
CGAAACCGTGACCCATGCGCGCAATCTCTGTGACAATGTCCAATGGTCGCCGATGGACGCGACGCGGACCGAATGGGACTATCTCGCGCGTGTCGTCGAGATCGCGATCAAGGCGGGTGCCACAACGATCAATATCCCAGACACGGTCGGCTACACGGCACCCCGCGAGAGCGCCGGATTGATCAAGCGCCTGATCAAGGAGGTGCCGGGGGCGGACGAAGTCGTTTTCGCGACCCACTGCCACAATGACCTTGGCATGGCGACGGCAAACGCCTTGGCTGCGGTTGAAGGTGGCGCACGACAGATCGAATGCACAATCAACGGGCTGGGCGAGCGGGCCGGCAACACCGCCTTGGAGGAGGTCGTGATGGCAATGCGCGTGCGCAGCGACATCATGCCGTTCAAGACCGGCGTCGACACCACGAAACTGATCCATGTTTCGCGACGCGTGGCAACCGTATCCGGCTTTGCCGTGCAGTATAACAAGGCCATCGTCGGCAAGAATGCATTCGCTCACGAGAGCGGCATTCACCAGGACGGAATGCTGAAAAACGCCGAAACGTTCGAGATCATGCGCCCGGAGGATGTCGGGCTTTCGGAAACCAGCATCGTGATGGGCAAGCATTCGGGCCGCGCGGCGCTGAGATCAAAGTTGAGGGAATTGGGCTTTGATCCCGGAGACAATCAGCTGAATGACGTTTTCGTTCGTTTCAAGGCACTTGCCGACCGCAAGAAGGAAGTCTTCGACGATGATCTGATCGCACTGATGAGGGATCAGGAGACCGGTGAAGTAAATGACCGCATCAAGGTCAAGTTTCTTCGGGTCATCTGCGGCACCGAGGCGCCGCAGTCCGCCGACCTGATTCTCGAAATTGACGGCGAGGAGACACGGGGCACCGCCCAAGGCGATGGGCCGGTCGACGCGACGTTCAACGCGGTAAAGAAGCTCTTTCCCCACAAGGCACGGCTTCAGCTCTATCAGGTGCAGGCCGTGACCGAAGGCACGGACGCCCAAGCAACTGCCAGCGTGCGAATGGACGAAAACGGCCTTATCGCCACCGGCCAGTCTGCGGACACGGACACCGTAGTGGCAAGTGCCAAGGCATATGTGAACGCACTCAACCGGCTCCTGGTCCGGCGGCAGAGGACCGGCCCCGATGCGGACGTGAAACGGGTGTCGTACCGGGTCACCGGGTGACGTCCCGGAGCGAGACGCGTCACGAAGAGGCTTGCCAGGCTCCTCGAACTGCGGCGTCCGCCGTCTGGTCTGCGTCTAGAAACTGAAGCGCATCCGTCATGAAGCGCGTTCGTGTCGCGGGCACCTCCATCATCACCTCATGCCTTGCGCCCTCGATGATGCAGAGCCGCGCGGATGGCCATGAGACGTGCATCCTGTGAATGGCGCTCGTCGACACGACCCGCTCGTCGCTGCCCAGGGCGGTCAAGACCGGAAGTTCAGGCCGAGGCATCCTTGCAAGCCAGCGATGTTCCGCGATGGCACTGCCGACCCATCCGGTCGAAGGGCCGCCAAGCACAAGGCCAGGCTCTTCCGTCAGCTGATGGGCCATGTGCGCGAATGTCTCCTGGTCGCACGTAAGCAGGTTCGTGTCGAATCGCGTCTCGGTGACGTAGTTGCCGGGACCTGACCCCGGGACATAGCGGCGTTCAATGCCAAGAGGCCCCAGGAGATGCGGCAGGACGATCGCCACCGGCCAGATGAAGAACGGCATCTTGAATCCCCACATCGGCGCCGAGAACACCGCCTTCCTGACCGGCAATCCCTCGATCAGGGACCTCAAACCGATGCAACCGCCCATGGAGTGGGCGAGAAGGAACCAGGGTTCGGGCAGGCCGTCAGCCCTCGCCGTCGAGACCAGTTCCGCCACGTCCATCTGAAAATCCCGGAAGGTTGCCACATGTCCGAGCCTCGCATCGTCCGTCAGTCGGTCCGAGAAGCCCTGCCCTCGCCAATCGACCGTGGCGACCGCGTAGCCCGCCCCGTTCAGGTCACGTGCGACCCGACCGTATTTTTCAGCATATTCCGTCCGCCCGGAAAACAGGAGGACCGAGCCCTTCCCCCCTTCAGCAGGCCACAGGACGACACGGATGCGGCAGCCGTCCCTGCCACGCCGCCAGACGGCCCGAACGCTTTCGGGGCCTTCGGCGAGATCGGCACGAAACGGTGCGTTCTCCATGGTCAGGCCAGTGCCGGGGCCAGCCTCATCGCGATGCCGATGTCTCCGTCGATCTTCAGCCTGCCGGACGCGAAGGCAACCGTCGGATCCAGGTCGCCTCCTAGGATGTCACGGAACGTGTTGGCGTCGGCGGTCATTGTCACTTCCGCCTCGTCGTCACCCGCCCGTGCACCTTCGTCGTCCAGCAAGATCGAGCCCTCGTCCTCGATGACAAACTTCGCCGTACCGTCAAATCCACCGTCCAGCTTGGAATTCAGCATCTTGACCGCTTCATCGATAACGTCGCTCATGGGTCTTTCCTCACTTCAATGTGTTGGGGGTCGAATCTGCCCGCCGATAGGTTAGGATCAACATATGCGCTTTATCCGCCAATACCTCAAACCCCCGGTTGCGGCCGTGGCCGCGTGCCTCGCGCTGCTTTTCCCTGCACATGCGGGCGATGCGGAACTTGATGCGCTCTTCGAGAGCTTGCAAACCGCAAGCCCTGAATCCGTCCAGCAGATCGAATTGCAGATATATCGAATCTGGTCGCAGTCGGGCTCACCGGCAATGGACCTGCTGCTGGAGCGGGGGCGCAAGGCGCATGCAGAAGGCGACTTCGGGCTTGCCATCGAACACTTTTCCGCCCTCGTGGATCACGCACCGGACTTTGCCGAAGGATACAACGCGCGCGCCACGGCGTACTTTCAGACCGGCCGGTTCGGCCAGTCGCTGGCCGACATCCAGCAAACCCTGAGGCTCAACCCAAGGCATTTCGGGGCGATAAGCGGGCTGGCTGCCATACTCGAGCAGATTGGTCGCCCGGAAGACGCGCTTGAGGCGTTGCGCGCAGTCGAAGAATTGAGCCCGAACCGCGAAGGGCTCTCGGGCGCGATTTCGCGCCTTGAGCGCGAGGTTGAGGGCGAGGCGATCTAGGCGCACTTCGCATCTTTCCGTTCCAAGGCAGTCGAGTCGGCCAACAACTCGAATGTCTTCGAGACCACCGCCTTTCCGGGCCGGGCGCGCCAGAAATGGCCGGACACGATGACAGTCGATCTTCAACCGCCCTGACCGGAAGGAACGATCTCCCTGGCGCGGCCGTTCTTCGCGGCCGCCTTAATGGCTTCAATTACCTCGATGTTGCGCAGACCGTCCTCGACCGTGACACGCGGCGGCACACCGGAATTGATGACGTCGAGGAAATGCATGCTTGAATTGAAGAGCCATCGGATCCTCATGCGCCACGGTGACCCGCTCGTGCGTGATCGGTGACCACCAGCCTTCCGGTCCGGCGTGGGTCCATACAGTGAGGTCCGGAATCGAAGGGGCGCCCGCGGGTTCCGGCGATCTGGCAGCAGAACTGGTCCGTCCGAGGGTAAACCGGGTTTTCGCCGGCCGTCAGTTCCCAGCTCCAGGGTGCCGACGTGGCATCACAGGCTGAAGCCAGGTGCCCCGGAAGCGAATTCCAAGATCATGGCGCTTGTGTCCTCGACCTCAAGGCCACGAACATTGTGTGCACTCCTGGCCTGAACGGATGCGATCGGTCCACAGAAATGCTACAGCAGATCGATGTCATGAATCAGGTTGGTGCAGATTGGCCCGCTCCCCGCCCTGCCACGCCATTCGACATTGAAATAGTGATCGTGCCATCGTGCTTGTCCAGCCAGAACATGGCATTGACGGCAACGACGAGACCGATGCGACCGCCCTTGATCACGTCTCTTGCCGACTCGGCAACAGGTGAATGGCGGCGATGGTGGCCAACCAGCACGGGCACTCCCTTCACCCGTAACGCTTGCAACAGCGATCGGGCCTCCGCGATGCCATCGGCCAACGGCTTTTCGGCCAGCACCGGGACTCCGGCTTCCAGGCACGCCTTCCGGCCAGCCGGCCACCGGAAACAGGTTCGACTTGAAGTCCACGGACGAACGACATGCTAGCCCGGTTTCGTCCCGTCCGGATGCCGCCCCGAACCGCCCGTGTCAGAAGCCGGCGCGACGCGCGCCTGCGGGCGCCGCAACGACACATGTCGCAAACGTCGGTTCGAGGACGCTCGATCCCGCATCGTTGTGCCGGCAGGAGATTGTTGAACTGCGCGACGGATTCTCACCGCGCCATCGCCATAGAGATACCCTGAAAGCTCGCCAGGCCTGGCAGTGACCTACTCTCCCACGCCTTAAGACGCAGTACCATCGGCGCTGCAGCACTTAACGGCCGAGTTCGGGATGGGATCGGGTGTTTTGCGTGCGCTATGACCACCAAGCCAGAGGAACTTTCAGCATCCAAGTCAGGGGGCATGCTCCTGATCGAACCAGTCTGCTTCTGGATCAAATCAAGCCTATCGGGCAATTAGTACCGGTCAGCTGAACGCATTGCTGCGCTTGCACATCCGGCCTATCGACGTGCTGGTCTTGCACGGCCCTCAGGGATACCTTGTTTCGAGGGGGGCTTCCCGCTTAGATGCCTTCAGCGGTTATCCTTTCCGATCATAGCTACCCTGCACTGCGGCTGGCGCCACAACAGGTCCACCAGTGGATCGTTCACCCCGGTCCTCTCGTACTAGGGGCAACTCCTCTCAAGTATCCTGCACCCACGGCAGATAGGGACCGAACTGTCTCACGACGTTCTAAACCCAGCTCACGTACCTCTTTAAACGGCGAACAGCCGTACCCTTGGGACCTGCTTCAGCCCCAGGATGAGATGAGCCGACATCGAGGTGCCAAACGGTGCCGTCGATATGGACTCTTGGGCACCATCAGCCTGTTATCCCCGGCGTACCTTTTATCCGTTGAGCGATGGCCCTTCCACGCGGGACCACCGGATCACTATGGCCGTCTTTCGACTCTGCTCGAC